>JAKPBN010000335.1 GCA_029778945.1 Spirochaetota bacterium
ACCCCGCCCTAGCAGCAGGCCGTCCCCTTGCCGGAGCCACCGCCAGCCTCGCCACCGCAGCTGGGAGCTGTGCCGCGCAACTTGCCCAGGCTGTTCGCCCCGGCGCAGCCTACCCCCGCCTCGACGGCCAGAGCCGCCACGGGGCCGTTGCGGGCACAGGCCCCGCATTCCATGCAGGCTTCCCGGCGGTCGATCCGGGCCTTGCCGGCCTCGAGGCTGAAGACCCCATGGGAACACACATCCACGCAGGCCCCGCAGCCGATGCAGGCCGCGTTGTCCAAGGCAAGAGTCTCGCCGTTCTTGATGTAGCTGCTAGTCATCGTGCTTCCTCCTAGAGTCCGAGCACCCTCGAGGCGATGCCCGCCCCAAGGCCCAGGGCCAGGGATGCCAGCATCGGCCAAAAGCCCTTTTCAACCTCGAGGAGGGCCCCGGGCTGGCAGGTGTAGGTCGAGGCCCCGGTGAAATTCATGCCCAGGAAACCCGCCACCGGGGCCGAGACAAGGACGCCCCCAAGGGCCGCAAGGAGGGGCAGATGGAATACGATGGCGCACAACCCGGCCCAGGCCGCCCCCAGGAGGGCGCCCTTGACCACAAAGGCCCGGGAGGGAAGCCAGGGGAGGAGGGCGGGAAAGAGGATGGTTCCCACGGGGACGAGGCCCAGGAGGAGGACGGCCAGGGGCAAGGACCGCCCGGCCCAGCCCGGCCCGGAGGGCAGGCCATAGGCGGCGGCCAGGACCAAGGAGGCGGGCAGGAGGGGCCAGGCGTGGACAATCTCCACGGGGGCCACGGCCAGGCGGTCTCGAAGCGTGAAGGAGACTTCCCTCATCGCCTCGTCCTTTCGGCGCCCCGCCGCCAGCCAGGCCTTGATGTCCGCGGCGCGGACCGGACCCCATTGGACCTTAAAGCCCGAGGCCTTGGCCACTTCCGGGGCCGCGACCCCGGGGGCCCCGAGCTGGGGAAGGATGAGGATCCTGTGGCTGACCATAGAGCATAACTTGGTCTTGGCGATGCGGGACACAAGCTCGGCGGTGCCAAAGCTCCCCTTGCCGGCGGCGCACCAGACATTGATGCCCTTGGTGTCCAGCACCAGGATCCAGCCGTCGATGCCCTGGAGACTTGAGCGGAGGGCGTCGAAGCTCATCTTGTAGTTGGCGCTGACAAAGACGGGAGACTCCCCCTCGGGGCTGCCGACGGCGTAGAGGCCGGGCAGGACGCTGTAGCCCATGCGCCCAATGCCCCAGCGGGCCTTGAGGGAGCCCAGCCTATCCGCAAGGCTGAGGGCGGTGGCGACGACGGGGATGGTCCTCCCTCCACGGACCATAAAGCGGTGGACCCAGGGCTTCCTGAGCGCCTCCAGGGCCACAAAGCCCGCCTGGGCCTCGGGGATGGTCCTCGTGCCTAGAAGAATGCTCATGGGAGGGCCTCCACTGCGGTGCCGCAGCAGGCTCCATCGCCATCTTCGGTCCTCCAGGCCTTCAAGGCCTGGACAAAAAGGGGCAGGGCCCTGAGGAAGGCCGCCGCCTCGGCCTCGGGGAGGCCTCCTAGAAGGCCTTCGTAATAGCGATCGCAAAGGGCGTTGATAACGCCGACCTTTAGGCTCCCCGCGGGGCTCAGGCCGACTAGCTGGCGGCGGCGGTTTTCCGGATCCTCCCGCCGGGCTAGGAGGCCCGCCTTCACGAGGCCGTCTACGGTCCTGGATAAGGTCGAGGCATCGAGCTCGAGGCTGGCGGCCAACTCCCCGACACTAGCCTCTCCGGCCGCCTCTGCCTCGAGAAGGACATGGCACTGGGCGGGGCTTACCCCGCAGCATTCGGTTTGGGCTATCAGGGCTAGCTCGATCTGGCGCTCGAGGGCCCGCAGGCTCCGGCGAAAATCCCGGATCCCTTCCTTGGTCATGCATCCTCCACGGCCCGGCTGGCCTTGGGAAGGATATTAAATGCATACTACATATATTGTCAATGACATTATTTGCAAATAGCACCTTTGTCGAATTCGCAATAAAACCGGCGGCATTAAGGTCTGGGGTCAGACCCCGATTAAGTTCGCCGGGCTATTTTACCCTCGTCCCGTCGATAAACAGGGCGGAAGTACCTGCGGACTGGGCAAACCAGGCTACGTCATGGGCCAGCTCGGCGCCTCCGGGCAGCTCGAGGAGGCGAGTGACCCTTTCCGTAAAGCCGCCGCTCGTGAGGGTCCGGGAAAAGATGACATGGCTCGCCCCGGCGGTGATCCCGGCCTTCAAAGCCTGGGCCTTGTCGACCTCGGACCCTGACGCCAGGCCCGTCCCCTCGGGCGAGAGGATTTCCATCCCCGGGCTCAGGCCTGGAGGAGGGGAGGCAAGGATAGTTGCCTGGAGGCTTGGCGGCAGGACAAGGAGGCGGATGGCCTTGCCCGCGGCCGCCAAGGCGGAAAGGCGGGACAGCTCGTTGGGCAGTTCCCCCAGGCTGGGCTTGGTCTTGAGCAGGACCTTGGGCTCGATGATCGCGTCCCCCTCGATATGGCGCGCTCCAGCCTCCCGCAGGAAATCCTCAAAGAGGAGCTTGCCCCGGGGGTCTGGGTGGGGAGGGGCATCGGTGACGAGGATCACCTGGCGGCGGTCGGCGGTCCAGTCGTATTCGGTGACGGCCGTATAGAGGGCCTCGATCTGGGCTTCCGGGACGTCTCCGCCCCCGCCGATCTTGGCGCCTTTGAGGATGGCCACGGCCGCCCCTATGTCCGAGGTAAAGGGATACTTCCGGGTGATATAGTCGTCGGGCCAATAGTCCCGGAAGAGCACAATGCCTATCCGGAACCGGGAAGAGCCCGCCACCCGGGCCTTGAGCACCGGTCCTAGGTAGGCTCGTAGATCATCGATATAGGGGGTCATGGAATCCGTCGTGTCGAGGCAGACGACCAGGTCGAGGCTTTTTCCGGCCTCGGGCTCGATAAGGCCCACGAGCTTGGAGGAAGTCCTGTCGTCATCCGGCGGCGGCGGAGCCGGGACCTGGGGCGGGGGAGGCACGGGGCTCGGCTCGATCGCCGGGGGAGCCGGGGGCGGAGGCGGGGGCCGGGCCGTGATGGAGATGGCATAGGGATTGTCCCTAAAGGCCCCCCGGTAGTCGCCATAGGGCTTCTGGAAGGCCCTGATGTTGAGGTAGGTGCCCTGGCCCACCGCCACGCTGCCCGAGCGGCTCCAGGGATAGCCGTAGAGGAGGACGGGGGGTATGAGGATGCGAAAGGCCTTGCCAAAGACGGGATCCGGGAGGGGGGTCGAGGAGATCAGGGAATAGAGTCGGCTCGAGGCCGGCAGGGGCTTGCCGTCGAGGAGGCGGATCTCGGCCCCATTGACCTCATTGGCCTCGGCGGCCCGGTAGGCGAAGTTGTCGGCCTTCATCTCCGGGTCCTTGGTGGACTCCGTGAGGAGGATGGAGCCAAGGCCGGGCTTGACCTTGACATAGAGGTCAAAGCCACCGTCCGCCCTGGCCTCGATCCGCAGGTCCCCGGGCCCCAGGCTGAGGTCGGGATTGGCCTGGGCCGGAAGGGGAGCCGCCCCCAGGCTCCCGCCCAGGAGGGCCAGGGCCAGGCAGAGGAAGGCGGCGGACGGGATTCGCGGCTTCACATTTTGAGCATCGGCAGGCCGGGCCCGGGGTATTACAGGGCGTTTATCAGGGCCGTGGACAATTCCTGCCAGTAGTCGTTGATCCGCCGGGGCTCGGCCACATGGAGGCGGCTTGCGTGGCCGGCGATCACAAGGCCTCGAGGGCCATTTATGTGGAGATAGCTGCCGGTAAAGCCCGTGTGGCCATAGCCCCCGCCCGGGTAGTTTTCCCCGAGCTGGAAGCCCAGGCCCCGGCCTCCGCCCTGGTCGCGGCTAGCCTCGGCCGCGATGCCCGGGTCGATAAAGGCCTGGCCTTCTCCTGGCACGGCTCCTAGCCGGCCCCCGCCCAGCCAGAGCCTCCCCAGGGCCGCCAAGTCCCGGGCGTCGGCAAAGAGGCCCGCATGGCCAGAAGCCCCGCCGAAATAGTAATGGCAATTGCCATCATCGGCCTCGCCGCAGAGGCCCCTGTCCCGGGTCCGCCAGCCGGAGAAGCCCAGCCCGAGGGCGGCCACCATGCCCTCCTCGATGCGGTTGCCGAATTCGCTGGCCACCGTGCCCTCGCAGGCCACCGGGGAATAGCCGGTATGCGCGAGTCCGAGTGGGCCCAGGACGAGGTCGGCCATCGCCTCCCGGAGTCCAAGGCCGGTCACGGCCTCCAGGGCCTTTCCAAGGAGGATGAAATTGAGGTCCGAGTAGATAACCTCGGGCTTGATGGGCGTGGCCTTGAGCACCTCGGCGAGGATGTCCTCGAAGGCCTCGCCCTTACGGACGTAGAACGGATACCAATAATGGAGGCCCGAGGAATGGCTAAGGAGGGCCGCGATATCGACCCTGGCCAAGGCCTTAGCCAGGTCGGGCCGGGTCAAGTCCAGGACCTCGGCTATCCGGTCCCCTAGGGCAAGGCGCCCGAGGCTCACGAGCCTCAAGGCGGCCGTGGCGGTAAAGAGCTTGGTCACCGAGGCCAGGTCAAAGCGGTCGCTGGCCAGGAAGGCTCTCCTGGCCTCGGCATCCCTCCGGGAATCCCCCAGGGCAGCCTCGAAAAGGGGCCCTGAGGCATCCTCGACCCGGAGCACGGCTCCCGCGAAGGCACCCCGGTCCAGGAAGCGGCGGGTTATGCGCTCCCATTCGACCTGAAGAGGCTCGGCGTCAAGGCCCCTCATCCTCCCGGACTCCCGCCCCCAGGGGCCTTGCGGAGCTTGACCATCAGGACCTCTCCGATCCCGGGCCGGGCAAAGTCCGGGAGGATTCCGATCTCCCGGTAGCCTGAGCGGGCATAGAAGGCCCGGGCGGCGGCGTTAAAGTCCGAGACAAGGAGGCAGGGGTCCCGGCCCGAGGCCTCGCCCCGGGTCTCGAATTCCCTGAGAAGCAAGGCCCCCACGCCCCCACCCCTCCGCCCCGGGTCGACGGCAATCAGGCGGAGGTAGGGAGCCGAGGAAAAGGCCCCCCGCAGGTCCATCCAGGCAAAGCCCAGGACAGAAGCCTCCGCCTCGGCGACAAAGAGCCGCTGGGTGGAGCCCGGCTGGCCCGAGGACTGGAGGGCCGCGGCGAGGGTTCCGGCCATCCCCTCCCGGGTAAAGCCGTAGCGCAGGCCTATCTCCGAGTCGGTGACCATGGCGGCGCAGGCTCCCAGGTCGGCCTCGACCATGTCCCTGATATGGGCGTCCATGCCTAGGCTCCCAGGACCCTGGGGGCCAGGTCGGAGAGGCGGCTCTCCAGCCCCGGGCCGGGGCGGAGGCCCCCTTCGCCGAGGCAGGGGCCCTGGTCGACATAGGAAAGGCCAACAAAGGGATCCTCCGCGATAAGGAGGGGGGCGTCGAGATCGAGCCAGGCGCAGAGGGATGCCAGGGGAAGGGCCGCGGCGACCCCGAGGGAGGTCTCGACCATGCAGGAGAGCATCACCCTCTGGCCGGCCTCCCGGGCGGCCTGGGCCAGGGCAAGGCTTGCCAGGGGCCCGCCGTTCTTGGCGGTCTTGACCACGATGCCCGCCACGGAAGGGGCTTCCCGGGCAAAGCGCCGGACATCCTCCGCGCTCCGGACGCTCTCGTCGAGGAGGATGGGGAGGGAAGTGGCCCCGGCCAGGGCCTCGAAGTCGGCGGGACCGCCCTTGATGGGCTCCTCCACGAGCTCGACCCCCAGGGCCTCGAGGGCGCGGAGCTTTCCCGGGGCCTCGGCGAGGGACCAACCCTGGTTGGCATCCACTCGGAGGATGGCTCCCGGGAGGGCCTGCCTTAAATAAGTTATGCGCTCGATATCCCCGGGGATGCCGGCCTTTACCTTGAGGCGGTCAAAGCCGCAGGCCCTGGCGACGGCCACCATGGCCCCAGGATCGTCGTCATAGGCGATGGTGTAGGAGCTGGGCATGCCCCCGCGAGGGCCGGAGCCTAGGCCGGCCAGGGCAGGCGGAGCCGCAAGGCCCACGGCGGCCCGCAGGCCCAGGCAGGCCGAGACAAAGGCCGAGCGGCTCACGGGATGCCTAAAGGCCTCGGCGGCCATTCCTTCCAAGGGCGGCGCCTGCCCAAGGAGGTCTCCGGCCCCAAGGGCCTCCAGGCCCTGCCAGAGATCGGCCTCGACATCGGCCACCGAAAGCCCATAGTAGGGCACGATGGGCGCCTCACCCAGGCCGCGAAAACCGCCCGAGCCCAGGGCGAGGAAGACATTCTCCCGGTAGTCATAGCTGCCGTGGGCGATGCGAAAGGGATTTCGCAAGCCCAGCTTCAGGCTAAAGACCCGGGCCTCGAGCATGGCTTTCCTAGGCCCCATAGAGGAAGCAGGACACCTCGTGCCCCGGCCCCTCGGCCCTGAGCCGGGGGACTTCCCTGCCGCAGCGCTCCATGGCCTCGGGACAGCGGTCCTTGAAGGGACAGCCCGGATAGACCACCGAGGGCGAGGGCACATCCCCCTTGAGGATGATGCGCCGCCGGGACCTCTCCTTCCGGGGGTCCGGGAGGGGCACGGCGGAGAGGAGGGCCTTGGTGTAGGGATGGAGGGGCTTGGCGTAGAGCTCGGCCGAGTCCGCGATCTCGACAACCCTCCCCAGGTACATCACGGCTATCCTCGAGCAGAAATACTCGATGACGGCCAGGTCATGGGCGATAAAGAGGAAGGTGAGGTCGAGGTCCTTCTGGAGATCCTTGAGGAGGTTGAGGATCTGGGACTGGATGGAGACGTCCAGGGCCGAGACGGGCTCGTCGGCGATGATGAGCTTGGGGCCCAGGGCCAAGGCCCGGGCTATGCCGATGCGCTGGCGCTGGCCCCCGGAGAACTCGTGGGGGTAGCGCCGGGCAAAGCTGGGGGAAAGGCCGCATCTTTCCATGAGCGAGAGGCCCTTGGCCTCGATCTCAGCGTCCGAAAGGCCCACGAGGCCCTGGCGGGCATAGATGCGCAGGGGCTCGGCGATGATGTCCAAGGCCCGCATCCGGGGATCGAGGGAGGAATAAGGATCCTGGAAGACGATCTGGAAATCCATCCTCGCCTTCCTGAGCTCCTTGGGCGAGAGAGCCCGGAGATCCTGGCCGCCAAAGAGGACCTGGCCCTCGGTCGCGGCCTGGAGCTGGGCCACGGCCATGGCCGTGGTGGACTTGCCGCAGCCCGACTCGCCCACAAGGCCCAGGGCCTCGCCCTTGGCGATGTGGAAGTCCACCCCGTCCACGGCCCTCACATAGCCGACCCGGCGCTTGAGGAGGATCCCCTTGTCGATGGGAAAGTGGACCTTCAGGCCCTGGACCTGGAGGAGAGGCGCGTTATCTGACATCATTGGAGTCCTTCACATGGAGCCAGCAGGAGACGGACCTGGGGCCCTGGCCCTCGAGCCTGGTCTCAGGCGGATAGGCCCGGCGGCAGATGTCCATGGCCTTGGAGCAACGGGGATGGAAGGGACAGCAGGGAGCCATGTCCACGAGGCTGGGGGGAGATCCGGGTATGGAGTAGAGCCGGGAGGGCCCCGAGTGGTCGACCCGGGGTATGGAGTCAAGGAGGCCCCGCGTGTAGGGATGCTTGGGGTCGTAGAAGAGGTCGTCGACCCCGGCCTTCTCGACGATCCTGCCCGCGTACATCACGCAGATGGTGTCGCACATCCCGGCCACTACGCCCAGGTCGTGGGTGATCATCACCACCGCCGTCGTGTCCATCTTGGACAGGTTCCTTATGAGGTCGAGGATCTGGGCCTGGATGGTCACGTCGAGGGCCGTGGTGGGCTCGTCGGCGATCAGGATCTCGGGCTTGCAGGAGAGGGCCATGGCTATCATCACCCGCTGGCGCATGCCCCCGGAGAACTGGTGGGGGTAGTCGTTGGCCCGCCGCTCGGGGTCGGGGATGCCGATGAGCCTGAGCATGTCCACGGCCCTGGCCGTGGCCTCCCGCTTGCCGAGGCCGTGGTGGAGCTGGATGGCCTCGGCGATCTGGGTGGAGATCTTGAGGACGGGGTTGAGGGAGGTCAGGGGATCCTGGAAGATCATGGAGATGTTCCGGCCCCTCAAGACCCTGACCTCCTCCTCGTCGGCGGCCAGGAGGTCGAGCTCGGGGACATCCCGGCCCTTGAAGAGGACCCGGCCCCCGGCCATCTCTCCCGGGGGGCAGGGGACGAGGCGGAGGACCGAGAGGTTGGTCACGGACTTTCCCGAGCCCGACTCGCCCACGAGGCCCAGGGTCTCGCCCCGGTGGATCTCGAAGGAGATGTCGTCCACGGCCTTGACAAGGCCGTAGCCCGAGCGGAACCAGGTCTTGAGCCCTTCTACACGGAGAATGCTTTCGTCGTTCATGCTTGGCGTTCCTATCTCAGGTTCCGCAGGCGCGGGTCGAGCATGTCCCGCAGGCCGTCGCCCAGGAGGTTAAAGCCCAGGACGAGGAGGACTATGGCGAGGCCCGGCCAGATGGCCGTCCAGGGCGCGATCATCATCACCTTCCGGGCCGTGGAGAGCATGTTGCCCCAGGAGGGGGCCGGGGGCTGGACTCCGAGGCCAAGGAAGGAGAGGGAGGACTCAAGGAGGATGGCCACCGAGAGGGAGAGGGACACCTGGACGATGAGGGGGACGAGGATGTTGGGCAGGAGGTGGCGAAAGAGGATATAGGACCTCGAGGCGCCGTTGGAGGCCGCGGCCCGGACGAACTCATTGCCCTTCAGGGTGAGGATGGCTCCCCGGCTGATCCGGGCGAACTGGGGTATGTAGACAATGCCGATCGCAAACACGACGTTGAAGGTCCTCTCGCCCAGGATGGCCATGACAAAGATGGCGAGGAGGAGGGAGGGAAAGGAAAAGAGGATGTCGGCGATCCGCATGATGAGATTGTCCCAGCGGCCCCCGAGGTAGCCCGCCCAGATGCCCATCAGTGTGCCCACCACGGCGCCCAGGGCGGTCGCGCAGAGGCTGATGATGATCGACACCGAGCAGCCTTTCATGATCCTCGAGAGGATGTCCCGGCCGAACTCGTCCGTGCCAAAGATGTGGCCCGTCGCCAGGGAGGGCGCCTCGAGGAGGTGCTCCGTGTCCATGGCCACCGGGTCAAAGGGGAGCCAGACCGTGGAGACGAGGATCGTGAGCAGATAGAGGCCCACGATGGCCATGCCCGTGAGGGCAATGCTGTTCTTCGAAAGCTTGCTTGCTGCCATGGCCTAGCTCGCTGTTCCGTCGAGCCGGATCCGGGGGTCGACGAGGGCGTAGATTATGTCGGTGACGAGGTTCACCAGGACAAAGAGGGTCGCGATCACGAGGACGATAGCCTGGATGACGGGGTAGTCCCGCTGGTAGATCGCATAGAGGGCCAGCCGGCCCATGCCGGGCAGGGCAAAGACCTCCTCGATCACGATCGCGCCCCCGAGGAGGTAACCGGTATTGAAGCCTGCCACGGTGATGACAGGGAGGATGGCGTTCTTGAGGGCGTGGCGCAGGATCACCACGCGCTTGGTAAGCCCCTTGGCCTTGGCTGTCCGGATATAGTCCATCTGGAGGACCTCCAGCATGGAGTTGCGGGTATAGCGCATGATGACGGCCGCAAGGCCCACTCCTATGGCCAGGGAGGGAAGGAACATCATCTTGAGGTTGCGCAGGGGATCCGTGAGAAAGCTGACATAGTTGCCCATGGGAATCCATCCCCGGAAGCCCGAGAAGGCCATGACCATGAGGGCGGCCAGCCAGAATTGGGGCAGGGATAGCCCCAGGAGGCCAACGACGCGGTTTACCACATCCGCCACGGGATTCCGCTTGAGGGCCGCGAGGATGCCCTGGGGGATGCCCAGGACCAAGGCCAGGATGAGGGCGAGGACCGTGATCTCCAGGGAGAGGGGAAGCCGGTGCAGGATGTCCGGCAAGACGGGCCGGCCTGTGCGCAGGGAGATGCCAAAGTCGCCCTTGAGCACTCGGCCCAGCCACTCGACGTAGAGGACGGGCACGGGCTTGTCCTCTCCGAAGATCCGCTTTAGCTCCTCCATCTGGGCCGGGGTCGCCTCGACCTGGGTACCCATGTACATCTGGAGGGCCGAGCCTGGAATGAGCCGCACGAGGAAAAACACGATGATGGAGACGCCCAGAAGGACGGGTATCAGCGACAGGAGCCGCTTGATGATGTATCTACCCACTTCACACCCCGAGAATAGTTAGTCGCTACAATAATATGCGCCAATCAGGGATTCACCACGGAGTCACGGAGGCGCGGAGCCAAGGGAAAAGAGATAGGAAATGAGAATTGTAGGGCGACCATTCATCGCAAATCCCTACGATTATCATCATATCTCACTTCCTCTGGGTCTAACGCTCCGCCTTCGGCTACGCTAATCGAAGATATAGCGTAGCGATAGGCCCCGGGCCGCGGCCCGGGGCTCTGTGGCTTGCTCTATGTCCCTCTTACTTCGTGGCGGTGGTCAGGTA
>JAKPBN010000348.1 GCA_029778945.1 Spirochaetota bacterium
GCTCTTCGCGCTTGGCTACCTTTGCCATTTGGGGACTCCATGAAAAATGGAATAAGGGAAGAGGGGAAGCCACAGAGACACAGAGGCACAGAGGGCAGGAAAGGGGGATAAAAAGAAAACCGGATCAATATTGTTTTCTTTCTATTCTATTAGTCTTTCGATCTAATTCCTCGATTCTCAGTGCTCTTGACTCTGTGCCTCTGCGCCTCTGTGGCACATTATGATCTTACTTGGCCAGGCCGAGGTCCTTCATGAGGGCTAGATAGGAGGTGTTCTCGTCGGCGAGGAACTTCGTGAAGGCGGCGGAGTCGGCAAAGGCGTCGACCCACTGCATCTTCTCGAGGGAATCCTTCCAGGAGGCCGTGGTGGTCATCTTCTTGAGGGTCTTGACCCAATAGTCCTGGGCTTCCTTGGTCAGGCCGGAGGCTCCGAAGACGCCGCGCCAGACCTCATAGGTGACGTTGATGCCGGCTTCCTTGACGGTGGGGACCGAGGCGAGGACGCCGGAGCGGCGCTCGGGGGAGGTGACCGCGAGGGCGCGGACGGTGCCGGCCTGGAGCTGGCCGAGGGCCTCGCCCACGCCGGTGGACACGAAGGAGACGTTGCCGCCGAGGAGGGTGGTCATGGCCTCGCCGCCGCCGGAGAAGGCGACGTAGACGAGCTTGGCGGGATCGACGCCCGCGGCCTTGGCGACCTTGCAGAAGGCCAGGTGGTCCATGTTGCCCGCGGCGGAGCCGCCGGCGAACTTGACGGCGCCCGGATCCTTCTTGACCGCGTCCATCAGGTCCTTGAAGGTCTTGTAGGGGGAGTCGGCCTTGACGAGGAAGACCTGGTAGTCGGTGATGAGCTTGGCTATGGGCTTGAGCTCGGTGTACTTCCCGGGGAAGGTGCCGTTGAGGTTGCCGATGATGAGGGGGGGGGAGAACACGATCATCTCGTAGCTGTCCTTGGCCTTCATCTGCATGTAGGCAAAGCCGACGGCTCCGCCTCCACCGGGCTTGTTGACGACGGACATGGGCTGGGGATAGAGCTTCTCGACCTCGAGGGCGCGGTTGATGGCCCGGGCCAGGGCGTCAAAGCCGCCACCGGGGTTGGCGGGGGCGATGATCTCGAGGGGCTTGTCCGGATAGGGGGCGGCGAAGACCTGGGCGCCAAAGCTGGCGACGAAAGCCAGGGCGACAAGGACGGCGGCTAGTCTTTTCATCCTCTTGTTCTCCTCTTGGGCTGGGGCGCGGGGAACCCCGTTTGTAGGCAGGATGGGCCCACTTCGCGGATTCGTATGTAGGAAGGGCCCAGATTCTCATGTCGGCGTCCGTCCTACACGCCCAGGCGGCCTCGACTATGGAAGCGGACCGGGGTATTCTGCGCCTATGCCCGCCGCCAGCCCTCAGGCAGCCCTTGCCAGGCGCCTTGCCCAGCTTGCCACCTCGGCCCTCATCGAGGAAGCCCGCCTCCCGGGCAAGCCGGGCCTCGTAGGCCCCGATAGCCAAGGTGCCCACGGTGACATGGACCTCGGGCTCATGATCGCCTCGGCCCGGGCCCTTGAGCCCTGGTTCGGGGAGGTTGCCCGGCTTTCTCTGGCCTTTCCTGGCGCCGATGGCCGGGCCCTCCTGGCCGCTCTCCGGGGGCCGGGGCAAAGGGCCGAGGCGGCGATGTTTGCGGTGACTGGGGGGGTCAACACCCACAAGGGAGCCCTTTTTTCCCTGGGCCTCCTCATCGCGGCCTTTGTCCTCTATAGCCGCTCGGCCCCGGGGCGGGGCGGGGAGGGTCCTGGGCCTGGCCTTGGGGAGAGTGTGCTTTCCACCGTAGCCGGGATGGCCCAGGGCCTGGGCCAGGAGCTCGATGTTCCGGGCAAGGCCGGGGCCGTGAGCGCGGGCCAGAGGCTCCGCAGGGAATTGGGGGTGGCCGGGGCGAGGGGCCAAGCTGAGGCAGGCTATCCCGTCCTGGCCTCCCGGGTCCTACCCCCCCTGCGCAGGGCCCGGGGCCAGGGCCCCCAGGCCCGGGAGAAGGCCCTCCTGGAGGCCCTCCTGGGCGCGATGGGCGATCTTGAGGACACCTGCCTTCTATCTAGGGGAGGCCCTGAGGGCCTGGAGTTTGCCCAGGCAGGGGCCCGGGAGGTCCTGGGCCTCTGGGCCAGGGCCGGCGACGGGAACGCTGGGGACGACGGGGCCGCGAGGGCTGGCCTGGCCAGGCTGGGCCGGGACCTTGTGGCAAGGCGCCTCTCCCCGGGGGGCTCGGCGGACCTTCTGGCCGGAGGGATCTTCCTGGATAGCCTTGAGAGCCCCGCCTAGGCCTTCGCCTTTAGGTAAAAGCCCAGGCCGAGGACGGCCAGGGCGAGGACGACGGCGGCGGCGGCCAGGACGAGGCCCAGGGGTCTGGCCCGGGCAGGTCCGGCGGCGGCGGCGGCCGCGGCCGGGGGCTCGGCATCCCAGACTGAGAGCATCAGGGCGTCGGCGTCCTCAAAGATAGTCGCGACCTTGATCTTGCCCCGATACTCGACAATGCGGTCGTAGTACACAAAGGCCTGGCCCACGATGGAGCCAAAGCGCCCGGGGATCCGCAGGCCCGGGCGGATCGAGGCCTTGGAGATGTAGATCAGGCCCTCGAAGGTGATAGCCTTGTCGAAGCCGTCCAGAAGGGCCGCCTCGGTGATCTTGAAGCCCCCAAGGCTCACCAGGACCTTTCCCACGGGCACGAGAAGGTTAGCCGCCACAATACCCAGGCTCACAAGGAGGGTCGCCAGGAGGGAGACTTTCTTGCCCGAGGCCAGGGCCACGGCGATAAAGCCCAGGAAGAGAAGCAGCTTTAGCTCAGGCCGGGGCTGGAAGAGGAAGGCCAGGGAGACGAGGGCCCCGGCGAGGGCGAGGGCCCAGGGGGCAAAGAGGGACTCAAAGGCCGTGGCCCGCCTGGCCCGGGCTTCCCGGCTCTTGACGGCCCGGGGGGAATCCCGCCTAGGCACGGGGAGGCCTGCCCGCCGCGGCCAGGGCCCGGCCATACCAGACCGAGGTCCGGGAAAAGCGCTCCGCAAAGATCCCTAGGACGGCCCCGGTCATGAGGCCTATCAGGAGGAAGGGGGGGGCGATGTAGACCGCCGCAGCCCCAAAGACCACATACTTGGCCAGAAAGATCTGGACACCGTTGGAGACCGTAGCCCCCAGGACCGAGACTCCCACGGCGGAGATATGGCGGCCCCCGGCCCGGCGGGCCAGCCACATGGTCAGGGCGGCCACGAGGGTCCCGGCCAGGGAAAAAAGGGCCACATAGGAGAAGAGGGAGCCTGAGATCACGCTCATGCCCACAACCTTGACCAGGGCCAGGACGAGGTACCAGGGAAGGGGCAGGATGTCCACCGCGAGGAGGATGGGGAGGTTGGCTATCCCGAGGCGCATGAAGGGCAGGGGCTTGGGGATCATGTACTCGATGGCCGAGAGGAAAAAGCAAAAGGCCCCGAGCAGGGCGGTAAGATCGGCCTTGTCGGTGAGCCGGGAGGGCCTTGTGGTTTCAGTAGACTGAGGCATCGACGCCGGCCTCCGTTTTTCCGCCTTCGATCCGCACAAAGACCGCGTTGGGGAGGCAGGCCAGCCACTGGCCCTTGTCGCGGATCGAGCCTGCGGCCAGGCAGGTCTTGTTGGGGCAGGGGGAATCCTCGATGTGGACTGCCCCCCCCTCGATGCCCACCCTGGTTATCCCCAGGGGTCCCGAGACTTCGACCTGGCTGTCCTTGTCCAGGGGATAGACCCACTCCCCGTCCTTGCCGCTGATCACGACTCGGGAGGAGGAGTTGCCGCCCCCATAAACGAAGGCCGCCGAGACAGCTATCCCGGCGGCGCAGGCTACAATCACGATCCAGTCGAGAATTCGGAGCTTCATGAGGGGAGGAAGGTGGTCGGGGCGATCAGTGACCGCAGCCACAGCCTCCGTCGCCACAGCCTCCGTCGCCGCATCCGCCGCCTTCGCAGTCCCCGTCCTCGCAGTCACAGCCCCCATGGACATGGCCATGCTCGAGCTCCTCCGCGGAGGCCTCCCTCACCTCGACGATCTTGACGTCAAAGTGGAGCTGCTCCCCGGCGAGGGGGTGGTTGGCGTCGATAGTCACTTCGTCCTGCTCGACCTTGACGACGGTGACAATCTGGGCGCCCTCTTCCCCGTGGGCCTCGAACTGCATGCCCACCTCGACCTCGGCGCCCTCGAACTCGGTCTTGGGAACCTTGAAGACAAGGCTGTCATCCCGCTCGCCATAGGCATCCACGGCCTCGATGACGCACTTGAGGCTGTCCCCGGCCTTTTTGCCGGCGAGCTGCTTCTCCAGGCCGGGGATGATGTTCCCGTTGCCATGGAGGTAGGCAAGGGGCTCTCCGCCCTCGGAGGAATCGATAAGATTCCCGCCATTGTCCCTGAGCGAGTAATCTATGGAGACCACGCGGTCTTTTTCGATGATCATATGTGTCCTTTCGATAAAAACTTCCATGCATACTACATGGCTCTTCCCTGCTTATCAAGTATGGAGATATCCAATATACGATTGAAAAACTAAGTTTTAAAGCAAGATCGTCCAGGATTTTTCCGGTCCCCGAGACTCCCCGTCCCGCTCCCGATATACTAGGCCCCATGAGCATATTCCAGGCTATCGTCCTTGGCCTTGTCCAAGGCCTTGCGGAGTTCCTCCCTGTCTCATCTAGCGGCCATCTGGTCCTCTTCCAGGACATGCTGGGTCTGGGGGACATTCCCCTGCTTTTTGACATTGTCCTCCATATGGCCACCCTCCTGGCCGTCCTCCTGGTCTTCCGCCGGCGGATCTGGGCTATCCTGGTGGCCCTCTGGCATTGGGCGACCCGGAAGCAGGTCGAGGCCGACAAGGAGAACCTCGCCATTGTCCTCCCCCTCCTGGGGGCCACGGCGGTGACCGCGGTGATGGGCTTTGGCATCCAGAAATACGTGGCCGACCTCGAGACCGTCCATATTGTCGCGGCCGAGCTCCTCATCACGGCCGCCATCCTGGTAGCCTCGGCCTTTATCAAGCCCGGGAATAAGGGCTATCGCCAGCTTGGGTTCAAGGAAGCCCTCCTGGTGGGCCTGGGCCAGGGTCTGGGGGTCTTTAACGGGATCAGCCGCTCGGGCCTGACGATCAGCGCGGGCCTCCTGGGGGGCATGAAGCGGGAGGAAGCCGGGGAATTTGCCTTCCTCCTGGCCATCCCGGCCATCCTGGGGGCCTTTGTCCTCCAGCTCAAGGACGCAGGGCAACTGGCCGCCTCGGTCCCCCTGGTCCCGATGCTCGTCTCGGCCTTGGTGGCCTTTGTCTCCGGCCTCTTTGCCCTGACCATCCTCCTCAGGATCATCAAGAGGGGCAAGCTGGCCTGGTTTGCGGCTTGGCTTGTGCCGGTGGGCCTGGCGGGACTCTTCCTCCTCTAGAAAACCGCCGATAGAGAGGAAGGGCCTGTTTCCCGGCCCCAGGAGAGAGCCAGATCCATGTCCAGCCACGCCTCGCGATCCTCGCCCGGAGCCAGGGTCCTATCATTCCTCCTCGCCCTTTCCGGCCTTGTCCTGGCCCTAGCCCTGGGGCTAGGGCCCCGGGCAGGGGAGCTTGGGGGAGCCTTGCGTGCCCTGGGCCTGGCCGGGGACTACCTTGCATCCTCCTTCTCCTGGGCGGCCCTCTGCCTGCCCCTCTGGTTCTTTGCCTCCGCCCTCCTGGCATGGCTGCCGGGCTTTAGGCCTGCGGCTATCTTTGGCCTGGCCGGCTCGGTCCTCCCCTTCCTGGTCCTGGCCCTCTTTGCCCGGATAAGCGTGGAGCCCCAGGCCTGGTTTTCCTCCATCCCCGCCCTGGAGAGCTTTGGCCTTCCCGCCCTGGGGGTTGTGGCCGGCCTACTCATCCTCTTTCTCTCCCTGCTCGTGGCCCGACTTTCCCTCCTGCTCTTTCCCCTGGAGTCCGGCCAGGCCGAGGCCGAGGCTGAACGGCCTGGCTCCCCGACCCGCCTCCTCACCGGCCCCAGCTATATCGGCGGGGGCCGGGCCAAGGCCTCGGCCAAGGGCGCCGGCAAGATCGCGGCCAAGGCCAGGCCCACGGCCGGGTCCGAGCCGGACAATCCCGACGGGACTTTTTCCTTTAGGGTTCCCGACCTCCCTCCGGCCCCCCACCTGACCTGCGTTCCTGGGGAGGAAGGGGATGAGGAAGACCTCCCCGACTTCGAAAGCGCCGAGTCGGCCGAAGGGCCCGAGACTCTTGAGGCCTCCCAAGCCCCGGCGGAGGAGCCTATCAATCTTGTCCTCGGGGCAGACCGAAAAGCGGCCTCCCAGGTCGCCAGGGCTGCCACGGCCGCCAAGGCCGCCACAGTAAGCCAGGCCGCTACAGACGATCCGGCGGCGGCCCTTCCGCTGGGCGCCGCCATAGCCCTGGCCCCCGCAGGCAGCCTTGGGGCGGCAGGCGAGGGCCCGGCCGGGGAAGGCCTGGTCTCCTCGGGCCCTGCCCTAGGCGCCCGGGTGATCGAATTCACCTCCGTGCCCCCGGCCCACCCCATGACAGCCGAGGAAGCCGCCGCCGAGGAAGCCAAGGCCGAGGCCCTGAGGCGGGTCCTGGCCCGGCGCAAGCCCAGGAACTATGCCGTCCCCGTGGACGGTCTTCTCAATACCTACCCGGACGGCCAGTACTGGATCATCGACGAGAAGACCCGCCACTCCGCGGAGGTCCTCCAGGAGACCTTGGCGGAGTTCAACATCAAGGCCGAGGTGACGGGGATCCGCAAGGGTCCCGTGATCACCATGTTCGAGATCCTCCCCGCCCCGGGGGTGAGGCTGTCCAAGATCGCCAACCTCTCGGACAACATAGCCCTGCGCCTCGCGGCCTCGAGCGTCCGCATCGTGGCCCCCATACCGGGCAAGCACGCCGTGGGCATCGAAGTGCCCAACGAGAGGCGGTCCATCGTCTCCCTGCGGGAGATCGTGGACAACGAGGCCTTCAAGACGGCCAAGATGGAGATCCCCGTGATCCTCGGCAAGGACATAGCCGGGGAGGCCCAGTTTATCGACCTCGTCCAGACCCCCCACCTCCTGATCGCCGGCGCCACGGGCTCGGGCAAGTCGGTCTGCGTCAACTCGATCATCCTCTCGATCCTCTTCCGCCGCAGCCCCGAGGAAGTGCGCCTGATCCTGATAGACCCCAAGATCGTCGAGCTCAAGCTCTACAACGACGTGCCCCACCTCCTCACCCCGGTGATCACCGAGCCCAAGCGGGCCTTCCAGGCCCTCCAGTACTGCATCTGCGAGATGGAGCGGCGCTATTCAATGCTGGACCACCTTGGGGTCCGGGACATCAAGAGCTACAACCGCAAGATCAAGGACAAGGGCTATGTCCAGGAGCGGCTCCCCTATATCGTGGTGGTGGTCGACGAGTTCGCCGACCTCATGGCGACCACGGGCAAGGAGCTTGAGTCCACCCTGGCCCGCCTCGCGGCCATGTCCCGGGCCGTGGGCATCCACCTCGTCCTGGCCACCCAACGGCCCTCGATCGACGTGATCACGGGCCTGATCAAGGCCAACATCCCGAGCCGCATAGCCTTTATGGTGGCCTCCAAGTTCGACTCCCGCATCATCATCGACATGGTGGGGGCGGAGAAGCTCCTCGGGCGGGGGGACATGCTCTTCGCCTCGGCCTGGGACCCCTTCCCGATCCGCATGCAGGGGGCCTTTGTCTCCGAGGAGGAGGTCGAGAAGTCCGTGGAGTTCGTGAAGACCCTCGGCGAGCCCGACTACATAGACGAGGAGATCTTTATCGACGAGGACGAGGAGGACGACGGCCCCTCCCTCTTCGACGACGGCGAGGGGGATCCCCTCTTCGAGCAGGCCCTGGAGATAGTCCTGTCCCAGGGCAAGGCCTCGGCATCCTATATTCAGCGCAAGCTCAAGATCGGCTACAACCGGGCCGCCCGCCTCGTGGAGCTCATGGAGGAGCGGGGTATCGTGGGCCCCGCCCAGGGCTCCAAGCCCCGCGACATTGTGCGCAATCCCGAGGTCCTGGGCCGGGGCTCCGCCCAGGGCTCCCATAGGGCTTCCCAGGGCAGCCTCCTGCCCGGCCTCGAGACCCTTCCCGGAGAGGGCATCTCCACCGCCGGTGCCTTGGCCTCCGGAGGTGGCCTGGTCCAGGGCAGCGAGGGCGGGGACGCCGACGAAGACTAGGCCGACCCCAAGGCCCCGACCCTGGCCTGTTTAGGCCAGGACGACCATGTTCCTTCCCCCGTTTTTGGCCGCATAGAGGGCCTCGTCGGATTTCCTCAGGACATCGCCCAAGCCCATCCCCTTCCGGCATACCGCGACCCCGATGCTTATGGTCAGGCTGAAGCCCCCATCCATGCGCAGGCCCTCGACGGCCTTCCTCAGCTTTTCCGCATAGGCGCGGTAGCCGGGCTCGGATTCCCCCACGGAGAGGATGACGAATTCCTCCCCGCCGAACCGGGCCACCAGGTCGGTGGCCCGGCTTGCCGTCCGGAGGGCCGTGGCCACAGCCTTGAGGGCCTCGTCCCCGACAGGGTGGCCGTAGCGGTCGTTTATGTCCTTGAAGTGGTCGATGTCGCACATGAGAAGGGCCAGGCTCCTCCCCGACCTTTTCGCCTCCTCGATCTGCCTCTCGGCGATACGGCCGAAATAATGGCGATTGTAGAGGCCTGTAAGGGCGTCGCGCTCGGCCAGGACCTCTATCCTGTCCTTCACGAGGACCTTGGTCGCCACATAGACCCCCAGGAGGCCCAGGATGCCGAGGGCGACGATGAGGGCCAGGTAGTAGGAGATCACCAGGTTGTGGTGGGAGGACTCTTCCACCTCGTCGACTATGGAGTTGGCCATCGCCCAAAGGCCCTCGCTTTCCCTGATCAGGACGGAGGCCGGGAGGTCTCCCCTGCGATAGGCGGCGATGCTCACCTTGAGCCCCTGCCAGGCCTTGTCCAGGTGGTCAAGGAGGCTGCGGTAGGCCTCAAGATTTCCAAAATTGCCAAGGGTCCAGGGGCGGTCCCCCTTGGCGGCTTCTATGAACGAGTCTATCGCCGCCAGGGCCTGGTCCTCTCCCTGGCCGGCGAGCTCGAGCTTGACCACCCTTTGGATCCCCCCCCTGATCCTGCCCGTGCCGTTGATGAGGGAGGCATAGCTGTCCATGTCCCGGGAGAGGCCCAGGAAAAAGAGGAGCATCACGAGAAATAGGACGATGAGGAGGGCCATGGTCGCAAGGATTTTTCCGGTTATCGAAAGGCCCCGCCCTCTCGGCTCGGCCGGGGCGCCGCTCAGGATGGCCTCGCGAATTCCCTGAGGGCTTCCACGACCAGGTCGTGGTCTTCCTCGCCTTTAAGGCCGGAGACCGCCGCCCCGCCCACAAGGCCCGTGCCCGCTATCACCAGGGGAAAGGCCCCTCCCGCGGCGACATAGGCCGCCGGATCCAGGCCGTACTTGCCTTGGAGGCTCGAGCCCTGCTCCAGGAGCTTCCGCTCCACGTAGAGGCTGGAATGGCCAAAGTGGAGCACCGTGGCTAGCTTGCGCTCAAGCCACAGGTCATTGTCGTGGGTTGTGCCCGGGGCGGCGTAGTGGAAGAGGCGCTGGCCCCCTCGGACGATGGAGACGGCTATCGGGAGCCGTCTCGACCTGGCCAGGGCCACGAGGGCCGAGCCCAGGGCCCAGGCATCGTCGTTCGAAAAATGGTCCAGGGCGAGGCTGGCTTCCTGGGCAAGCAGGCTTTCAAGGGTATAGTCCATGGTCCCGATTCTCCCCGGATTTCAAGGGCCTGGCAAGGCCGGGACAGAGTATACTGGGTCCCCATGAACACCCAGCCCTGTCCCGTCCAGTTTAGCCTCGACCCAAGCCAGGATTTCCAGAAAATCCGGATAGGCCTTGCCTGGGGCCTGGGCCTCCCGTCCTGGCCCCCCACGACCGAGGCCCCGGCCTGGCTCCTGGAGATCCTTTCCCGGGTCAGGTCGGCCGGGGAGGCCCACCTCACGGAGGGTCGCAAGGCCGCCGTCAGGGATATCCTCCGCCATGGGGTCTACAAGCCCGCCGGCCGGGCCAAGCCCTCGAGCGAATACCTCCTCGCCTCGGCCCTGGAAGGCGAAGGCCCCCTGGGAGGCTTTCCCCTGGTCAACGGCCCCGTGGACGTGAACAATGCCCTGAGCCTCGAGGCCATGTGGCCGGCCTCGATCTTCGACCTGGCCCTTGTGGGCCCGGAGCTCCAGCTCTCCCGGGGCAGGGAGGGCGAGGCCTATGTCTTTAACGGCTCGGGCCAGGAGATAGGCCTCCAGGACCTCCTCCTGGTGCGCCGAAGGCTGGGGGAAGCCTGGGAGGCCTGCGGAAATCCCGTCAAGGACGCGATGGCCACCAAGGTCTTCGAGTCCTGCAGGGATGTGATCGCCGTGGTCTATGCTCCCCTCAACGAGGGCCGTCCGGCCCTTGAGGCCCTGATGGCGCGCTTTGCCGGCCTTCTCGGGGAGGCCTGCGGGGCCGAGGGCGTGGGCTGGGCCATCCCCTAGCCGCCCAGGCGAGCTTGCATTTTGCGGCAAATTGCCTAGGCTTCGAGGTCGGCACAAAATTTCGGGAGGCAGGCTATGGCGTTTTTAGGGCCGAGGCAGCGATGAAGATCCTGTTTATCGGCGGCACGGGCAATCTTTCCCTGGAATGTACCCACCGGGCCTTGGCCAGGGGCATGGAGGTATGGCACCTCAACCGGGGCAGCCATCCGGGCAAGGCCCCCGAGGGGGTGCATAGTCTCCAGGCCGATGTCCGGGACGAGGCGGCCGTGGAGAGGGTCCTGGGCCGGGAGAGCTTTGACGCGGTGGTCGATTTTATCGCCTACCTGCCCGCCCAGGTCGAGGCCTCCTTGAGGCTCTTCCGGGAGCGGGCCGGCCAGTATGTCTTCATCTCCTCGGCCTCGGCCTACCGCAAGCCCGCCGTCCACCCGGTGATCACCGAGTCCACCCCCCTCTGCAATCCCTTCTGGCAGTACTCCCGGGACAAGATCGCCTGCGAGGACCTGATCCGGGCCCGGGCGGGGGACCTCCCCTGGACGATCATCAGGCCTTCCCACACCTACGCCAACGGCTGGGTGCCCACGGCCTTCTCGTCCTCGGACTGGACGGTCGCGGGAAGGATCCTGGAAGGCAAGGAGATCATCGTCCATGGGGACGGCCAGGCCCTCTGGACCCTGACCCACGCCAGGGACTTCGCCGTGGGCCTCGTGGGCCTCCTGGGCAACCCCGCCGCCTACGGCGAGGCCGTCCAGATCATGGGGGACGAGGCCCTGACCTGGGAGTCCATCCACCGGACCATCGCCTCGGCCCTGGGGCGGGAAGCCCGGATAGTCCACATCCCCTCGGACTTCATAGCCCGGGCCGAGCCCAGCCTGGCCGGGGGCTTCCTGGGGGACAAGGCCTGGACCTCCCTGTTCGACTGCTCCAAGCTCAGGCGCCTTGTCCCGGATTTTCGCACAACTATCAGCTTCCAGGAGGGCGTACGCCAGTCCCTGGATTGGCTCCGGGCCGATCCCAGCCGACAGAAGGTCGACCCCGGGGTTGGCGAGAGGATCGAGCGCATCCTGGCCGCCTGGAGGAGGGCCATGGATGAGGTCTGGCCCTCCGGCCGGACTTGAGGCATACTGGCTGCACAAGGAGTGGCATATGAAAGTTGACGTCTATACGACGAGGCACATTATCCGAATTGTCTTCAAGGGCCTCAAGGAGGCCCAGGACTTCTTTGTGGAAGAGGACGAGTGGGAGCGCTTCAAGACCCGGCTGCACTTCTGCACCATGGGCAACACCCTGGAGGTCCTGGAGCAGATCGACGAGTCCTTTGTCTGCATCAATGTGCAGAATGTGGCCAATGTGTATTTCCTCCTAGAGCCCGCGGGCCGCAGGTACGAGGTGCCCAGCGACCGGGAGGACAACGAGAACTGGTCCATCAAGATGCACTTTCTCCACGAGGAAAAGCCGGCCTCGGTCTTTATCAGCGACCACGAGGAGATGGGCGAGCTCTACATGCGGATAAGCGACGAGCAGACCGACATGGAGATGCAGGCCGCCAACCGCTTTCTCGGCTTTACCGACGGAAAGGGCGAGCTCTTCATGTTCAGCCGCAGCGAGGTCCTCTATCTGATGATCCCTAGGCTCCTCTTTGCCGCCGGAGCCGGCGACAAGCGGGCCAAGAAGGTACAATAGCTTTTCTGGGGGGGGAGTCATGGTTCTTGGTGTCAGGTCTAAGGGCATTTTCCTGCTTGTCGCCGTTCCCTTGGTCTTTCTGGGCGTCCTGTTCTCGACCCTCTTCCTGATCGAGTACCGCCGGGATATCGCCCGGTCCCAGGCCCAGATCAAGTCCGAGGCCCAGAATATCCGGGACAGTCTCTTTATCGAGATATCCCGGGGCATGGCCGTATTGGAGGGCATAGCCGGCAATCCCGTGGCCTCCCGGGCCCTGGCCCAGATGGGCCAGGTCCCTGCGGGCCTGGACAATGACGACTACCGCCGCCTCTCCGCCTGGGCCCCCCTCAAGGAAGTCCTGGACTACAGCGCCCGGGGCACCTCCATGGACCTGATCTACGCGGCCAGCCCCGCATCCTCGGGCCTTATCCTGGGCCGGGACCTCCAGATGGCCGAGGGCTTTGACGTGCGCAAGCGGGACTATTTCCTGGCCTCCCAGGCCGATCCGGACAAGCCCGTGTTCAGCGCTCCCCGCATCTCGGCGGAGAAGAGCGACGTCCCCGTCATCGTGATCACCGCGGCCAAGGGCATCAAGGACGAATCGGGGCGTTTCCAGGGCCTCATAGCCTTTAACTACCGCCTCAACCGCCTGATCGACATCATAAAGGCCGAGATGGAGGCGAGGAAGCTGACCCTCTCCCTCTACGACACCCAGTCCGGGGAAGTCCTCTGGCATATCTTCCCGGACAAGGAATACTTCTACGATCCTGAGGACCCCCGGGGCCTCACGGCCCTCCTGGAGAGCCTGGGCCAAAGCGGCCAAGGCGCCGAGTCCCTGGCGGCTTCCCTGCGCGCTGAGAAGGAGACGAGCTTTGTGGGGAGGAACGCCGAGGGGGATGTCCTCATCCAGGCCATGGCCATACCCCAGACCCGTTGGGCGATCACCCTCGAGTATCCCATGTCCCGGATCCGGGCCCAGGTCTTCTCCTCCATAGTCCCGCCCCTCCTGGGCTTCTTTGTCGTCTTCCTCGCGATCCAGGTCCTCATCTTTCTCCTCATGAGCCGGGGCATCCTCAGCCCCATAGTCCGCCTGGTGGCCAGCCTCAAGGGCCTGGCCGCGGCCGACGCCGACCTCACGGTCTCCCTCCCGGTGGGAAGCCGGGATGAGATAGGCCAGCTTGCGGAGTCCTTCAACGGCTTTATCGGCAAGCTCCGCCGGCTTATGGGGGAGGTGAAAAAGGCCATCGAGGCCACGGACGCCGTCAAGTCCGATGTCTCCTCCTCGACGGTGCAGACCTCGGCGGCCATCGAGGAGATCAGCGCCAACCTAGGGTCCATAGGCGCCCAGATCGAGGTCCTGGACGCGAACATCAGCCAGACGGTAAAGGCGATCGAGGAGATCACGGGGACGATCACCACCGTGGACGGCCAGATCAACCGGCAGTCCGCCATGGTCGAGCAGTCCACCGCGGCCATCACCCAGATGATGGCCTCCCTTTCCAGCGTCAACACCGTGGCCCAGAACAAGCGCATGACCACGACGGCCCTCTCCACCGTGGCGGGGGAGGGCAAGACGATGATCGACGAGACCATCACGACCTTCAAGCTCGTGGAGTCCCACATCGACCAGGTCCAGGACATGGCCCAGACCATCGACAACATAGCCTCCCAGACCAACCTCCTGTCCATGAACGCGGCCATCGAGGCCGCCCACGCCGGGGAGACCGGCAAGGGCTTTGCCGTCGTGGCCGAGGAGATCCGCAAGCTGGCCGACTCGGCGGCCCAGTCCGCCCAGAGCATCACCCAGGTGCTCCGGGACATCATCTCCTCGGTGGCCGACACCAGGGCCCACATGTCCCGGACCTCGGAGGCCTTTGACCGCATCTCCAAGGAGGTCGGGGAGGCCGTGGGCGCCTTTGCGGAGATCGAGCAGGCCGTGGTCGAGCTCAACGTGGGGGGCCAGCAGATCCTCGAGTCCTCCCAGAGCATCAGCGAGGTCACGGGGAACATCAAGCGAGGCTCCGGGGAGATCAAGTCCGGGACCCAGGTGCTGCTCTCCTCCTCCTCGGAGATCAAGAAGGTGAGCGACCGGGTGAGCTCGGGGATGGCCGAGTCGACCACGGGGGCCCGGGAGATCGTCGAGTCCATGCAGCACATGGTCGAGCTCTCCCTGGACCTGAGCCAGATAGTCGACGAGCTCAAGCGGGAATTCGGCCAGTTCAAGACCGAGGGGCTGATCGATGGAATATTTTGCCACAGAGGCACTGAGAAAGGGGAAAGACTAGAGGACTTGCAAAGTATGATTGGCAAGTATTTATATTATATATAAATAAATACTACCAATTATCATCTTATTTAATGTCCTCTCCTCTTCAGCCTTGGCTAGACTTCGTCCCATCGTTCCGCTCTGTGCCTAACGCTTTGCTAGGCCTTCGGCTCTGTGGCGTGCGTTTTGGACAATCCCTCGAAAGCTTCATGTTTCCCCGAAGAGGCCCTCGATCATCGCGTCCACGTCATCCTGGCCCAGGTCGGACTTGCGCTCGTAGGCCAGCTCCCGGTTGACCTGGCGCAGCTTCCGCAAGAGGCTGAAGATGATCACGAGGAGGACCTTGTTGCCCGAGACGGCGTTGCGCTCCAGGAAGGCGGCGAATTCCCGGCGGTGGATCCGGAGGATCGTGGCCTTCTCCAGGGCGACGACGGTGGCGGTGCGGTGGACGTGCTGGAAGATGCCCGCCTCCCCAAAGACCTCGCCGGAGCCCAGGGAGTTGACGTAGACCTGGCCGCCCTCGGGCTCCTTGACATTGACTCCCACCGTGCCCTCGATGATCCCATAGAACCAGGGGCTGAGCTCCCCCTCCTCGACCACGGGCTCGCCCTCCTCGAATTCCAGGACCTCTGAGACCCTGAGCAGGTCGGCGGTCTCCACGGGGCTGAGAAAGCGGAAGGCCAGGATGGCCCTGGTCTTGTCTACGAGCTCGCTCTTTCTGGGATGGGCGGTCATGGATGGGCCTCCTGTCACCTCAAGTATAGGCGCGGCAGGCCTGCCGTGAAAGTCCCGGCGGGGGCGTTGATGCGCCAGGCCCGGGGGGCGTATCATCGAGGCCGATGCGAATCCTGGAAGCGACGCGCGAGAACATAGCCCTGGCGGGCCGGGCCCTGGCGGCGGGGGGCCTTGTCGCCATGCCCACGGAGACGGTCTACGGCCTGGCGGCCAATGCCTTTGACGAGGTGGCCGTGGCCCGGGTCTTTGAGGCCAAGCAGAGGCCGAGCTTTGACCCCCTGATCGTCCATATCGCCGAGCTGGGGGAGGCCGAGAGGGTTGTGGCCCATATACCCCCGGCGGCCCGGGACCTCATGGCCGCCCTCTGGCCGGGCCCCCTCACGCTTATCCTGCCCAAGCGGGAGGAGGTGCCCGAGCTCGTCACCTCGGGCCTGCCCTCGGTGGCCCTCCGCCTCCCGGCCAGCGAGGTGGCCCGGGCCCTGATCCAGGCCGCCGGCACCCCCCTCGCGGCGCCCTCGGCCAACCCCTTTGGCTACCTCTCCCCCACGACGGCCCAGCATGTGGCGGCCATGCTGGGAGAAAGGCTCGACTATATCCTGGATGGCGGCCCCTGCCCGATCGGGGTCGAGTCGACGGTGGTGGATTTGACCGGAGAGATCCCCCTCGTCCTCAGGCCGGGCGGGATGGCGATGGAGACCATCGCCGCCGTGGTCGGCCGGGTGGAACTCTTTGACCGGAGCGTGGCCCAGCCCACGAGCCCGGGCCAGCTGGCCAGCCACTATGCCCCCCACACGGCCCTCCACCTCGTGGAGGCCGGGGGCCTGGGTCGGGCCAGGCCCAGGGAAGGGGCGGTCGCCCTCTGCTTTGACGCCTCCTCCCGGAGGGCCCTGGCCGAGGGGAGTCCTGGCCTCTATGCCCAGCTGGTCTGCCTCTCCGAGAGCGCCAGCCTCCTTGAGGCCGCGGCCCGCCTCTTTAGCCTCCTCCACGACCTGGACCGGGACGGCTGGTCCGAGATCTGGGCCGAGCGCCTCCCCGAGGAGGGCCTGGGGCGGGCCGTCAACGATAGGCTATGGAAGGCCTCGGAAAAGTAGGCCCTAGTCCCGGTCCCGGCAGGCCGCGGAATAGGCCGTCTCTATCGCATAGACAAAGGCCGAAAGGTCGTAGGGCTTTCTGAGGAGGCCCGCAAAGCCGGCCCGCCGCCAGTCCGAGAGGACGGGGTCCTCGGAATAGCCGCTCGAGACGAGGACGGGCAGGTCGGGGGCCAGGCTCTTGAGCCTGGCCAGGATCTCCCGGCCCCCGGGGCCGCCCCGGATTGTCAGGTCGACTATGGCAAGGTCAAAGCCCCCGCCTTTCTTGACGGCCTCGGACCAGGCTTCCACCGCCTCTTGGGCATCTCCTGCGGTCACTACCTTATAGCCCAATCTGTAGCCCATCTCGATGGCTAGCTTGCGGATGGGCTCCTCGTCGTCCACAAAGAGGACCCGGAGGCCCGGGCTGGGAAGGAGGTCCTGGCCGCCGCCCGGGTTCTCCAGGCATTCCCCGGGAAAGCCCGTGGGCAGGTAGACGGTAAAGCGGGCCCCGCCCTGGGAGGAGTCCCCCACGCTGATATCGCCCCCGTGGCCCCTGGCCACGGCCAGGCAGACCGCCAGGCCCAGGCCGGAGCCGCTCGACTTGGTCGTGAAGTAGGGGTCAAAGATCGAGGCCCTCAGGTCTTCCGGGACTCCCTTGCCCTCGTCATCCACGTCGAGCCTAAGCCTGCCGTCCTCGAGGCCCAGGCTGGCCCTGACCACGCCCCCGGCGGGCATGGCCTGGATGGCGTTGATCACGAGGTTCTGGACAAGCTGGGCCAGCTGGCTCCGGTCCGCCCGGATCGGGGGGAGGCCGGCCATGGCGTGGAGCTCAAAGCGGCAGGCCGAGCCTGCGGTGTTGAAGTTGCCCAGCTCGGCCACCAGGGCCTCGAGGGAAAAGGCCTCCTTGACCGGGGAGCCGCCCCGGGAAAAGGTGAGGAGGCGGGAGGTGAGGTCCCGGGCCCGCAGGATCGCCAGCTCGGCCTCGTGGAGGAGGCGCTCCGCGGTCTGGACTTCCCGGGGACAAAGGCTCTTGGCCGCGATGTCGGCCATCTCCAGGCCCGCTAGGTTGATGTTGCCCATCACGGCGGCGAGCATGTTGTTAAAGTCGTGGGCTATGCCCCCGGCCAGGAGGCCCAGGGCATCGAGCTTGTTGGACTTGAGGAGCTCGGCCTCATAGCGCTTCTTGTCGCTCACATCGATGATCACGCCCCGGAAGCCCGTGGGGCGGCCATCCTTCACGATCACCGCCGAGTGGACCTCGATGGGCAGCTTGCTCCCGTCCATCCTGAGGCCCGTGTAGACCCCGGGGGGCCTGCGGGAATCGGTGATCCGCCTGGCCATGTCGGACCTGACCCTCTCCCAGTCCTCGGGGACGATGACCTGGGGGATGGTGAGCTCAAGGCCCCGGGCCTCCTCGGGATAGAGGAACATCCGGAACATGGCCTCGTTGAGGTAGCGGATCCTCCCCTCGAGGTCGCATTCGAAGACTCCTATGGGCAGCATCTCCACGAGCTGCCGGTGCCTGGTCTCCTCCTCGAGGCGGGCCCGCTCGGACTCCTTCCGGTCCTCGATGTTCCGCATGACTCCGTGGATGCCCCGGGGCCTGCCCTGGGCGTCCCAGATGATGCCGGCCTTGACCTCTCCCCAGAGGATGTGCCCGTCCTTGTGGCGGCGCTGGAGCTCGAAGACCCTGATCCTGCCCCGGCTGATCCCGGCAGGAGAGGCGAGCTCGGCCTGGACCCCAGCCTGGATATCCTTCAGGATCGCCAGGGACTCCGGGACATGGCGCTCCTCCGGGCTCAGGGCCAGGTATTCCTCGGGGCTGTAGCCCAGATGAGTCTTCAGGGAAGGGCTGACGTAGACTAGCCTAAAGTCCATGTCCATGAGCCAGAGGACATCGGGGCTGAATTCCACGAGGATCCGGTTGAGCTCCTCCGGGGGTAGGCCCAGGCCGGGGGAGTCGTGGGGCTCATCGGTGCGCATGGGGACGAGGATAGTTCCTAGCCGGGGCCGGGGACAAGCCAGGGGCGCGGGAAATCGGCGGCTCCCGGGGAATTCGGCTAATCGATGAAAAAGGGGGTGCCGATACAAGAAATGGAGGCTGAGCATGGTTGCACAGTTGTCGTCAGGGTCAGTACCCCTCGCCTACGCCTATACCGCCTCGGGCGGCTCCGGGCGCCTGAGCGTTCCCGTGTCGGCATCGGCGGTCCTCTACTCCAATTTCAGGCACGTCGCCGGCGTAGCGGCTCCATCGGGATCTCGGGGGGCCAGCATAGACTCCCTCAAGATCCTCGACGTCCTCATAGACCGGCTTTCGAGCATAAAGCGTGAGCCCCTGGCCGCCCGGGAGGCTCCGGAGAGCCTCTCCCCGGGCCGGGTGGACGCCTTGATCGACCAGTATGCCTCGGAGCTCCACTCCCTCGTCACTGCCCAGGCCAAGCCCTACATTCCGGCCCCCATGCCGGCCGAGACGGGAATCCTCTTTAGCGTGGCGGCTTGACTCCAGGTCCCTATCCCACGAGTATTAGCGTCTCATGGTCCAGTATGTGGTCTATCTTGGCATCTTCCCCTTGGCCCTCGCCGGGTCCATCCTTGCCATTTGCCTGCCCCGGATCAAGCACAGCTATCAACGCTTCCGCTGGCTCAGGGCCTTTAACTGGACCCAGCTGGTCTTTCTCCTGGTCAACGCCACCGAGCTCCTGACCCCCGATGTGGGCCTCAAGAAGGTCCTGGCCTCGGTGGACTACCTCCTCCTGGGGGGAGGCACGGCGATCTGGCTCCTGTTTAGCCTGGAATACACGGGCCTTGTCCGCCATTGGCGGCCCTGGCAACTCCTCCTTTTCGCCATTCCGGCGATCACCATGGTCTTGGGCCTGGGCAACGGCTCCGACGGCCTTGTCTGGCGGGACCTGCGCTTTTTCCGGATCGGCTGGGTGACGGCCATGTCGAGCGGCGGCTACGGGCCTGGGGCCCTGGCGACCATCTTCCAGTCCTATGCCCTCCTCCTTGTGGGAGCCGTCCTCCTCCTCCAGCATACCCTCCAGTCCCATGTCCTCTATCGCCGCCAGACGGCCTGGATGCTCGCGGGCATCCTCCTCCCCGTGGTCTTTAACTTCCTCTTTGTCATCCGCCTTGTCCCGGGCTGGAACAAGGACTATTCCGCCCTGGCCGAGGCCCTGGGCGGGTTTTGCTTCAGCTTTGCCTGCCTGCGCTGGAAGCTCTTTTCCGTGGTGCCCCTCTCCAGGGAGGCCCAGTACCGCCAGATGCACTTGGGGATGATGGTCACCGACGCCGAGGACAGGATCATCGACCTCAACGAGGCGGCCTGCAGGATGCTGGGCAAATCCGAGATAGGTCTGTTGGGCAGTCCCGTCGAGCCGGTCCTGGCAGGCCTTGGAGAGGGCTATGAGCTGAGCCGCCATCCCCACCGGGGCGACCAGGGCCTGGTCGAGGTCTGGTACCTGGAGATCCGCCCGAAGGGTCTGCCTTCCAAGGAAGGCGGAGCAGGGCCCGAGGCCGGCGGGGGGGCGGAGGACTCGATCCTCTCTCTAGGGGAGCTCCGGGTTGTGGAGATGCTGGCCCTCAACCTGAGCAACAAGGAGATCTCCGACCGCCTGGGGGTTTCGGTCAACACGGTGAAATTCCACCTGGGGAATGTCTTCAGGAAGACCGGGGCCAAGAACCGGGCCGAGCTCCTCCACCGCATCGGGGAGATCCTCAATAGTCCGGTAAACGGGGCCTAGGGTTCTGGATAGGCCCCCGGGCCTAATGCTCCTTCCACGGCGTCCCGGCCACGCATTCCATAGTAGAGCTCGGCGTAATAGGACGAGGCCACCAGGATATTGCGGCCGTATTGCCTCGTCTCCTCGATGGACAGGGACTCCAGGAGAAGGTCGTCGGGCAGGCCCGGGAGGTCGGCCAGCCAGCGCTTGAGCCTGCCTCCCCCGGCGTTGTAGGCGAACATGGCCCGCAGTGGTCTGCCCCCATTGGCCCTGAGGAGGGAGGAAAAATAGGACGCTCCCATCCGCAGGTTGTCCGAGGGGAGCCGCAGGTCGTAGTTCGCCATGCCCAGGCTGCGGGCTATGTCCTTGGCCGTGGTGGGCATGATCTGGGCCAGGCCTATGGCCCCGGCGTCGCTGACCACGTCGGGCCTGAAGAAGGACTCGGACCGGAGAAGGCCGTAGAGGATGTATTCCGGGACATCGGGCTTGGGCCTTATGCCCCGAAGCTCGTCGAGCCAGGGCCTGGGGTAGATCAGCTCGTAGTCTCCTCGCTCGGGTAGCCAGCTGGGCCTCTCCTGGAGGATGAGGGTCATGCGCATTGAGGCGGCGTAGTCCCCCTTGTCCGAGGCGGCCCGGGCCAGGCGGCGTATAGCGGAGTCGTCCAGCAGGGCTTCCCTGGCCCGGGCCTCAGCCCAGGCATAGCCGGACAGGCCCAGGTCGATAAAGCCCTGGATAAAAGTCTCCACTTCTCCCGGCGTGGCCTCCAGGGCCGGCTGGCCGGCCCTGCCCGGCGTGGCCTGGGGTGGCAGGAGGGCGAGGTTGCCGCCGATCCGATACTCGGCCAGGATGCGATAGTAGACCGGCACCCCTTCCCGGGCCGTGATCCCCAGGTAGTAGCCCACGGGCGTCGGGGCCAGGGTGGGACCATCGGCCTGGTCCGGATTGGGGGCCGGGAAGGGTTCGGGTCCGTCCTCCACGAGGGGGGTCTGGGGCTTGGCGCTGCCCTTGCTGGAGGTTTTTTTGGCCGTGGTCCGGGGCGGGGGGGGAGGTCCGGGGGGAGGCGGGTTGCTGTAGAGGCCCAGCTCCAGGGCCCGGGCGGCGACATAGGCGGCTCGGGCGCCCAGGGCGGGAGAAAGCCTCGGGCCGAGGCCCGCGGCCAGCTCCCCTACGAAGGCCCAGTCCCTGGCTACTATAGCCGGCCGCAGCAAGGAGTCGGCCAGGTCGCTAAAGGTCGCCCCGTCGGACCAGGAGGCCGAGGCTTCCCGGAGGACCGCGAGGCCCTCCCTTCTCAAGGCCTGGGCCCGGGCCTTAAGCACGGCCTCCACGTTTTTTTTGGGCTGGGGCAGGGCGGCCGAGGCCGAGGCCAGGGCCTTTAGCCTCGTGTCCACCATGTACCAGAGGGCCGCATCGCCATCCTCGGGGCCGGGAGCCAGGGGGGCCAGGCGGGAAAAGAGGCTCGCCGCCTCGGGCCAGCGCTCCAGGGCGCGGAGAAAGCGGGCCCGGTAGAAGGAGGCCGTCCAGGCCGCCTCGGTCTCCTCGGGGCTCCGGCTTATCCTGTCCCGGTCCGCGGGGTAATTGCCCCAGGCCAGGGCAAAGCGCTCCAGGGCCTCCCGGGAAGAGGCCGAGTAGAGGCCGGCCTTGCCGGCGTCGGCCACAAGGTCCTTGGAGGCGGAGGGCCTAAAGACCAGGCTTCGGGCCTCCACCCCGGCCCTCCAGGCCGGACCGTAGTCCTTGAGCCGCACCGCCAGGCGCATCCTGCCCAGGGCCAGAACCTCGGGACCCACCTGGGTCTGGCCAGCCTGGCTCGCGATAAAGTCCAGGGCCTTGGCGGTCCAGTCCGTGGAGGGCCTATCCAGGATCAGGCTGAGGAGGGGAGGGGCCCAGGCCTTTTTTCCCAAGCGCCGGGCCGAGGTGCCATCGTAGTAGAGAAGGGCGTCTATCGCGTCTTGGTCCCCGGGAAAGAGGGCGCGGTAGTCGGCCACTTCCCTCTGGAGCTCGGCGTCCCTAGCCAAGGCATCCAGGGCCTCGAGCCTGGCCAGGCGCAGGCCCTTGTCGGGGCCGAGGACTTCCCCCAGGCGGCCGGCCTCGGCCAGGACCTCGGCCCAGAGGGCCTGGGCAAGGGGACTGGCCTGGCCGCCCTTGGTCCCCGCCAGGCTGCCGGCCACCCTGGCGTCGGCCAGGCTGGCGGCGAGGAGGGAGAGGCCAGCCTCCTTCTTGAGGAGGCCCGTCGTGGAGGCAAAGGCCTGGCGATAGAGGAACCTGACCCGGCTGCGGGCGGGGCCTAGAAGGCTGGTGTCCGGGGCGGCCTGGCTGCCCACCACTGCCAGGGCCGGGGGGATCTCGTCTTGGACAGCGGCGGCCGGTGGGACTGGGACGGGCTGGAGGAGGCCCTGGCCGGCGGGCACCAGGTCGTCGAGCCAGCGGGCGCTGTAGTACCAGGTGGAGGGCCCCCGGGGGCCCGGGTCGGCGAGGGCCTTTTCCGGGAGGCCCACGATGGCGGCGCTGTTCTTGGTGGCCAGGACCTGGGCAAAGCGCTCTTCCGAGAGGCCAAAGGGGCCCTTTTCCTCACAGCCTGCGAGGAAAAGCTCCAGGCAGATAAACACGAGGAGGATGGGTAGGGAGGCTGGGGAGGGGCCGAGGGCCCAGGGGGATCGCTTATGCATGGGTGGCCAAGACTAGCATTGGTCCGGGACAGCCATCCAGCCCCCGCCGGGGGGCTGGATGCAGGACCCGTCGGGAGCTATAGAAAGCCCCGCCGGGAGCTGGAAAAAGACCTAGCTAGCGCGGGGGAATCCAGATCGTATGGCCTGCGATGATGTAGTCGGGGTTCTTGATCTTGTTGGCCCGGGCGATTTTCCCGAAAAGCCAGGGATTCTGGTAATAGGTGTAGGAGAGGTCCCAGAGGGTGTCCCCCCAGCGGAGCTTGTAGTTTACCCCGGGGGTCTTGGTCTTGGGCTTGGGGGCCTCCACGACCTTGACGGGCTCCGGGGGCGGAGGCGGCGCTTCCTCGACCACGGGGGCCGGGGGCGGGGCTTCCACGACCACCGGGGCGGGCGGGGGCGGCGGGGGAGGACTGGGCTGGACCTCTACCTGGGCGCTCCTGGGGGCTATGGCGTAGTGGTAGACGAGCCAGGCGGCCCCGAGGGCCAGGACCAGGGCGAGGATGGCGAAGAGGGCTATCTTCAGGGGGCGGCGGCCGGGCTTTTCCTCGACGAGGGTATCCTCGGCGACCGAGCCGGCGATCTCGGCCCCGGAATAGGCCGGGCCCGCTCCGGGCTCGGGGCCCAGAAGGTCCTCATCCTCGGGGAGGGAGTCCGTGGACTCCCCCAGGGCAAAATCGGGTATCCCGTAGCTGCCTTCCTGGTTCAGGGCCTCCAGGGAAAGCTCGATGCTCTGGTGCTCTCCCGAGGACAGCTCCTCGGCATAGGCCTTGAGCCTGCCCTCGGCGTCCACCTCGAGATCGAGGCGGATATCGGGCTCGCCCTTGGGCGAGAAGGGAATGTTGTCGATCACGAGGCTCCCGACGTACTCGGCGCCCGCCACCGTGGAGCCCGCTCCCCGGTAGATGTCGATCTGGACACTGCGCTGGCCGTCCTGAACTGTCGTGACGACGAGGCGCTTGCGCGCTGCGGTTGCTTCCTCGAGGACGGGGTAGAATTCCCCATTTGCGAGTTTGAGGCCGATCTTGCTCATCGTACTAACGCCTTCCGACCTTGTAGTGATGGGCGGCACACCCGACACGATGGGCGCCGCTATCCCTTAATTGTAACCTCTTCTGCGGGAAAATCAACGCCCCTTCTGGCCTTGGGGGGCATTCTGGCCCCCTATTTGGCCTTTCTGGCCACGGCGATCATCGTCTCGGCCCGCTCGTCGTAGGGGCTGGGGGCAAAACTGCCGTGGAAGTCCACGCTTTCAAAGCCCGCCTCGAGGAGGGCAGCCCTCATCTCGTGGGCCGACCAGAGCCGCAGCACAAAGGACCGGTCATAGCGCTCCCCCCCCTTCTCGAGGATCCAGCGGTGGCGCAGGCCCTCCCAGGCCCCCTCGACGGCATAGCTGGTCATCACCGTCCAGCCGTCCCGCTCGAACCACTCCCCCTCGATGAAGTCCCGGGCGGCCAGCTCCTTGCCCAGGCCCTCGAGGATAAACACGCCCCCGGGGGCCAGGCTGGCGGCGATGTTGGCCAGGGCGGCCCGGTCGTCCGCGGGGTCATCGAAGTAGCCGAAGCTCCGGAAGAGGTTGAGGGCGAGGCCATAGGCCCCGGCCTGCCTGAAGGACCGGAGGTCGGCGTGGAGGAAGTCCGGCCGGCAGCCGAAGGCCTCGGCCGAGTCCCGGGCCGCCTCGAGGTAGGCGTCGGTGATGTCGATCCCGGTCACGGCCCAGCCCCTCAGGGCCAGCTCGATGCTGTGGCGGCCAACCCCGCAGCAGGTGTCCAGGATCCTGGCCCCCAGGGGGAGGTCAGGGCCGGCGAGTCTCAGGATGCCGTCCACCACCTCGGGGACCTCGTCCCAGAGGGCGGCGTGGAACATGAGGGGGCCGTTCTTGATCCAGAATTCCTCGTCCTCGAACCAGGCGGCCACCTTAAAGGGCCTTGTGGTCCAGGACGAGGCCGAGGATGTAGGTGAGGAGGTCGAGGTCGAGCTCGCCCTGGGCGAGGAGGATGGACTCCTTGATGTCTGCCCATTCCTCCCGGCTATAGTCGGTGCCGTCAAAGTCCTGGAGGAGGAGGGAAGCCACCCCGCCCAGCCAGGCGAGGGCCCTCTCCTGGCCCTGGGCCTTCCAGGTCTGCTCAAAGCTCGCAAAGAGGGCTTCCAGGGCCTCCTGGGGGATGGAGCGGAATTCCCCGTAGAAAAAGCGGCGGAGATCCTCGAGGCGCCGGGCATCCCCGGATGGACCTGAGCGCTTGAGGGTGGAGTCGAGGCTCTTGCGGAAGCGGTCAATCTCTTGCATGGCTCCAAGTATAGCCCGCCGGACCCGGGCCTGGCCAGCCGGGACGCTCGCCTTTAGGCCCGCAGATACAGGGTGAGAAGGATGACCGTGGCGTCGTAGAGGGCATGGCCCAGGCCCAGCTCGTGGAGGCCCGCCCCCTGGGTCCTGCGCCAGGTAAACCAGGCCCCCAGGATCGCGGCCATGAGGAGGCCCAAGGCCCCCTGGGCTCCGTGGGCCGAGGCAAAGAGGATGACCGAGGCGAGGCCCCCATGGAGGGGCCGCAGGCCCGCCTGGCCCAGGCGGTGGAGGAGGTAGACCCGGAAATAGAGCTCCTCGATATAGCCTATGCAGAGGCAGTCCAGGAGGACGGCGGGCACGAGGAGGAGGGCCGGGGCCGTGGGGTGGACGGCGGCGGCGAGGAGGGGATTGAGGGGGGCCTGGCCGCCCAGGGCCGCCGAGAGGATGCTGAGGAAGGAGGAAGGCAGGATGACGGCGAGGAAGGCCCCCCCCGCCACGGCCAGGGCCCCGAGGATATCCGCCGGTCTGGGTCTGGCCAGGCCCCGGAAGGCCCCGAGGCCGTCGATCCTGGCCATGAGGTAGAGGAGGAGGAGGGCCTTGGGGAGGAGGCTCAGGGCCATGGCCAGGTGGTGGTAGGGGTCGGCCAGGGCCTGGCCATAGGCCGAGGCGTTGCCCGGCAGGTAGGCGGTGAGCCAAAAGGCCGCGAAGACGAGGCCGGCCTCGAGGATGGGCCGGGCCTGGATGGGGCCTCCGGGGCCGGCCCATCCGGGCCCGGCCTCCTGGGGATAGCTGGGCTCGAGACCTGTCCCTTCCTCGTCCATCTGCCCACCCCCAGCTTCCAGATTAGCGGTTTTATCCCGGAGCGATTGTATTGTATACTGGAGCCAGGGCCAACAGCCCGCGGGACCTATTGGGGGCTCCGCAGCCATTAAGAAAGAGACTGCAGCCTATGATTCCTATCCTGGTGGGCGTTGTCATTGTACTCTTTGTGGTCTCCCTCGTCTTTTTCCTGCGGGGCAGGAAGCGTTTTTCCTGGCTTGAGTACTGGCTCAAGTGCAAGGATTCCGGCTTTTCCTCCCAGGACATGCAGGCCCTCTCCAGGGCAGCAAGAAGCGCGGGCGTCCAGGACACGACCAATATCCTCTGGTCCCCCCGGGACCTGGACAAGACCATCTCCGCCCTCCTCTCCCAGCAGAAGGCCATCCAGGGCCGGGAGGGCAATGCCTTTATCGAGAAGGTCTATGAGCTGCGCAAGCGCCTAGAGTTCGACCAGCCCCGGTACAAGGCGGGGATCCGCTCGAGTCGCCAGCTCGTCCAGGGCCAGAGGATTCGCCTCCTCGTCCAGGGCATAGGGGTCTTTGGCTGCACGATCCTGGACAATAACAGCCAATACCTTGTGGTCACCTATCCCTCGGGCTCCCGCCTGCCCCCGGGCTTTGCCTGGAAGGGCAAGAAGGTCTCGGTGTATTTCTGGCGCCGGGACGACGCAGGCTATGTCTTCGACTCCTATATCCTCGACGACATGAGGATCAAGAGCATCCCCGTGGTCCACCTGGGCCACTCGGAGTCCCTCCTGCGCACCCAAAAGCGCAAGTCCGTCCGCAGCAAGGCCAAGATCAACGGCTACCTCTACATCCTCAAGCGCATCGAGGGGGCCTTCGAGAAGACCGAGAGGGATACGGGCCTCCGCTGTGTGGTCCAGGACCTCTCGGAGGATGGCTTTTCCGTCCTGATCGGCGGCAAGGGCAAGCCCGGCATCCCGGTCAAGGTCCAG
>JAKPBN010000356.1 GCA_029778945.1 Spirochaetota bacterium
CACCCATCGAGGCTTGGGCTCCGCTCCGGATATAGCCGAACAGGCCCTTGCGGCCCACAAGATCGCCTATCTCCTGGGCCTCGACGCCGAGGCTGGCGGCCATTTCCTGGGCGAGGGCCCGGGCATGGCCGGAACGAGTGACATAGAGGACGAGGACCTTAGGCATGGTTTCTCCTTCAGCTCCCGGCCGCCCCCGAGGCAAGGGAAATCCGGCCCCTATCCGGGGCGGGGACCATGAGGGGGATCCTGACCTCGACCCGCAGGCCCGGGCCGGAGCTGGCGGCCATGGAGCCCCCGTACTGGCTGGAGAGCATATCCACAAGCTTAAAGCCCAGATGCTCGCCCTTGCCGGGCTCGAAGCCCGGAGGCAGGCCCTTGCCGTTGTCCGCCACCGTGACCACATAGGCCTGGCCGGAGAGGCGGAAGCCGAGGTCTATCCTCCCGGCCTGGCCCGGGGCAAAGGCGTACTTCAGGGCATTGGTCAGGAGCTCGTTGATGATCAGGCTGATCGCGACCCCCTGCTTGATGGGGATGGGCTGGCTCTCGACCTCGAGGACGATCTCGATGTTCTCCCGGTCCCCAAGGTAGGTCTCCCGGATGAGGCGGACGAGCTCTCCCACCTGGGCCTTGCTGTCCAGGCTCTCCGAGCCCGTCGTGCGGGAGAGGAGGTCGTAGATGGAGGAGACAGTCCTGACCCTTTCCTGGGCGTCCCGGAAGACCTGGCGGGTGGCCTCGTCGGGCAGGCGCTCGGACTCCAGGTCAAAGAGGCTCGATATGAGAGCCATGGAGTTCTTTACCCGATGCTCGAGCTCCTTCATCAGGGTTTCCTTGTCCCGCAGGAGGCCTTCGAGGCGCCTTTCCTGGTTCTTCTCGTGGGTCAAGTCTATGAAGGACACAAAGACCCTCGACCAGTCCGAGGCATGCTCCGGGGGGATGGAGAGGAGAAGCTTGAGGGTTAGGTCCGGCTTTCCAGGGCGGGAGAGCACCAGGGTCTCGGTGTAGCTCAGGCTTCCCTGGTAGAATTGGAGGAACTCCCGCCGGAGCCGCTCGGCGACGACGGTCGGGAGGACCGTGATCGTTCCGCCCATGCCCCGGGCGGTGTCTATGCCCAGGAGCTCGCAGTAGGCCTTGTTCACCCGCAGGAGCCTCACCCTTCCCATCAGGCCATGGATCTCCTCGGGGTGGGACTCAAACCAACTATCAAGGTCGGTCATCCCCGCCGCCTTGAGCTCGTCGAGCCTCTGCTTGGCTCCGGAGAAGTCCTCCTCGAGGAGGGCTATCGAGGCGTTCTGGAAGATCTCCCGGAAGTGGGCCTCGCTTTCCTTGATCCTCTGGGTGTCCTTGACGGCCTCGGTGATGTCCCGGATGATCCCGAAGACCTTGCCCGAGCCTGGGTCGAATTCGGCGGTCGAGCGGATATCGAGGATGGAGCCATCCGCGGGCCTGCGGATCCTGAAGCTGACATCGTAGGGCTGGCCCTTTCCCACGAGATCGGCGAGGGCCCGGTCGAGGAGGGGCCGATACTCGGGCAGGGGGACCTTCTGGACATTCTCAAGGAAGTCCTTGTCCTGGACAACCCCATAGAGCCTCACCGCCCCCTCCGAGGCGACCATGACCCTCGTCTTGAGGTCGAGGGTCCAGGAGCCGATCCCCGCCGCCGCCTCGGCCCGGCGGAGGGAAGCCTCGCTCGCCCTCAGCACCTCGGAGGCCTCCCGGCTCTCGGAGATATAGCGGGCCTGCTGGACATTCTGGTAGGCCACCTTGGAGAGCTGGTGGGCGATGAGGGAGAGGGACTGGCACACCTCCTCGAACCTGGCGCGGGACATGAGGGGGACTTCCTCGAGGGCCTTCCGGTAGTCCTTGCGGTCGACCCCCAGGACATCGGCATAGGCCTCCAAGGCGTCAAGGTCGGTGCCCGCGTCCCGGACCTGGCCGATCAGCCACTTGGCGATGACCCGGTCGCCCACGCTGATCGAGGTGCCCCCATCCCAGAGGCCGGCGGAGAGGCAGGGCTGGAGCTTGGCCCCTCCGCCAGAGTCCCCGGCGATAGCCGCGTCGGACCCAAGGCAGCGGCGCAGGCCCTCGGGGCTGGCCCGGACAAAGTCCGAGCAGATGCGCCGGAAGGAGGAAGGCCGGGTTATCGGGGTCCCGTCGGCCCCGGTGATGATGGAGGCTACCCCCGTGGCTTGGGCAAAGGCGTCCTGGATAGCCTGGATCTCCTCCCGGTCAAAGAGGTCATCAAAGCGAAGCCCCTGGCCCCCGCCCTCGAGGGGTTGGGTCAGGGCCACAAGCCTCTGGCCCAGGGCCGCCTCGACCCTAGACTGCTCCACAATGCTCGCCTCGAGGCGGGTCCGGGCCTCATGGAGGCGAAAGGCCATGCGTATCGAGGTGAAGAGGACCGTGGGGCCGGAGTTCTTGACGATATAGCCAGAGCTGGAGATGCCCTCGGTCTTGAGGACCACCTCCCTTTCAGTATGGGAGGAGAGGAAGACGATGGGGATGTCCCGGATGGCGAGGATGCCCTGGGCGGCCTCGGTCCCGTCCATGCCTTGGCCCAGGTTGATGTCCATGAGGATGAGGTCGATGGCCCTGCCCGAGGCCACGGCCTCGAGGGCCGCCTCCCCGCTCCCCACGTGGATGACCTCGTATCCTTCCTGCCTCAGGATGGCCGATTCCGAGAGGCCGATGATGGCGTCATCCTCGACTAGAAGGAGGGTTTTCCCTTCACTGCCCAAAAACAAGCCTCCTGGATCCGCGCGGTGGCCCGAGCCCTCCCTGGGCCGGGAGCCGAGGCCGGGCAGCAGGGAGGCAGGGGCAACTTTCAGTCTAATGCCCGCCGGGTCCG
>JAKPBN010000358.1 GCA_029778945.1 Spirochaetota bacterium
GCGAAGGCGGCAATCACTTTCTCCATGCGGCCCGGCGCAACCCCGACATCACCCTCCTCGTCCACGACAACATGGTCTATGGCCTGACCAAGGGCCAGGCCGCCCCGACTAGCCGGGAGGGCCAGACCACTCCGGTCCAGGTCTTTGGCGTCACTGCCCAGCACCTCAATCCCCTGGCCCTAGCCATTGGGATGAACATCGGCTTTGTGGCCCGGGCCTTTTCCGGGGATATCGAAGGAACAAAGGAGATATTCAAGAAGGCTATCGCCTACAAGGGCTTTTCCCTGGTGGATATCTTCCAGCCCTGCGTGTCCTTTAATAAGGTCAACACCTATCAATGGTTTAAGGCCAATACCTATACCCTTGACTCCGGGTACACTCCCCGGGATAGGGCAGGGGCCTTTGCCAAGGCCCTTGAGGAGGCTCCCTATCCCCTGGGCATCCTCTACCTGGATGAGAGCCGGACGCCCTTTGAGGCATCCCTGCCCGTCTATAGCCGCTCAGGCCTAGCCCTCCGGGATAGGAGGCATTCTCGGGACAGTCTCCGGGAGGCTATCCTGGCCAGGCGCTGAAGACGGAGAGAACTGAATCGGCTCTCAGGGCTAGACAGGGAATTAAAAGGATACTATTTTATCCATACCCATTTGCTAGTCTAAGGAGTCGATATGGTCCAGGCTTTTAGCATCGAGGAAATGAGGATCGGCCAGAGCGCGTCCACATCAAAGACTATCACCGAGGCCGATGTTGTCCTCTTTGCCGGGGTCAGCACAGACTTTAACCCGGCCCATCTGGACGAGGAATATGCCAAGAACACCCAGTTCGGGGGACGGATTGCCCACGGCATGCTCTCGGTGGGCCTGATATCCGCAGTCCTGGGCAATAAGCTGCCGGGGCCGGGAACCATCTACCTGGGCCAGACCCTCAAGTTCCGGGCCCCCGTCCATATCGGGGATACGGTGACCGCCACAGTTACGGTCAAGGAGCTCATCGTTGAGAAGAACCGGGTAGTCTTTGAGACGGTCTGCACTGTAGGCGGAAAGGTCGTGATCGAGGGGGAGGCCACCATGATGCCCCCCAAGAAGGCTTAAAGCTTTTTTTGTCTTCGAACCCGGGGCCGGACGCGCTACTATTAAGGCATGGTCCGGCACCTGGTTCCTACGGCGATTTTCCTCGGGCTTTGCCTTAGTGTAGCTTCGGCCCAAATTGGGCCCTCGGCCCTGCCTAATCTTCCCGCCGGATTTAAGGCCCTTCGAAAAACCCTGGACCTCGACTACCTCCCCCCGACGGCCCGAGGCCTGAGTTTCCAAAACCAGGCTATGCTCTTCCAGAGCCACTTTCTCGAGACCGCGCCGCCTCTTATCAGCGAGCTTGTCCTTGGGGATCAAGATCTTGGGGGCAAGAGCCTAGATGGGGTGGATATCTCCATCTCCCTTCCCGGCGAGGAAGGAGCGGTACGCCCTCTCGAATATGCCTTTATAGCCTTTGGTTCCCATGCCCGGTTTGAGGCCTTTATCAAGGCTTACGGCGCTACTAGGCTTAGTCCGGCCCAGGTGGCCCCCATACTCTATCTTGGCCTGGACGAGCCCAGTCTAGCTGCCTACCTGGACCGGTTTGCCTTTTCTCCCTCCGAGCTCTGCCTTATCGTCTCCAACCTCGTGAGGAGCGGCTCCTCTGACCTTGGCCTCTGGCTCGTGGAAAGGGAGGGGCCCTCCCTCGATCCTGAGGGCCGCTACGCAACGGCCCTGGTCGCCTCGGCCATCGAGGCAAGGGACCTGCCTGCCCTGGCCGGCCTGCTTGGCTACGCCCCCGGGGCCGACCGTGACGCCCTCCGCCGTCTTTGCCTGTTGCGCGATTTTCCCGAGGGCATGGCCTATCTATCGGATCCCGAGGCGGACAATTTTCCCCTCCTCAAGGAAGCCCTTAGCCTTTCCAATAGCCAGTTTGTGGAGCTTCTCCTGCCCCTCTATCCCCGTTCCCGCCTCTCGGTCTCCCAGGCCGCAAGCCTTGTGGACGCCGCAAGCTATCAGGGGCGGCCGAGGAATGACTATCTCTACCTCCTCCTCCTCGTGGGGGGCTATGACGAGACCGCGCGGCTTGCCGACCGGGCCCTCGAGGACGTCCTCATCTCCCGGGACTATAAGCCTCCCCTTAGCCTTGGGCTAAGGCGCACCCTGGCCGACCTGCTTATCGGCCATGGGGCCAATATCAACCATTACGACCCCTTCTTCGGCCCCTATCTCCACTGGTTTGCCTCCCTCGGCACAGCCAGCCTCGCGGAAAAGCGGGAGATGATAAAATGGCTTATCTCCCGCGGAGCCGATCGCTGGGCAAGGCGGGACGGCCTGCTCTATTCGGAGATCCCCCTTAGCACCCGGGCTATGATAAACGAAAAAGGGGTTAGGCTCAGGCAGACCCCCTCCCTTAAGGGAGAAGTGCTTTCGAGCCTCAACCTGGGAACCTTGGTCGAAGTGCTGGAGATCGGGGAGATAGAGCTTTCGATTGATGACTACACGGGGCTTTGGTATCGGGTAGGCACTTCCGGGAAGCTCCAGGGCTGGGTCTACGGAAAATACCTGACCTATATAG
>JAKPBN010000376.1 GCA_029778945.1 Spirochaetota bacterium
GGGACCATTACCTCGACCTGCCTTTTGACCTCTCGAATGTCTTCTTTATCTGCACCGCCAACACCCTGGACACCATTCCGGGCCCCCTCCTGGACCGGATGGAGCTCATCCAGCTTCCGGGCTATGTGGACTCCGAGAAGATGGAGATAGCCAAGCACTACCTGGTGCCCAAGTCCCTGGTAAAGAACGGGATCAAGAAGACCACGGTCCGCTATACCCGGGATGCCCTGATGTTTATCGCCGAGTCCTACGCCCGGGAGGCGGGGGTGAGGAATTTCGAGAAGGCCCTGGACAAGATCCACCGCAAGATCGCCAAGCAGATGGTCCTCGAGAAGCGCGGGGGCGAGAAATTCCCCATAGACAAGCCGGCGATCCAGAAATACCTCGGGAAGCCCTTTTTCCGGGAGGATGACATCAAGAAGGCCTCCCGGCCAGGGATGGCCGTGGGCCTCGCCTGGACGAGCATGGGCGGGGACACCCTGATCATCGAGGCCGTGTCCAACCCGGGCAAGGAGGGCTTTAAGCTCACCGGCCAGATGGGCAACGTGATGCAGGAGTCAGCGGGCATAGCCTATACCTTTGTCCGCCACATCGCGGCCGAGCGCTACAGCATTGGCTCGGACTGGTTCGAGGCCCGCCAGCTCCACCTCCACATCCCCGAGGGCGCAACTCCCAAGGATGGACCCTCGGCAGGTGTCACCATGGCCACGGCCCTCCTCTCCCTTGTCCTGGGAAAGAAAATCAAGGACCGCCTGGCCATGACCGGGGAGCTCTCCCTGACGGGCCAGGTCCTGCCCATCGGGGGCCTCCGGGAAAAGACCGTGGCCGCGAAAAGGAACAAGATCCGGGATATCATTATTCCGAGGGCCAATGAGAAGGACCTGGACGACATCCCCGACCAGGTCAAGAAGGGCATCACCTTCCATCCCGTCGACCGGATGGAGGACATCATCGCCCTGGCCCTCGGCGAATGAGGGATCAAGGCGGCCTTTAGGGGCCGCCATCGGAGCCCCCCCCCTGCCTGCGGGAGGAAGGGGACCCGCGAAAGGAGTCACGAGCCATGTCGATCAAAAAGCCCCTCCTCCTCCTGGCCCTGGGGGCCCTGGTATTTATGGGCCTTGGCTCCTGCGAGGCCCGCCACTCGGGCTTCCAGGGGGACATCGCCGGACCCAGGATCAACTCGAGCCTCATCATGGTCCCCCAGGCCGGGGCATCCTTGAGCCTCTCGGGCAACATCATCCTCAACTCAGGCTCGGCCACGGTGAGCCTCCTCTCCCCCGACGGAAGCCTGGCCTGGAGCCGGACCTGCCAGAAGGGCGGATCCACGGCCGCCGAGGTCTACGGCCTCGACCTCACCCGTCCGGCCTCGGGCGGCACCTGGACCGTGAGGGTCCAGGGCCAGGACGAGGCCACGAATGGGAGTTATGCGATTTCCATGGATCTGCGCTAGGGGGCCGGAATCCAGCGGCCCTCCCTCAGGCTAAGGCCCCAGGGCCCGGCCAGCTTGGCCTCGAGGCCCGCTTTGAGGCGGCGGGCCGTGTCGGCCAGCTCCGGCGGGAGTCGGGGATCGCCCAGGCCCACCCCGCTTGTCAGGAGGGTCTCGACGAGGAGCTTGGCCGCCATGAAACGGTCGTACTTGTCGACCGCAAAGGCCAGGAAGGAAGGCAGGAGGGAGGTCACCTCCCAGGTCACCTGCTCGGCCTGGGCATAGGCTCCGGCATCCTTGTCCTGGTCGCTCACCCTGACCGGGAGGCGGCGGCCCAGCTCGTCGATTCGGGGCAGGAGCCAATCGAGGTCAAAGAGGCCCGTGGCGCAGTTGAAGAGGATCGAGGCCCCTTCCGACTCTAGGCGGGAGACCTCGGCGAAGGATATGGCCGGCCCGATGTCAGCCACCGTCCTAGCCCCGCCTGAGACCTCCACCAGGATCCCGCCCTTGACGTCCACCGGGGTGCGGAGGGCAAAGTCAAAGGCCGCAGGCTCCCCGGAGAGGGCGAACAGGCCGGTCTCCACAGGGTCGGGCAGGTAGCCTGCGTTGTCCACGTTTCCCAGCCAGGCATAGCGGACCCCCCGGGCGCGGAGCTCCCGCAGCGTCGGGGCCAGGATGCGGAAGCACTGGCCATGGCCGCCTGGGAGGGCAAGGGAACGGTCCTTGGAGCCATAGGCCCGGTCAAAGACCCTCCGGGGCCTTCCTTCCGAGGAATGGGTGTAGGCGGAGATGAGGGGCTGGACTCCGGTGGAGAAGTTAGCCGCTTCCAAGCCCGTTTCCCTGGCCAGGGGGGCCAGGAAGGGGGAGTCCCCCCAGGAGGCGTAGGCCCGGCGGAGCTCCTCGTCATTGCCCACGCTGGACATCTGGAAGAGGGGAAGGAAGTCCCCTTTAGGCCTTCCATAGCGGGCGATGTAGGATCGGGCCGCGAGGAGGCGGGCCCTGGCCTTGAGCATCAGGAAGCTCGGGCCGGGGCTCGAGTCCGGGTTCACGAAGGCCGGGGTGAGGCCCTTGGACCTGTCCCTGCAATGGGGGACCAGGGCCTCAAAGCCCGGGGCGAGGGCCTGGAAGACCCCGGGGCCCAGGGCCTGGTTTTTCTTGAGGTCGACATAGGAGGTGGCCGAGCCTCCATTGAGGACCCCGTAGGCGGTCCGGGGATAGAGCCTTTCCCCGAGCTCGGCCAGGGCTTCCCGGGGAAAGACGAGGTGGCCGCCCTCCTCCCGGGCGGCCTGGGGCAGGGGGAGGCCCAGGGCCTCGAGCCTCTGCGTGGCTAGGCCGCGGTCCAGGCGGTATTCGATCCCGGGGCCTATGGCGATAACCCGCTCCCCGTCCACCTTGGGGACCCCGGTGGCCACGACGGGGGCCACGGAGTCGTAGAGGCCGGAGTTGAGGTCCTCGAGGATGGAAACGCTCAAGGAGACGTCGATGCCCCGGGACTCCATATCGGCCCGCAGGGCCGGGGAGACTTCGATCATCGGCCTTCCTCGGCGCCGAGCCTGAGGGCCGCATGGGCCGCCCCATAGAGGGAGATCGAGTAATCCTTGACGATCATCACCGGGGTGGCGTGGAGGATGCCCTTGATGTGCTCCCGGTAGCTGCGCTCAAACATGGCCATAAAGGTCGAGCCCTCGAGGAAGCGGGCCTCGTTCTTGGAGGCTATGCCCCCGGCCAGGTAGAGGCCTCCCTTGGGGATAAAGGCCGCGACCAGGTCGGCGGCCACCCGGGCGTAGAGCTTGATAAAGGTGTCCATAGTCTTGTCTGCGATGGGATCGATGGAGACCGAGGCGGAGATCAGGGCCGGGCGCTCGGCCTCGGGAGCCGCCAGGATCTGGGCCGCACGCTCGGGCAGCTTTCCGGGCTCGCGCTCGCAGAAGAAGCTAAAGAGCTTGCCTATGCCCATGCCCGAAACCCCGGCCTCGGCCCCGGGCACAAAGTCGCCCTTGAACTCGAGCCATCGCTGGAAGACCCGGGACTCCTCATCAAAGACCGGGAGGGTGATGTGGCCGCCCTCGGAGGCAAAGGCCTCGACCCTTTCGCCCTCCTGGACGACATAGCCCACGCCTAGGCCCGTGCCGGCGCCCACGATGAGCCTTACCCCATCCGTGGGAGCAGGCCGGGAGCCATCGGGATGGGGGAGGACGGTGAGCTGGCTGGGCTTGGAGGGATCGAGGAGAACCACCCCTAGGGAGATGGCGGTAAAGTCATTGATCAGCCTCGTGGGCAGGCCGAACTTCGCGGTGATCGCCGGCCCGTCGATGCCCCAGGGGGCG
>JAKPBN010000378.1 GCA_029778945.1 Spirochaetota bacterium
CCCCCCGGCCCCGAGCCTTGGCCCAGCGGTCGAGGCTAGGCTTGATAAAGCCGGGCTTGAGCCCCTGGGCCCAGCCCCCCCAGGTGATCAGGGACAGGACATCAAAGCCTGAATCGGACAGGAGGCGGGTCAAGGTAGAGACGGAAAATAGGTAAAGATGGTCTCCAATCGCGCTCCGCCACCGTCCACCCAGGGCCCGGGCCTGGAAGCCATCGGCATTGGGGGTAGCCAAAAAAAGCAGGCCCTGGGGGGAAAGGAGGCGCCGGGCCTCCCGGAGAAAGGCCGCCGGGTCGTTGAGGTGCTCGATCAGCTGGGAGGCGTGGACCACATCGAAGCTAGCCTCCGGAAGGCCGGCCTCCTCAAGGGTTGTGGCCCGGATATCCAGGCCGTAGGTCTCCCGGCCGTAGCTCGCCTGGGCCTGGGAGGTCTCGACCCCCGTAACGGCCCAGCCTCGGCCCTGAAAATGCTCCAGGAGGGCTCCCGTGGCGCAGCCGACATCGAGGAGGCGCGGAAGGCGGCCCTGGGCTATGGCGAGGGCCCGGGCAGGGCTCACGAGGCCGTCGAAGGCCAGATCCCCGAGGGCCTTGAGCTCCAGGTCGCGGTAGTCGAACTGCCGCTTGGCCTCATAGGCCAGGTATTCCTCCCCGTAGCGGGCCAGGACGGCCTGCCTCAGGGGCTGGGGATTCTGCTGGATCAGGCCGCAGGCGGGACATCGGACAAAGGAGCAATCCTCGAGGTCCCAGAGGGGCTCAAAGCTCGAGAAAGCGCAGAGGACGCAGGGCCTAGCCGCCCGGGGGTCAGACCCCGTATGGGAATCATAGGTTTTCATTCGAAGGAGATTGACCAGGAGGCCTGTCTTTCGTTCCCCGTGTAGTCCCGCACGAGGACCTGGATGACAGAGCGGCCGGCGGCAAAGAGCCGGGTGGCCAGGACAATCTTGCCGTCCGGGAGGTAGGCCTCGCGATAGGGCCTGGGCTTGTCCGAGGCCAGGGAGAGGAGGCCGTCCTTCTCTCCGGCCACGTCAAAGGAAAGCTCCATGGCCTTTGCGCCGTCCACCACCAGGCGTATAAAGTAAGGCGCCGAGGCTGTCCCCGCCCAAGCGGATTCCAGGAGGTCGCTCGCGTCCACGGCCACGCTGTACTTGCCCTGGGGCAGGACCTTGGTCTCCCCAAGGGGGTAGCTCTTGGACCCCAAGACAAGGGCGGCCGAGCGGATGGCTGGGGCGGCCTTGTCCGCCAGGGCCGGCAGGAGGAGGAGGGGATTTACCCATCTTTGGGCAGCCCGGTCAAAAAGGGAAAAGGCAAGGCCCTGGCCCGCGGTCCAACCCGAGGCTCCGGCCGTGCCCAGGATAGCCCCTCGGGGGATCTTCGTGAGGTAGGACGAGGCCGTGCCCGGGGCGAGCTGGGCGTAGACTCCCACAAGGCCCCGGGCATGCTCGACGGCGATATAGCTTCCAAGGGTGGAGGGTATCCGGGACGGAAAGGCCTGGTCCTGGACAAAGGTGACTTCCCCCTCATCGGAGGCCGTCACGAGGCCTCCCTCAGAGGCAAGGCCCATGCCGGTGGAAAAACCGCCCGCCATTGAGGATCCAAAAAGATAGGCCGGCTTAGCCGGAGACGTGGGCCATTCGAGGGCATTAAGGAGGGTGGCAAGGGAGAGAAATGCGAGACCTAGCCCGAGGGCAAGGGACCTGATCGCCGGCTTCCTCACCTTCACTCCTCCTTGAAATCGATCCTTATCAGGCCTGAGCTGCCATCTGTCGACCCGAGGGCGAGAAAGATGGAGTCTCCGGAAATGACCGGCCAGGCGCTTGGAGCGCTAAAGGGCAGGGAAAAAAGCCGGTCTCCCGTGGGGGAGGCGCAGAGGAGGGTCTTGCTCTCCCCCCTCCCCTCCACGGCCATGAGGATAGAGCGCTTGGAGGAGGCCAAGCCCAGGCCGGTGAGGGGCAGGCTCCTGATGGAGGCTTCGTCTCGGCCGTCCCTTGAGTAGATGCCCAGGCCCGAGGGCTTCTCATAGACCAGGTAGCGGTTGTCCGCGGTAAAGGCTATGCCCACGGGTCTGCGAAAATCCGATTCCAGGTAGCGGTGCCAGGTTACCCGATAGGCCGAGGACCGCTTTTCCAGGACCACGAGGCGCTGCCTGTCCAGGCCGCAGATAGCCGCGGCCAGGAGGCCGTCGGGGGAGACCGCGCAGCCGTATACCCCGGCGATCCGGGAGCCCCCGGGAGAAAAGGAGAGGAGAACCTGGCCGGTAGGATCAAGGCCCGTGAGGCTTCCATCCAGGAGGCCAAAGAGGGCCAGGCCCGGGCTCGCGTCAAAGGCGGTTATGGCCGAGGAAAAATCCCGCGTCCAGAGCAGCTTGCCTTGGCCGGAGAATTCCGAGACCGAAGTCTGGCCGGGGTGGACCACAAAAAGCCTATCCCCTCCAAAGAAAGGATAGCCGGGCTGGGCCAGCTTGGCTATCTCCTTGCCCTGGGGATTCTTGAGGCTGAGGACGGTCGACATCCTATCGTAGGCGATATAGCCTGAGTCCGAGACGGCGGCGCCAAAGCTGATGGGGGAGCTGGATATGCCCTTGCCTTCGGTGTCAAACCATCCAAAGGAGCTTGGGAGGACATAGGTATGAAGCTCGGCCCCTGCCTTGGAGGCCTGGACTGCCAAGGCTCCGGCCGGGCCCAGGTCCGGGCCCGGGGCAGGGATGGCCCTGGCCCAGCCCGGGGCCAAGGCTAGTTCCTTGGGCAAGGGAAAGGCGCAGATGAAAAAATAGAGGATAGCCGCGAGGGCTACGAGGATGGTCGCAAGATGCCGTTTGCCGCTTTCTTCCATGGTTCGACGTAATACCTTTTCAAGCAGGGACTGGGGCGATCGGGGCATGCACGAGGTGGCTGAACCTTCCCCTTGGTGCCGGAATCGTATATACTATACTACTCTACTGTCAACTAATATGAGGTTAAGCATGGATGGCAACAGGCTCTTTGGACTTGCCCTTGAGGCTGCCAAGGCTTCCTATTCTCCCTATTCGCATTTCCGGGTTGGGGCCGCCCTCCTCTGTTCGGACGGGACGGTCTTTAC
>JAKPBN010000379.1 GCA_029778945.1 Spirochaetota bacterium
TGGAATACTCGAGCTGGGCGAGCTCGACCTGGAGGGAGGCCTCCTTGGTCAGGGCCCGGCTCGCGAAGATCTTGATGATCAGCTCTGACCTGTCGTAGACCTTGAGGCCTGAGAGGGTTTCCCAGTTGCGCTGCTGGACCGGGGTGAGGGCATGGTCAAAGACGATGGAGTCGGCGCCCTCGGCCTTGGCCATGGCGACAATCTCATCGGCCTTGCCCGAGCCGAGGAAGAGGGCGGGGCTGCGCTCCCGCACCCGGGCAAAACAGGAGCCGATCACCTCGAGGCCCAGGCTCGAGGCCAGGCCCTTGAGCTCCGCGAGGAGGGAGGTGCCCTCGCCCTTGGAGACCTTGTCCGTCTGGATCCCCACGAGCCAGGCGCGCTCGGCCTTGAGGGTGGTATCTTTCATTTCGATCATAATTGTCCTTTTCCTGGATAGGGGCTTCAGGCCTGTGCGGCGCGGCGCCCTGGAGTGCATGAGTCGTCCGGGATACTGCATGAAGAGCAAGGCCCGGGCACGACCTTGGAGGGGTCCTGGAGGAGGCGAAGGGGGGCGATCAGAGGATCAGCATAATGGGATGACGCTAGCACAGGCGGGGCCGGGGGTCAAGCCGGGTGGACGGAGGGCGGGAGCGATGCTATCATTTGTCGCCCCACCGGGCTCTCACAAGGAGACACCATGCCCCTAGGAATCAAGGATCTTAGCCCCGCCGTCATTGGCACCGAGTATGCCGTCCGGGGACCCATTGTGGCCAGGGCCGCCGAGCTCGAGCGCCAGGGCCGCAAGATCATCTACTGCAACATCGGCAATCCCCAGGCCCTGGAGCAGAAGCCCCTGACCTATCTCCGCCAGGTCCTCTCCCTCTGCGAATGGCCCGAGTTGGCCACCAAGGCCCCCGGGGCCTTCCCGGCGGACGTCCTAGCCACGAGTCGGCGGATCCTCGAGGCCTCGAAGCACGGCCTAGGGGCCTATTCGGAATCCAAGGGCCTGCGCTTTATCCGGGAAGCCGTGGCGGCCTTTATCACCGCCCGGGACGGGATGGCCGCCGACCCCGAGGCTATCTACCTCACCGACGGAGCCTCCAAGGGCGTCCAGACAGCCCTGCGCATCCTCCTCTCCGGGCCCCAGGACGGGATCATGATACCCATCCCCCAATACCCCCTCTACTCGGCCACGATCACCCTCTATGAGGGCAAGCAGGTCCACTATTACCTGGACGAAAGCAATGACTGGAAGCTCTCCCGCCAGATGCTCGAGGACTCCCTGGCCGAGGGCCGGCGCTACGGGGTCAAGGTCAAGGCTATCTCCGTGATCAATCCGGGCAATCCCACGGGCTCGGTCCTGGACCGGGACAACATCGCCATGATCATCGACTTTGCCAAGGCCCATGGCCTGGCGATCCTCGCGGACGAGGTCTACCAGGAAAACGTCTACCGCCCCGGGGACGCCTTCCATTCCTTTGCCCGGGTGATGGCGGACTCAGGGGAGACCGAGGTCTCCCTCTTCTCCTTCCATTCCTGCTCCAAGGGCTTTATGGGCGAGTGCGGGCATCGCGGGGGCTATATGGAGATCAGAAACATCCCGCCGGAGGTGGTGGCCCAGATCACCAAGCTCCAGTCCGTGAGCCTCTGCTCCAACCTCCCGGGCCAGGTGGCCACCTATGTCCTCGTGCGGCCCCCCAAGGAGGGCGAGGCCTCCTATGGGCTCTACTGCCAAGAAAGGGACGCAATCCTCTCGACCCTCAGGGCCAGGGCCTTGCTCCTTGCCCAGGGCCTGCGAAAGATCCCGGGGATCACCTGCAACGATGTGGCCGGGGCGATGTACGCCTACCCGAAGGTTAGCCTCCCCGCGGGCCGGACCGACGAGGACTATTGCATGGCCCTCCTCGAGGCCACGGGGATCTGCGTGGTCCCGGGCTCGGGCTTTGGCCAGATCCCCGGCACGGCCCACTTCCGCACGACCATCCTCCCGCCCACGGAGAGGCTCGAGGAAGTGGTCAAGCTTATCGCCGATTTCCAGGCCAGCTGGAAATAGCGAAATCCAGGGCCTGGGACTTGACCCCGGGCCCTGGCTATGGCGATTTTACTATCGATAATCCGCGGGAGGATGGCGCCTTGTTTCAAGGGCCCCTTTCCAAGGGAGGAGAGAGCGTGGAATCCGAAAACCTTTTTGACACCCGTATCAATGGCTTTTTCAGGGCCCTGAGGCATGGAGCCGGGGGGCACAAGCGCCCCTTGCGCCTCCTTGAGGCAGCCCTCTTCCAGCGCCGCCAAGCCCGGAAGCGGCGCCGGGCCGCCAAGGCCGGCCTCATCGTTCCGCCGATCCTCATCACGAGCATCACCCGAAAGTGCAACCTCGACTGCGTCGGCTGCTATTCCAAGGCCCTGCGCCCCGGGGCCGCCCCCGAGCTATCCGACGAAGCCTTCCTCGGGCTTTTTGAGGAGGCCGTCGACCTCGGGGTGGGCACGATACTCCTTGCAGGCGGAGAGCCCCTGATGCGCCGGAGCCTCCTCGAGGCCACGAGCCGCATGAAGGGACTACTCCTCCCGGTCTTTACCAATGGCACCCTGATGGATGAGGCCTTTATGGACCGCGCGGCCTCGTCCTCCCTGGTCCCGGTCCTCTCCATCGAGGGCGAGGAGGGAGATACGGACGCCCGCCGCGGCCAGGGCATCCACCAGGCCGTCCTGGCCCGCATGCAGGCCCTCCGGAGCCGGGGAGCCCTCTTTGGGGCCTCGGTCACCCTCAACTCGGAGAACGCCGACCTCGTCCTCTCCCCGGATTACCTGGCGGCCCTGGGCAAGGCCGGGATCAGCGTCCTCTTCCTGATCGAGTTTGTCCCCGCCAGCCCGGGAACGGCCCAGCTCGTCCTCGGCCCTGGACAGAAACAGCGCCTCCTCAGCCGGCCCGGCTTTGCCGCCCTGCCCTACCCCGTGGTGATCCTCCCCGGGGACGAGGAAGCCTATGGTGGCTGCCTCGCGGCCGGCCGGGGCTTTATCCACCTGGCCGCCGATGGCCGCCTCGAGGCCTGCCCCTTTGCGCCCTTCTCGGACACAAGCGCCGAATCCGGCGGTCTCGCCAAGGCCCTGGAGAGCCCCCTCATGGCCGAGATCCGGCGCCATCACGGGGAGCTCACGGAGACCTCAGGCGGCTGTGCCCTCTGGAACAAGGCCGGCTGGGTCGCCTCCCTGGGCTCCTGCAGCCCCGCCGCCCGGACGGCCAGGCTTCCCGAGAAAGCCCCCTCGTCAGTATACTAGAGCCATACCATCTTCAGATAAAGGAGAACACCATGGAATGGAGAGCCAGCCATATACTCGTCTCGGACCGGGGCCTCGCCCAGCAGCTGATGATCAAGGTAAAGCAGGGAGCCAGCTTCGAGAGCCTAGCCAGGGAATACTCGACCTGCCCCTCCAAGTCCTCCGGGGGCGACCTGGGCTGGTTTGGCCCGGGCAAGATGGTCCCAGCCTTCGAGTCCGCCTGCAAAGGCCTGGGCGTGGGGTCCATATCGGATGTGGTATCTACCCAGTTCGGCTACCATGTCATCAAGGTTACCGGGAAGAGGGATTAGGAGAGAGAGAGAAGAATCAATGCAACCACGGAGACACGGAGTTTGGACCACGGAGGGCACTGAGACAATCCCCCAATGACCAGAACCGACGATACTCTGCGATACCTTTATATTTTCTAGAATTGGGTCAAATAGAATGATAAGGTCGTCTACTAAATATAGCCGCCGACGGGGTAACCGGTCGGCGGCTTTTGTTTTTAAGAGATCGCAAATGAGCCGGGATAAACAAAAGAGAGAGGGCTTAGTTAATATCGCCCCAATAGAGTTCCGCATAACCTTTAGCTAGGCGCTCCACGAGGACCTTGGGATAGACCCTGGGGTTGCCCGAGGGCCTCAGGTCCACCCACTCTAGGCCGTCCTGGCCTTCATCGAGATGGGTGGCAAGCTCCAGGCTGGGCCTGGAGGCGAGCTGGCACTCGAACATGAACTCCACCTGGTGGGCCGTGTCCTCGGGGGCGAACTCGTGGTTTTTCCCGATATACTCCCGGATGTGGCGCAGCCGCCCCACCCTGACCTCGGCCCCGAGCTCCTCGAGGCATTCCCTGCGCAGGGCCTCAGGAAAAGTCTCATTCTTTTCCTGCCCCCCGCCGGGAAGGAGGTAGTAGGCCCCGAGCGCATCTCGCTTCCGGACGCAGAGCAGCCTCCCCTCCTCCACCATGATCGCCTTGACCGAATTCCTGACTGGGTACATGACTGTTCCAATATTTATACTAAATATTATATTTATTTCATCCCTGTATTCGACTCTGGATTTTCTGATTATTCCAGTATCGCTAACTATTCGATGCTAAAGCCCTTCCTTCAAGTCTCTGTGCCCTCCGTGGCTAAACTCCGTGCCTCCGTGGTTGCATTCATCTCCTCTTTCTCTTCTTCTTTATCTGTGGGGTTGTATTGTGACGCCGGCCGCTTTCTTTCGAAGAGCCAGAACGCCGCGGGCACGATAAAGAAGGTAAGGACCGCGGAGAACACGATGCCGCCGAACATCACTACGCCCATGCGTTGGCCGAACTCGGAGCCCTGGCCACCGGAGAAGATCAAGGGGAAGGAAATCACGAGGACAGTCAGGGTAGTCATCACGATGGGCCGGAAGCGGAGGCCGGCGGCCTCGACCAGGGCCTCCTCCAGGGGCATCTTGCCCAGGCGCTCCACCACAAAGTCCAGGTAGAGGATGGCGTTCTTGGCGGAGAGGCCGATGAGCATGATCATGCCCATGAGGCCAAAGACGTCCAGGCCTCCGCCGATGATCCACACGAGGATGAGGGCTCCTATGAGGGCCAGGGGTACCGGGAGGAGGAGATAGATGGGATAGCGCCAGGAGTTGAACTGGGCCGCCATGACCAGGTAGGCCAAAAAGAGCGCTACCAGGAAGATGATCTTTCCCGAGGAGGCCAGCTCGGCCGACAGGGCCGCGGCGCCAAAGCGATTGCCGGCGGAAACCTGGAGGCCGCCCTCGAGGAGGCCGCGCTTCTCGAGGTCCTCCTTGATGCTGGCCTGGAGCTCCAGGGCCGTGGGCGCCCCTGAGCTCAGGTTGATGTTAAAGGACCCCGTATACTGGCGGTTGTAGCGGGAGATCGAGGTAGGCGCCTCGGCCAGGGCAAAGGAGCCCAGCTGGCCTATCTGGATGCTCTGGCCAAGGCTCGCCGAGTAGATGGGCAGGTCGAGGAGATTGTTGCCATTGGCCAGGCGTATGGGATCGAGCATCACATAGATGGGATAGGAGAGGCCGCCGGTGACCACATTGGAGGCCTGGGAGCCCGTGGCATAGGTCTGGAGGGCGTTGGCCACGGCCTGGGGACTAAGGCCAGTCCCCTTGAGCTTTAGGGGGTCGGGCTGGAAATTGCTCTCCAGCCTCGTGTCGGAAAGGCTTGAGCTGAGGTCCACCACAAAGGGGTTTTCCTGGATGGCGGCGATAATGGCGGAGTTGCGGGCCTGGAGGAGGGCAAAATCCGCCGACACCACTGAGAGCTGGAGGGAGGTCCCGGCGCCAAAGCCGCCTCCCATCCCGCCACCTCCGGCGGAGACCGAGACCCTCGCGGAGGGGATATCCTTGAGCAGGGCCTGGAGGCCCTTGCGGTAGTCCTGGGTAAGGACATAGACCGAGGGCCTCTGCTTGATCGGCACCAGGGCCATGTCGATCGAGGCGTTGGAGCCCACGACGGCCTGGATTGTCTGGACCTCGGGCTTCTGGAGGAGGAAGGCCTCGACCCGGGAAGCCGCCAGGTTGACCGTCGACTGGGAGGTGCCCGGGGGAAAGCGCAGGTTAGCCGAAAGCGTTCCGGAATCGGACTGGGGGATAAAGTTAAAGGGGATCTTTGGCCAGATGAGGACGGCCAGGCAGACAAGGACGACGGCCGTGCCCGCGAGGACAAAGGCGCTGACCTTCAAGGACCGGCGCAAAAGCCGCGCATAGCCTTCCTGGATTCTTTTGACCCCGGCCTCGGTCCAGCCATGGAGGGTCCCCGTGAGGGCCGAGAGGAAGGCGTAGAGCATAAAGACAAGGTAGTTGCCTAGGGCAAGCTCCAGGGGTATGGCAAGAAGGCTGGGAAGGAAGACGTAGCGGCCTAGGGCGACGAGGCCGCCGGCTTGGACCACGAGGAGGACAAGGCCCGGCAGGCCCTTCCAGCGGGAAAGGCCCCAGGCCAAGGCCTCCCTCATCCGGCCAAGACTGCGGGCAAAGTCCTTCCAGTCCAGCTCCCGGACATCGGGGGTGTAGGCCAGGCGGACCGTAAGGAACAGGATGGCCTCGAGGAGGGAAAAGAGGACGGCGACCGCCAGGCCCAGGGAAAACTGGGTGAGGTAGCGTCCGACAAAGCCCCCGAAAAAGGCCACCGGGAGGAGGACCGAGAGGAGGGAAAGGGAAGCCGCCACGACGGCGCTAAAGACCTCGCTTGCCCCCTTGAGGACGGCCTCCTTGCCCTTCATGCCCATGGCCCGGTAGCGCTCGACGTTCTCGGCCACCACTATGGAGTCGTCGACCACGATGCCTATGGCCGTGACCAAGGCGAGGAGGGAGACGAGGTTAAAGCTGAAGCCCGCCAGCCTATAGAGGATGGGCGCCGCGGCCAGGGCGATGGGCACGGCCAGGATCACGGAAAAGGCCGTCCCAGGCTTGCCCAGGAAGAGGAGGACAATGATGGCCACCACGATGAGGGTAAGGATCAGCTCCTTGAAGGTGT
>JAKPBN010000417.1 GCA_029778945.1 Spirochaetota bacterium
GTAAACGCCGATGGATCGCCGCATAGCGGCGGGGGTGGCATGGACGACGCGGGGGGCCGAGCGGAGCGAGCGCGCCTCCCGCGCCTTCCATGCCAGGCCCACCGCCATGAAACGTCCATCTTAGGTTTCAGGATTATCCGGCGCGGGACGGTTTTTCGTCGGCCCCTCAGGAGGGGTACTGATCCAGCTTCCCCTCTCGTATCACCTTGTGCTCCCCGGTGGCGGTGTCCAGGTCGTAGACATCGAAGGCCGTGTTGATGTCAAAGCCCGGATGGCGGACCGCGAAGTTCAGGGAAGCCGAGCCCTCGGGCCCGGAGACAATCCGGTGGAAAACCCTGCAGGGCCAGACCACCATGGCCGCCCCTTCATAGACCACGACGCCGTTGTGGATAATCCTGTCCGGCCTGACCACAAAGGTCTCGATCCGCTTGTGCTCGAGGGTATAGATCTCGGCGGTCCGCTCGCCCTGGAGGACGAGGAGGTTGTCCTCCTGGTGGTAGTGGATATACCAGGGCCGGGCAATGTCGCCGACCGGTCCGGGAGAGATGGCCGAGTGGGCATGGATCACCCGGTCTATGCCATCGATCCGGGGCAGGAGCTTCATGGGCAGGATGTCAAAGGAGACGCCCTCGGTCTTGCGGAAGGGCCTGAGCTTGATGATCTTCCAGAAGCCCGGGACTTCATCGACTATGTATTCCGCCATGGATTCCTCCTAGGCAGAGTGTAGACCGGGTCGGCCAAGGGGACAAGCGCGGAATTCGCCGGAATGGAAAAGCCTGGGTCCGCGGCCTAGCCCTCGACCGTGGAGAGGTCCGGGACTTCCTCGAGGAGCTCGGGGTGGAGGATGAGGCGGCTGAAGAGGGCCGCGGCGTGGGCAAAATAGATGCCGTCGGCTATGCGCTCGTCCACGGTGACTTTCATGTTGATAAAGTGGTGGAGGCCTCCGCCCGAGGACTTGGGCGCTTCGGACTCAAAGATCCTTCCCAGGACGATAAAGAGGCTGGCCGTCCCCCATTCGTAGAGGTGGTGGAAGGGGGTCTCGAGGCCTATGGATCCCAGGTTGGCAAAGTAGGCCGAGGTAAAGAGGGGGTCGTTGCGCAGCAAGGACGCCGGGGCGATGTTAAAGCGATCCAGGGCCCGGAAAATGCGGGTAAAGAGGGCCCGTCCCCCGGGAAAGGATGCCACAAAGCGTATCTCCCGGTCATCCGGGGCCAGGGCTTCGCTGCGGGCCAGGTCCACCGCCGCGTTAAAGCGATCCGTCACCGTGTCCAGGGTGTCCTCGGCCTCAAAAAAGATCTTGGCGTTGGACTCGGCGGATTCCTCGGTGAGGCGCTTCTTTACGATAAAGGAAAAGGCCAGGTGCTTGCGCTCGTAGATGGACCGTCGATGGACAAAGCGGTTGAGCCGGGGCTTGAGGGCAAAGGTGCGCAGGCCCGCGGCAAGGATGAGGGCAAAGAGGGAATAGCGGTTGTTCCCGGCTTGGGCGTTTTTCCGCTTTACATAGCCCATGGCGTTTTCTATATCCAAGTCCCGGGAAAAGAACACCGAGGATTCGTTTCGCCGGGTCATGATGTAGGGCATGACCGCGCTATAGCCTTGGAGGTCCCTGGCCTTGGTTCCATCACTGCGGTCGCGGAAGAGCATGGCCAGACTATAGACCGGGGCGGGGAGGGGCGTAAAGCCTAGCCCCTTGACCGACCTAGTATTACTTTGTAATATTGCCCTGCCCAAGCGCTCCTGGAGGGACAATATGGCGTTTCCAAGCTATCCCCGCTTAAGTCCGATGCGGCTAGGCCTCGCGGCCTTGGCCCTGTCAGGCCTCCTCCTCAGCTCCTGCGGCCGCCCCGGTCCGGCCCCGGCCGCGGGAGGCAAGAAAGCCATAGTTGTGACTTATTCCATCCTGGGCTCCCTCGTCTCGGACCTGGTGGGCGAGGCGGCGGGGGTCAAGGTCCTCGTGCCCAACGGTCTCGATGTCCACGAGTGGGAACCCTCGGCCCGGGACATGGAAGCCCTGATGGGGGCCGACCTTGTGGTGGTCAATGGCCTGGGCCTGGAAGGGGGCCTGGAAAAGAGCCTGGCCCAGGCCAGGGCCAAGGGCATTCCCTTCTTTGTGGCCGCCGACCATGTCCAGGTGAGGCGGGTAGGCGAGGGGGAGGGCATTCCCTCGGGGGACCCCGACCAGGCCTCCGGCGCCCAGGATCCCCATATCTGGACCGATCCTGTGGCCATGGAGGCCGTGGTCCTAGCCCTCGCGCCAGCCCTCAAGGAAAGCCTGGGCCTCGAGGTCCAGGACCGGGCCGCCTCCCTGGCGGCTCGGCTCCGGGACCTGGATCGCGAGATCTCCGCCCAGGTCTCCGCCCTGGCCCCGGCCCGGCGCAGGATAGTGACGGGCCACGAGTCCCTGGGCTATTTCGCCCAACGCTACGGCTTCCGCCTCGTGGGGGCCCTTGTGCCCAGCCTCTCCTCGGAGGCCGAGACCTCGGCGGCCTGGCTTTCGGGCCTCAAGGGCCTGATGGCCAAGGCTGGGGTGGATGTGATCTTTACCGAGGTGGGAACCCCGCCCCGGCTTGCCCAGGCCCTCGCCCGGGAGACCGGGCCCGGGCCATACCCCTCGCGACCCACCTCCTTCCTCCCGGAGGGGACTATGCGGCCTTTGAGAGGGCCCTCGCCCAAACCATCCTCAAGGGCCTAGAATAGGACTATGGACTTCCTCCTCGCGCCTTTCGCTAACAACGGCTTTATGCTAAACGCCTTGGCCGCGGGCATCCTGGTTTCCCTGGCTTGCGGCATCGTAGGCTCCTTTGTGGTCCTCCGGGGCCTGGCCTTCATAGGCGACGCCCTGGGCCACGGGGTCCTGCCAGGGGTGGCCCTGGCCATGCTTTTAGGCCTGCCCGGCATGCTCGGAGCCGCCGTGGGCAGCATCGTGATGATCGGGGGCATAAGCCTCGTGACCCGCAAGTCGAGCCTCTCCTCGGACACGGCGATCGGCCTTCTCTTTGTGGCCATGCTCGCCCTGGGGGTGGCCATAGTCTCCCGCTCCCGGTCCTTTTCCGGGGACCTCGTCCATATCCTCTTTGGGGAAATCCTGGGCATTTCCGCCTCGGAGCTCCTGGTCCAGCTCGGAGCCACGGTCCTGATAGGCCTTTTGGCCCTGGCCTGCCGGCGGCCCTTCCTCCTCCTCTCTTTTGGCCATGAGCAGGCCGATGTCTCGGGCTTTTCCTCCCGCCTCTACCACGGGATCATGCTGGGGATGATAGCCCTCACGGTGGTGGTCTCCTTCAAGACCGTGGGCACCCTCCTGGTCTTTGGGATGCTCCTTGCGCCGGCGGCCTCGGCGGCCCTCTTTGCCCGCCGGGTCGGCTCGATGATGGTCCTGGCCTGTGGCCTTGGGATAGCCTCGGTCTACCTGGGCCTCCTTGGGTCCTACTGGCTCGACCTGGCCGCGGGGGCGTCGATCACCCTGGTGGCGTCCATCATCTTCTTCTGCCTCTTTGGGGCCCGCCGCCTCATGCTGGCCCAGGAGGCCCACCATGGCTGAGTCCACGCCCCTTGTCCTGGCCCGGGAGCTCACCGTGGGCTATGGCCTCGAGGCCGTGGTCCGGGACATCAACCTTGTCGTGGCTCCTGGTGAGAGTCTGGCCCTGGTCGGAGTGAATGGCTCCGGCAAGTCCACCCTCCTCAAGACCCTGGCCGGCCTCCTGTCTCCCCTGGCGGGACGGCTCGAGGTCCTGGGAGGCCTCGCCGGGGCCAGTCCCCGGAGGGTCGCCTACCTGGGCCAGTTCCACCCTTCCGGCCTCTCCCTGCCCCTCCGGGCCATCGACGTGGTCCGCATGGCCCGCTTCCCGGCCCTGGGCCTCTTACGCAGGCCCGGGCCCCAGGACGAAAGGGCGGTCCTCGAGGCCATGGAGGCCGTGGGCATCACCGGCCTCGCCGACCTGCCCCTCTCCCGCCTCTCGGGGGGACAAAAGCAGCGCGTCTTTATCGCCCAGGCCCTGGCCCGGGAGCCCGAGCTCCTCCTCCTGGACGAGCCGGCCTCGAGCCTCGACGCCGCGGCCATCTCCACCTATCGCGGGATCCTCAAGCGGGCGGCCGCCACGGGCCTCGGCTCGGTGATAGCCACCCACGACATAGACGAGGCCTCGGCCTGCGACAAGACCCTCCTTCTCGCGGGCAGGGTCGTGGCCTATGGGCCCTCAGCCGAGGTGCTCAAGCCCCAGGCCCTCCTCGAGACCTTTGGCATAGTGGGACGCTATGAAGAGGGCGGCCTTGTGGCCGTGGGCAGGGCCTGTGACCATTGCCACGACGGCGGGCACGAGGGTGAGGACTAGGGCGGTCCTAGACCTCTATGCTGCCCTCGAGGTAGACCCTTGCCGTCCCGGAGACCAGGACCGTAGTCTCCAGCATCCGGCACTGGAGCTCTCCCGAGCGCCGGGAGACCTGCCGGGCCTGAAGCTGCTTTCTGCCTAGTCGCCCGCTCCACAGGGGTATGAGGGAGCAATGGGCCGAGCCCGTGACCGCATCCTCCAGGATGGTGGCCTGGGGGGTAAAGAAGCGGGAGACAAAATCGCAGGCCTCCCCCGGGGCGGTCACGCAGACTCCGCCCGGATCGAGGTTGATGCGGTCGAGGAGGGCCTGGTCGACCTGGAGGCCCCTGACCTCGGCCTCGGTCCCGTAGACCAGGACATAGTCCCGGGCCTTGAGGACTTCCTTGGGCTGGAGGCTTAAGGATTCGGCTATGGTCTGGGGCAGGCTCGCCGGGACCGGGGGCCGGGAGGGCAGCTCCATCTCGACCCTGTCTCCAGGAAAGCTGATCAATAAGGGGCCGCTCCTCGAGGAGAAGACCAGCTTATCGAGGTCCTGCCTGAAGTAGGTCTTGATCACAAAGGCCGTGGCCAGGGTCGCGTGGCCGCAGAGGTCCATCTCTATGTCCGGAGTAAACCAGCGGATCCCGAAGCCCTCGGGGGTTGGGATAAAGAAGGCGGTTTCCGCCAAGCCGTTTTCTCGGGCTATGGCCTGCATCGTAGCCTCGGGCAGCCAGGACTCGAGGGAGCAGACCCCGGCCGGATTGCCCTTGAAGAGCTCCGACGTGAAGGCATCGATGTGGTAGTAGGGGATCCTCATGGCTTTTCTCCCGCCGGCCCTGGAGTTCCCAGGCCGGGAAAATGCTTTTCCTTGCACTCCGGGCAAATCCCGTGGCTAAACTCCGCGGCCGATCTTTCCTCGATATAGGACTCGATTGTCTGCCAGTTGTCGCCTTCATCCCGGATTTTCTTGCAGTAGGCGCAGATCGGGAGGAGGCCCTCGAGGCTCGCGAGGAGCTTTTCGCTCTTCTCGGCCCGGAGGCGCATCCTCTCCACCACCATGGCGACTATGCCCAGGGCGGCCAGGATCTGGAAACCCACCAGGAAGCCAAAGGCCAGGTGGAGCATCGAGGGCAGGTGGACAAAGCCCGTGGCCAGGATGTAGAGGCCCCAGGCTATGAGGCTCCAACCCGCCAGGCTCCGGCCCAGGGGTCGGGGGTTGGCGGGCTTGGCCAGGATCATCCCTCCGGCCCAGACCATCAGGACTGTCCGCAGGGCCTTGAGGCCCAGCATGCCCAGGACGGGTATGCTACGGAGGACCAGGATCGAGGCGGCCCAGAGGGCTAGCCAGGCCAGGATGGCCACCAGGTTCCAGGCCTTATAGGCGTTGCCTGTGAAACGGTAGGCCCCGCAGACGAGAAAGAGAAAGCCGCTGATGTGGAAGAGCTCGCCCAGGAGAAAGTATTGTCGGGGCAGAAGGGGGATGACCCCCGACCACAGCAGGAAGCCCAGGCTGTTGAGGAAAAAGCTGATCGCCCAATAGCCTGGCCCCACTTCTCCCTCGTCGACCCGCCTCAGGAAGAGAAAGCCCAGGCCCAGGCAGACAAAGATGGCCGCATAGCCCAGGTAGGCGGTCTTGAGATAGTCGTAGAACAAGGTCATCGGGGCAGAGGTCTTGGGGTCGTGCCGGGGTGGCCATCGCAGTCGCAGACTAGGTGGAAGGCATGGCAATCCCCGCATTCCTCCACGTGGTGGTGGTGGGAAAAGTCCTCCCAGTGCTTTTTCTGCTCCAGGCTGAGGAGGCCCGAGCCACGGCAGAGGGGACAGCGGTTTTCCAGGGCCTGGAGGATGGCGTCCCGGATAAAGGCCGAGCGATTCGAGACCCCTTCCAGGGCCGCCATAAGCTCGGCATCGGCCTTGAAGGTGATGATGTCTTCCTTGCGCGCCATGGGAGGAGTCTAGGGTCCAGGGCCCAGGACAGTCAAGTTCCGTATAGAAACTGCATAAATATGCTAAAAATATGCATAAAGATACTTGACCTGGGACCTTGACCCCAATAAGATGATTTCCGAAGCTCAGCATTTCCCTAATGCCTCCTTAAAGCAGGCTATGGCTGGACTTCAGGAGAACCTAGCTTGTTTTCCCTCCACGCCCGCCTCCGTCGTCGCTAACCTCCCCCCCACCCACTGTCCAAGAACCCTACGCCGGCCCCACCCAAGCCCCCCGATGGGGGAGGAGGAGCCGCAGGATGCGCCATATTCGCGAACAAGGAGTGAACCGTGAGAAAGATAGCTTTAGCCTATTCCGGCGGTCTTGACACCAGCGTCATCGTGCCCTGGCTCAAGGAGAACTATGACTGCGAGGTGATCGCGGTCTGCGGCGATGTGGGCCAGGCCTGCGACTGGGCCAGCCTCGAGGGCCGGGCCCTCTCCGCGGGGGCCAAGAAGCTCATCGTCCTCGACCAGAAAAAGGAATTTGTCGAGGACTACCTCTGGCCCCTCATCAAGGCCGGCAGCCCCTATGAGGGCCGCTACCTCCTGGGGACCTCGGCCGCGAGGCCTCTGATCGCCAAGGGCCTCACCGAGGCGGCCCTGGCCGAGGGCTGCGACGCCATAGCCCATGGCTGCACCGGCAAGGGCAATGACCAGGTCCGCTTCGAGCTCGCGATCAAGGCCTTTGCCCCCGAGATGGAGGTCATAGCGCCCTGGAGGACCTGGGAGCTCCAGAGCCGGGAAGACGAGATCGCCTATCTCGAGGCCCGGGGGCTCCCGGTGCCCATGAAGAAGTCCGACGCCTACAGCCGGGACGACAATCTCTGGCACATCAGCCACGAGGGCCTTGACCTGGAGGATCCGGCCAACGAGCCCAAGCTGGGCCTCCTCCTCAAGATGTGCGTCCCTCCCATGGTCGCCCCGGACAGCGCGGAATACGTCAAGATCGACTTTGCCGAGGGCGTGCCGGTCGCCCTGAACGGGGTCAAGATGGATGGCGTGAGCCTCATTGGGGCCCTCAACGTCCTCGCGGGCAAGCATGGGGTGGGCATCCTCGACATGGTCGAGAACCGGGTGGTGGGCATGAAGTCCCGGGGCGTCTACGAGACCCCGGCGGGCACCGTCCTCATGGAGGCCCACACCAAGCTCGAGCAGCTCTGCCTGGACCGCAAGACCCTCTCCTTCAAGCTCACCGTGGCCCAGCGCTTCGCCGAGCTCCTCTACGAGGGCGAGTGGTTCTGCCCCCTCATGGACGCGATCAAGGCCTTCCTCGACTCCAGCCAGGCCATGGTGACCGGCACGGTCAAGTTGAGGCTCTGGAAGGGCTCGATCACCTGCGCGGGCATGGAGTCCCCCTATTCCCTCTACGACACCTCGATCGCGAGCTTCACCACGGGCCCCCTCTTTTCCCACAAGGACTCCGCGGGCTTTATCAACCTCTTTGGCCTGCCCACCAAGGTGAGGGCCAGGCTCAAGGCCAAGCTCGCCAAGGACGGCACCGCGGCCCCGGCCCCGGACAAGAGGGTGGCCGCCGCGGGGGACTGACAGGCTCCCGGCGGGGAGGCTACACTCGAGGCCAGCCATGGCCTTCGACTGCATCATCCCCGCCGCGGGGGCATCCTCCCGGATGGGCTCCTTCAAGCCCCTCCTTCCCTTTGGCCCGGCGGAGGCCACGGTGGTCGAGACCACCGTGACTTCCGCCCTGGCCGCGGGCCTGCGGGTCATCCTTGTCCTGGGCCACCGGGGCGGGGAGATAGCCCAGAGGCTTGGCTCTTGCCTTGGCCCGGGAGTCCTTGGCCAGGCTGGTCTCGTCCTCGTGGACAATCCGCGCTGGGAGGAGGGCATGATGAGCTCCCTCCAGGCCGGCCTTGCCCAGGTCACGGGAGACCATTTCTCCACCCTGCCGGCGGACATGCCCCTCGTGGACGCCTCCATCCACCTGGCCCTGGAGGCCGCCTGGAAGAGCGAGAGGGCAGCTGGCCTCCCTGCGGTCCCCCTATTCGCCTCCTGCCAGGGCGAGGCCGGCCATCCCGTCCTCATCCCCTCCACCCTGATCCCGGGCCTCCTCTCCCTTCCCGCAAAGGCCAAGGCCAGGCCCTTCCTCCTCTCCCAGGGCGGCCGCCTCGTGGACATCCCCCTGCCGGCCGGGGCAGCCACCCTCCAGGATCTTGATACCTATGCCGACTATCGCGCCGCAAGGAGGGCCCATGGCCTGGACTGACTTCATAGAGCTCCGGGACGAGGAGAGGAAGACCACGAGCGGCCGCTCGGACTTCGAGCGCGACCAGGATCGCATAATCTTCTCCTCCTCCTTCCGCCGCCTCAACGACAAGACCCAGGTCCTGCCCATACCGGAGACCTATTTTGTCCATAACCGCATGACCCACAGCATCGAGACCTCCTGTGTGGGCCGCTCCCTGGGCAACGTGGTCGGCGAGCGGGTCCTGGAGCTGGCCGACCCGGCCTGGCGCAAGGAGGAGAGCCGCAACCTCGGGGACCTCATCCAGGCCGCCTGCCTGGCCCACGACATCGGCAACCCTCCCTTTGGGCATTCCGGGGAAGACGCCATCTCGGCTTTCTTCGAGCGCCGCCCCGAGGTCCTCAAGGGCCTCGACGAAGCGGAGAAGCGGGACTTTACCTCCTTTGAGGGCAATGCCCAGGGCTTCCGGATCATCTCCTCCCTCTCCCCGGGCATCCGCCTCACGGCCAACACGATGGCTGCCTTCACCAAGTATCCCAAGGAATCCGTCGTGGCCGGGGGCTATCTCAGGGCCGAGGATGAGAAGCGCCGGGACCAGAAGAAGTACGGGGCCTTCCGCTGCGAGGCCCCCCGCCTCGAGGCCCTGATGGCCTCCTTTGGCCTGCCCCGGCTTTCCACGACGGGCCTCGCCTTTGCCCGCCATCCCTTTGCCTATCTCGTGGAGGCCGCCGACGATGTCTGCTACCTAGTGATCGACCTGGAGGACGCGGTCAGGCTGGGGATCATCCCCCTGGCCGAGGTCGAAGAGGCCCTTCACACCATCATCGAGGCCAACCCCGACGACCGGTCCAGGCGGGGCAAGGCCGAGGTGAAGCCCTCGGCGGACGACAACGAGAGGATAGCCGGCCTCCGGGCCAGGGCGATCAACAGCCTCATCTTCCAGTGCGCCGAGGTCTTCGCCTCCCGCAAGGAGGAGATCTACCGGGGGGCCTACGCAGGCTCCTTTACCCTCGAAATACCCAGCGCCGCGGCTCTGGAGAGGATCCGGGAAGTGAGCATGGAAAAGCTCTACTGCTACCGCCCGGTCCAGGAGATAGAGGCCGCGGGCTTTGAGGTCCTAGGGGGGATCCTCGACATCCTCGTGGAGGCCCTTCTTATGCGCCTGGAGAATCCGAGGGCCTATGGGGCGGACAAGCGGGCCAAGGCCAGGCTCGACCTCTTCCCCGAGCTGCCCCATGTGGAAGGGGAGTCCCGCTATATGGCCCTGCGCCGAATAACGGACTATGTGTCCGGCATGACCGACTCCTATGCGGTCTCGGTCTACCGCCGCCTCCGGGGCATGGAGCTTCCCAGGATGTACTAGGAGCCCGCCGGGCCCTAGGCTACGGCCATCCTTAGGCTGAGGTAGTACTTTTGCCTGCCTCCCTCGCGGGAGGAATAGACGATCCACCCGAACATGTCGTCTATGGGTATGAGGCTCTGGGCCTTCAGGTAGTCCAGGAAGGGCATGATATCCTTGCGGGTGATCCCCGCGAGGTCCTCGACCACGGCAAGGCCATTTATGCAGGTGTTTGGCGCCGAGTATTGAATGTAGTCCTGGGCCTTCTCCCCGAATTGGGCAAAATACCTTTCCAGCAGGCCAAGGCCAAAGTCCACCCGGAAGGGCCCCGGCGAGCCTCCCTTGATGTCGCTCAGGGGGATGCGCAGGGTCGTATGGGTGAAGGGCATATAGGAGAACCATCGAGCGGCGGTCTTCCCTATCTCCCGGTCCCCGGCCTTCCCGGCCTCGGTGAGGAAGAGGCGATAGATGCCCCCGATATTCGCGGTGCTCACCGCAAAGTCCTCCTGGCTGAAGCGGGCAAAGCTCGTCTCGTGGAGCTTTACGCGCCCCAGCTTCTCGTAGAGCTCGCCAATCTGGGCCTCGATCGCCAGGCGCCTCATGTGAAGCAGGTTTCCCATCTCGGCAAGGGGCACCTCCCGGTCCTGGCTCGGCAGCTCCCCGAGGGGAATCCCAAAATTGCTGTACTGGGTGATCTGGACCAGCTTGAGAAGATCCTCTTCCCCATAGGAGCGGTAGTCATTGCCCTCATCCCGGGAGGGGCTGAGGAGGCCCTTTTGCTCATAGAAGCGAAGGGTTGCCTCCGATAGACCGGTGAGATGCCGGAACGAGCCGATCCTGTATCGCATCATGTCCTCCCTTTTCACGCCAAAACCCAGGTGAAGATACCATAGCCCGCGGTTTCCGCGAAGAACTCTAGAGTGGACTCGATGCTTTTTTCGCGAATAAAAGCCCAATGCTCTTCTTATATATGGGTTCTTATGCGTAATACGGCACCAATTGCGAAAAATAGGACGGCGCGAGTTCCTTACAGGCTGAAATTATCGAGTAAAAAAACACGATTGACCCTCTTCTTGCCTAGGGGTATAGACTCGGCACGACTTCGAAAACTCGAGGAGGATCCATGAAGCTTCGAACCATCGCCGCCCTGGCGGCAGCCCTTATCCTGGCCGGCTGCAGCTCCAATCCCGGCGGCAAATCCGCCAGGATCGATGGGGACTACGAAGGCAGCGCCTATGGCATGCAAGGCCTGATCAAGGTCTCCGTAACCCTCGCCAAGGGCAAAATCGAGGGGATCAAGATACTCTCGGCCAAGGAGACACCGAGTGTCACCAAGGTGGCCTTTGAGCGCATTCCCCAGCGCATCATCGAGACCCAGAGCCTCAAGGTCGACGCCGTCGTGGGGGCGACTCTTGCGAGCAATGGCATCAAGAACGCGGTGGCCAAGGCCCTCCAGAACGCCGGCATGGACGCCGACGTCTTCCGGGCCAGGACGGTCAAGGCTGTGCCCAGGCCGGCCCAGGCCTGGAAGGCCGATGTCCTCGTGATGGGCGGCGGAGGAGCGGGGCTCACCGCGGCGATCAGCGCGGCCCAGCAGGGCTGCAAGGTGATCCTGATCGAGAAGGGCTCGGTGCTCGGCGGAAACACCATGATGGCGGGCTCAGCCTACAATGCGGTGGATCCCGAGGCCCAGGCCACCATGGTCCTCTCCAAGGCCCAGAAGGAGATGCTTGACTCCTACCTGGCCCTCGACCCCGCCAGCCCGGCCCTCAAGTTCGACTCCTATCCCGAGTGGAAGCCTGTCCTGGCCCAGCTGAAGGAGGATATCGCGGCCTTCTATGCCAAGAACCAGGGAAAGACCGCGGGCCTCGACCTGCCGGGCTTCGATTCCATCGCCCTCCACATGTGGCATATCTATACCGGCGGGCTGCGCAAGCTCGATGACGGGACCTGGATCGCCCCGAGGCTGGACCTTGCCCGCACCCTGGCCTCCAGGTCCCTGGAGAGCTTCAAGTGGATGGATAGCGTGGGCCTCAAGGCCTCCTATGGCGGCAGCTCCAAGTACGGCAATGCCCCGGGCCTGGGGACCGTCCTGGGAGCCATGTGGCCCAGGACCCATAGCTTTGCCTCGGGCGTGGAGAGGATCGCCCAGCTCGAGAAGAAGGCCAGGGAAGTCGGCGTGGAGATCTACACCGAGACCCGGGGCACGGAGCTTGTCATGGGCCCGGAGTCCAGGATCATCGGCGCAAAGGCCGTGCAGACCGACGGCAGCCAGGTCACGATCAGCGCGGCCAAGGGCGTCGTCCTTGCGACCGGCGGCTATTGCGCGAATCCCATCATGGTCAAGAAGTACGACAAATACTGGGGCAAGGACCTCACGGACCATACCCTGACCACCAACATGGGCACGAATACCGGTGACGGAATCGTCATGGCCGAGCAGCGCGGAGCCGCCCTCTTTGGGATGGAGATAGCCCAGATGATGCCCTCATCCTCCCCCACCAAGGGGACCATGACGGACGGCATCTGGGGTGACGCCTCGGAGCAGATCTGGATCGACGGCAAGGGCAAGCGCTTTGTCAACGAGTACGCGGAGCGGGATGTCCTGGCGAAGGCCTCCCTCCAGCTGGATCGGGGCGTCTTCTACATAATCTATGCCGGCCGCGGTGACCCCACCAAGCCCGCCAACAAGCTCAAGGGCACCGACTACAAGTCTGTCGCCTCCATGGTCGAGAGCGGGGACATCTGGTATGGCTCGAACCTCGCCGAGCTGGCCAAGGCCAGCCAGAAGAGCGCCGCCGGGAGCGCACCGGCCTTCAGCGAGGAGGCTCTCCGGGCCACGATCGAGCAGTACAACAGCTATGTCGCGGCCCAGAAGGACTCCGACTTCGGAAAGGGCGTCCTGGCCGGCGCCATCGACCTGGCGTATATCGAGTCCCATCCCGAGGTCGGCATCTGCATCAGCCCCCGCAAGGCTTCCCTCCACCACACCATGGGGGGAGTCCTCATCGATACCGAGGCCCGGGTCCTGGACGGCCAGGGCAAGGCCATCCCCGGACTCTGGGCGGCCGGTGAGGTCACCGGGGGTATCCACGCCGGCAACCGCCTGGGCGGCAACGCGATCGCGGATATCTTTACCTTCGGAAGGATCGCCGGGCTCAACGCCTCCAAGTAGGCCCCTGGCCTGCCTAGGTTCCTAGAATGGCGGCCCTGGAAGGGGCCGCCTTTTCCCGCATCAAAGGACAAGCCGTGTCTCCGGGGCGCCACTATCGAGGCTCTGGGAGGCGCAAGAAATTCGTAGTGATGAAATGGAGTTGAGCATGAAGAAGAGCCTGGCATTTTTCCTTCCTGTGGCCGTCCTTTGCGCATTATGTCTCGCAGGCCTGGGTTGCGCCTCCTCGGAGGCCGGGAAAGGCAGCTATACCCCGGGGACCTACGAGGCGGCCGCCGACGGGTTTGGCGGGGAAGTGAGGGTCTCCGTCACCGTCAATCGGGATCGCATAACCGCGCTTAGGGCCGATGGCCCGGCCGAGACCCCCGGCATCGGCTCTCGGGCCCTCGAGGAGCTTCCTGGGCTGATCGTGAAAGCCCAGGGAACCAAGGTCGACAATGTCTCCGGGGCAAGCTACTCGAGCCGCGCCGTGAAGACCGCCACCGACCTCGCCTTGGCGAAGGCCCGGGGGGAGAGCCCTGTCTCGGCCTCGTTGCGGGACGGAAACTATGCCGCCTCGGCCCGGGGCTTCAGCCTCACGAAGCCCCTGCCCGTGGCGGTGGAGATCAAGGGTGGCAGGATCGCCACGATTTCCCTGGGAGCCGGCGCGGAGACCGCGGCCATGGCCTTGGTGGTCGAGCGGACCCTCGTTCCCCGCATCATCGAGGGGCAATCCCTTGCGGTGGACGCGATCACCGGCGCGACGGCCACCTCCAACGCGGTCAAGGCCGCGGTGCTCGAATGCTGCGTAAAGGCGGGGGCCAACCCTGCCGCCCTCTATGGTTCCAAGGCTTCTCCGGTAGCGGCCAACGTGGACTATGCCTGCGACGTGGTCGTCGTGGGCATGGGCGGATCCGGCACGGCCGCGGCCTTGAGCGCGGCCCAGGCTGGAGCCAAGGTCATCGCCGTGGACAAGGCCGCCAAGTGGGGGGGGACGAGCGCCATCACCTCTGGGCCGATGGCCGTCAATGCCCCGAGCCAGGTTAAGGCAGAGATCCCCAATTGGATGGACCCCCTCACCAACAAGGCCAGGCTCAAGCCCGCGGGAGAGAACCTTGTGGACGGGGAAGCCTTGCTGAAGGACTGGCTGGCCTATACCACCGTAGATGGCAAGCAGGGAGCCAAGCCCGAGATTGTCCGGGAGCTCATCGAGAAGTCCGGGGATACCCTCGATTGGATATCCAGCCTTGGCTTCGCCTTCCAGCCTGCCCGGGGCTTTGTGGGCGGCAAATGGGCCATCTTCTCGCCCTATGTAGGCGACAAGGCCAGGACCGAGGAGTTTTTCGCCACTGCCTACCGGAAGTTCACCGAGGAACTGGGGGGACGCTGTCTCCTCGAGACTGAGGGGTCCGAGCTTCTTGTCCAAGGCGGCCAGGTGGTGGGACTCTTAGCCAAGGGACCCAGGGGTGAGAAGGTCACGATCAAGGCCAAGGCCGTCATCCTGGCCACGGGGGGCTTTGGCGGGAGTCCTGAGATGATGAAGCGCTATCTCGGGGAGGATTGGAAGCTGTATGGCATGGCCCAGAACCAGGGCGACGGGATCTCCATGGCCCTAGCCCAGGGAGGGGCCAGCTACAACATCGGCATGCCCCCCATGTCCCATTTTGTGGCCCCTCCCTCCATCATCACCAGCTTCCAGGACCCTATGGACAACGACCTGCCCTACGCGATGATCTGCAGCTCCGAGGCCCTCGCCGTCGACCGGACGGGCAAGCGCTTTACCAACGAGCTGGACATCGCGATGAACGCCTACAAGGTGGGCTCCCGCTTCTACACGATCTACTCAAAGGAGCAGATCGACATCCTGAGGGAGCGCGGCTTCGGCTTTGCCGCCGGCGGCCGCTACCTGTCCCAGGGAGGGGTCAAGGCGAACGCGGCCCTCGCGAACATCGATGCCGTCCTGGCCGAGGCCGGCAAGCAGGGCCTGGTCTTCAAGGCGGCGAGCCTCGATGGGCTCGCCAAGGCGATCGGCGGCGACATGAAGCCGAGCCTCCTCAAGGCCAGCGTGGCTGCCTATGGGGCCGGCATGTCGGCGGGAGACGAATTCGGGAAGCCTGCGGACCGCCTCGCGCGGCTCGGCGCGCCTAATCCCGGCAGCGAGTACTTTGTCGCCGTCGCGGGAGCGCCCTACATCTACAGCACCTGCGGCGGCCTCGATGTTGACGCCACCATGAGGGTGCTCCGCAAGGACGGAAAGCAGATACCTGGGCTGTTCGCCGTCGGCACCGATTCGATGGGCGTGCTGTTCACGGGAAGCAAGGGCTACGCCAACTATGGCGGGGTCGCCCAGGGCTACGCCTTTGTCTCAGGCCGGATAGCCGGAGCCGCCGCGGCCTCAAGGGCCCAGGGCAGATAGGCCACGCTCTGGAGACTCGCCTGTGGAAAGGCGACCCGGAGGCAAAAAAACGGCGGTCCCATACCGGGACCGCCGTTTTTCTTCGGGGCCGCTTCCTAGATCAGGGAGCGCTTCTTGCCGGCCTCGAGGAGGCCCTTGAGAGTCGCTCGGGGGTCCTTGGACTTGCACAGGAGGATCATCGCCGCGATGATGTAGGGCTTGTAGCTCGCCTCCATGTAGGTCTCGTCCCGGTAGCGGTCAAAGACCGAGGCCGCGACCTCGCCGGCCTTGCAGGACACGTCGGTGATGTCCGCGGGGAGGCAATGCATGTACAAGGCCTTCCCGTTTTTGGTGAGCTTCATCTTCTCCTCGGTGCACTCCCAGTCCTTGAACCTGGCGTTGTTCTCCAGGCACTTCTTCTCCAGGTCCTTGAGGCCGGCGGAGTCGTTGGCGTGGAGGAGGGGAACCCTCTGCTGCATCACGGAGAAGGGGGCCCAGGACTTGGGATAGACGATGTCGGCGCCCTTGAAAGCCTCATCCATGGAGTTGACGTGGCTGAACTTGCCACCCGAGGCCGCAGCCTGCTTCTTGGAGAGCTCGACGACCTCGGGGATGAGGTCATAGCCCTCGGGGTGGGCGAGGACGACGTCCATACCCAGGCGGGTGGCCAGTCCTATGATGCCCTGGGGCACCGAGAGGGGCTTGCCGTAGGAGGGGGAATAGGCCCAGGTCATGGCGATCTTCTTGCCCTTGAGGCCCTCGAGGCCGCCAAAGCGGTGGGAGAGGTGGAGGAAGTCCGCCATGGACTGGGTGGGGTGGTCGATGTCGGACTGGAGGTTGATCACCGCGGGCCGGGAGGGGAGGACTCCGGCCTTGACGCCCTCGTCGAGGGACTTGGCCACCTCGCGCTGGTAGGTGTCGCCCTCGCCCAGGTACATGTCGTCCCGGATGCCCACGGCCTCGGTGAGGAAGGAGATCATGTTGGCGGTTTCCCTCACGGTCTCGCCATGGGCGATCTGGCTCTTGCCCTCATCCAGGTCCTGGACATAGAGGCCCAGGAGGTCGCAGGCCGAGGCGTAGGAAAAGCGGGTCCGGGTGGAATTGTCCCGGAAGTTGGAGACCGCGATCCCCGAGTCCCAGAGGCGGGTGGAGACGTTGGAGTCCCGCAGGGCCCGCAGGGCGTCGGCCACGATAAAGGTGGCCTCGATCTCGTCCCGGCTCTTTTCCCAGGTAAGGAGGAAGTCCTTGCCCAGCATGTCGATCTTCTTGCCCGCGAGCCCGTCTATCAGGGCGCCTAGCTCTTTCTGGTTCATCCTTGTCTCCTTCCGAATGCCGGTATCCGCCTTGGGCAAGATACCTCTTTGTCGTGGACGGCGCTACGCGCCGCCATGAGTGCCGGTGGTCCTTATCTAGAGCTTGCCCATGGCCCGCAGCACGCGCTCCGGCGTAAAAGGCCATTCCCTCACCCAGGCCCCGCAGGCGTCGTGGATGGCTATGGCTATGGCCGGGGCCGCGCCGTTCAGGCTTATCTCAGAGACTGACTTGCCGCCGTAGGGGCCTACCGGATCGTCCACGGGCACAAACTCCACGCGGAAGTCCGCGGGCAGGTCCCTGACCGTGGGGATCTTGTAGTCGATGAAGTTGGGGTTGACGCAGTTGCCCTTGTCATCAAAGAGCATCTCCTCGTAGAGGGCATGGCCCACGGCCTTGAGGATGCCGCCATAGACCTGGCCCAGGGCGAGCTCGGGGTTGATCGGGGTGCCGCAGTCCTGGTAGGCGTGGTAGCGCTCGAGGACTATCTCCCCGGTGCGCTGGTTGACCGCCACCTGGGCGAAGTGGGCCCCGTAGGGAAAGGCCGAGTGCTCGGTCTTGAAGGAGCCAAAGCCGCAGAGCTCCCCCGGGCCCTCGCCCGTGGTGGTGAGGTGGCCAAGCTCGGCATAGCTCATCGTCCGGCCCTTCTTGCCGGTGACAATGCCCCCGGGCAGGATGGACAGGTCGGCCACAGGCTCCCCGAGGATAGTGGCCACCTCGGCGAGGATGCGGCGCTTCAGGTCCTCGGCGGCGAGCTTGGCCGCGCTGCCTGAGAAGAAGGTGCCCGAGCTCGCGTAGGCCCCCTTGTCAAAGGGCGTCGTGTCCGTGTCCCCGGAGACCACGGCAAAGTCCGCAGGATCGGCCATCAGGACCTCGGCCGCGACCTTGGCCGCCAGGGTGTCGAGGCCCGTGCCCAGGTCTGCCCCGCCGGAGAGGAGCATAAAGCCCCCGTCGGCCATGAGGCGGATCTCCGCGTTGGCCGCATCCAGGCCCGGGAGGCCCGAGCCCTGCTGGATGACCACCGATCCCTTGCCCCGGCGCCAGCCCTCGGGGGTCACGGCCTCGTGGGGGCTGGCCCAGGAGAGGCTCTTCCTGCCCCGGGCGATCATGTCCCCCAGGCCGCATTCGCCCAGGGTCACCGCGGTTCCCTCGCGGCCCTCCCCGAGGCTCCTCAGGATCTCGAGGCGGCTCCCCGAGCGGACCCGGTTTTTCTCGATCAGGTCGAGCTGGTCCATTCCGAGCTCGGAGGCCAGCTCGGCCAGGGCCGTTTGGAGGGCAAAGGAGCCCTGGGGGGCCCCATAGCCCTGGTAGGCCCCCGAGGAGGGCAGGTTGGTGTACCAGGTCTTCACGTCAAAGTGGACATTGTCGCAAAGAAGGAGGGGCAGGCTCTTGGAGCAGGCATTCATGGGCACCGTGAGGCAGTGCTGGCCGTAGGCCCCGGTGTCCGCGTTGACCCGCATCTCGATGGCGGTCAACTTGCCGTCCCTCTTGGCCCCGAGCTTGACCCCGATCCTCATGGGATGCCGGGTCCTGGCGGCGATGAATTCCTCGGCCCTGGTGTAGCGGAAGAAGACCGTCTTGCCCGTCTTCCAGGTCAGGTAGGCAGCCACCTCCTCGAGGCAGATGTCCTGCTTGACCCCAAAGCCACCGCCAACCCTTTCCTTGATCACGTGGACCCGGTTCTCCGCAATGCCCAGGACCCGGGCGGTTATGCGCCGGAGGTGCCAGGGCACCTGGGTGGAGGCGTGCATCACAAGGCGGCCCCCCTCCATGCGGGTCAGGACGACATGGGGCTCCATGGGCGTGCAGTGGACCCGGGTGGCAGAGTACTCGCGCTCGACCACGACCTCGGCCTCGGCAAAGCCCTTGGCGGTGTCGCCTATCCCGCCGGCCGTGGAGGCCGCCAGGTTGCGCGCCGGATCCGCGCCGATGGGGAACTGGTAGATGATCGGGTGGTCGGGGCCGCCATAGGCGCCCTCGTCGCCGGAGGTCGCCGATCCCGCCGGGGCCGAGCCGGCCTTGTAGATAACCTTGCCGGCGTGGACCGGGGCCGCCCCGGGGGCCGAGGCCTCCTCCATGGACAGGACTGGCTTCAGGACCTCGTAGTCCACCTCGATCGCGGCCAGGGCCGCCAGGGCCTCGGCCTCGCTGTCCGCGAGGACGGCCGCCACCCGGTCACCCACAAAGCGCAGGACCCGGGAGAACATGCGGAAGTCGTGGGGGGAGGGCTCGGGAAAGCCCTGGCCGGCGGTGTTGTAGACGAGGTCGGGGGTGTTTTCCCAAGTGAGGACCTCGTGGACCCCGGGCATGGCCTGGGCCCGGCTCGTGTCAATGCTCTTGATAAAGGCCCTGGCGTGGGGGGAGCCTGAGATCTTGAGGACGAGGGCGTCCGCCGGGACCTTGTCCTCCACAAAGGCGCGCTCTCCCCGGGCCAAGGCCGGGCCATCGAGCTTTTCCCTGCACTTGCCCACATGGCGCAGCTCAGGTCGGAATTCCTCCGCCGGGACCACGACGAGGCCGGGGTCCTTGAGCCGGGCCGAGGCGAGGAGGGCCGCGGCGTAGAACTGCTCGTAGCCCGTGCAGCGGCACATGATGCTCGAGAGGGCATCGGTTATGTCGGCCCGGCTAGGCTCGGGCCGGCGCTCCAGGAGCTTGTGGAGGGCGAGGACTACCGCGGGGGTGCAATAGCCGCACTGGACGCAGCCCGTCTCGACCAGGGCCGCCTGGACGACGGAGAGCTTCCTGTCCTTGGAGAAGAAGTCGACGGTATAGACCTCTGCCCCCTCGGCTTGGGGGGATAGGACCTGGCAGGAGTTGACGATCTTCCCGTCGAGGATCACCGAGCAGAGGCCGCAGGAGCCCTCGCCGTCACAGCCATTGCGGACCGTGGAGATGCCCGCCTTCCTGAGAAGGTCCCGGAGAGAGAGAGAGGGCTCGGCCTCGAGGCCGACCGGCCGGCCGTTGAGCCTGAAATTCACCTTCATGCCAGCTCCTCAGCCCCATAGAGGGCTTCCGCCACCAGGGCAGCTGCCCTGAGCTCCTTGTAGGCCGAGGAGCCCCGCCAATCCGTCCGGGCATGGAAGAGGGGCCTGGCCGCGGCCTCGATGGCCTCCCGGGAGGGCAGGGGCCGGCCCTCGAGGAGGCGGGAAAGCTCGGGGAAGAGCCTGGCCCGGGGGCCTAGGCCACCCAGGGCGAGCCGGACTCCCTCCAGGGCTCCCGTGGGAGCAAGGCGATAGGCGACCGAACAGGTCAGGACCGAGACGTCGCAGGCAGTCCTGGCCAGGCGGGCAAAGGCCGCCCGCGCGCCGGCCATGAGGGGCAGCTCGAGCTCGAGGACAAGGCCCTGGGGGGCCTCGAGCCAGGCCTCGAGGGACATGGACTCGGCCTTGGCTGATCTCGTCGAGACCCTCGCGGTGGCGCCCAAGGCCAGGAGGACGGGGATCAGGCTCGCGCAGGACTTGGCCGCCCCAAGGTTGCCGCCCACGCTCGCCCGGTTGCGCACATTGCGGTTGACCATGGATAGGGCCGCGTCCTTCAGGGCCTTGGGCAGGCCCTCGGCCTCCACCAGGTCCTGGAAGCTGGCCCCGGCGCCGATCCGCAGCATCCCGCCGCCGAGCTCGATCCTCCGGGGAAGGAGGCGGGAAAGGTCGATCAGGGCCTCGGGCTTGTCCCGGTAGTCCCCCGCGAGGAGGAAGGTTCCTCCCGCGAGATAGGCGGCGCCGGGATGGCTGGCCTTGAGGGAAAGGGCCTCCTCCAGGGAGGCGGGTCGTAGGTATTCTTGCACCATGCTAGTTTAGCCCTGCCTTGGAAAGGAGTCGGCGGGAGGCCTTGTCGGCTTCCCTGCGGATCTCCTCCTCGTCTGCGCCAACAAGGCGCCGGTTATTGACAATTAGTTTCCCGTCCACGATGACATGGTCGGCCCCGTGGTCGTAGCCCGAGAACAGGAGGGAGGCCACGGGGTCAGACATGGCCCCGGCATATTCCATCCTGGTGACGTCGAAGAGGGCAAGGTCGGCGACCCAGCCCTCGGCTATGGCGCCCACCTTGTCGAAGCCCAGGATCCTGGCCCCGCCCTGGGTCGCGATGGAGAGGACTTCCCGGGCCGTGATCCCCGCGGAGCCGTAGCGCACCCGCTGGAGGAGGAGGGCCTGCCTGGCCTCGCCGAGCATGTCCGAGGAGTCGTTCGAGGCCGAGCCGTCGACGGCGAGGCCCACGGGCACTCCCCGGTCGATCATCTCCCTCACCCTGGCGACGCCCGAGCCCAGGCGCATGTTGGAGGAGGGACAGTGGGCGACCCCGGTCTGGGTCCGGGCCAGGAGATCGAGCTCCTCGTCATTGAAGTGGATCCCGTGGGCGAACCAGACATCCTGGCCAATGAAGCCGCAGTCCTCCATGAGGCGCAGGGGGCGGCGACCGTACATCTTGACGCAGAAGTCGTCCTCGTCGGCGGTCTCCGCGAGGTGGGTGTGGAGCCTGACGCCCCGTTTGCGGGCCAGGTCGGCGGCGTCCCGCATGGACTTCTCGGAGACCGAGAAGGGCGAGCAGGGGGCCAGGGCGACCTTGCGCATCGCGTCCGGGGCCGGGTCATGGTACTTCCCGATGGTCTCGTCGCAGGCCGAGAGGATCGCGTCCTCGTCCTGGACCACCGAGTCCGGGGGCAGCCCCCCGTCCTTCTTGGACCGGGACATGGAGCCTCGGGTCGGCGCAAAGCGCAGGCCCAGCCGGGAGGCGGCCTTGAACTGCAGGCCCGGGAGGTCGTCCTTGAAGCCCTGGGGGTAGAGGTAGTGGTGGTCGGTGGAGAGGGTGCAGCCTGTCTTGGCCAGCTCGGCCATCGCGAGCATGGAGGACCAGTAGACCGCCTCCTCGTCCACTCCCTTCCAGACCTCGTAGAGATAGAGGAGCCAGTCGAAGAGCTTGGCGTTCTGGACCGCCGGGAGGTTCCTGGTCAGGGTCTGGTAGAAGTGGTGGTGGGTGTTCACCAGGCCCGGCAGGACCACGTGGCGCGAGGCATCCACCACCTGGGCGCCCGCGGGAACCTTTAGCCCCGGACCTATCCGCGCTATGCGGTTTCCCTCGATGAGGATGTCGAGGCCGCCGCGGTCCACGGCCCCGGCCCCTCCGCCGATCGAGAGACCGACGGAGAGGCAGTCCTTGAGGAGGATCAACGAGCCACCTCGGCGTTGAACTCCTCGATCATGGTGTCGAGGGCCTTGGCCTGGGCATGGAGGCCGCCCCAGTAGGCCCTGTGGTCGTCCCACTGGGCCCTGAGCTCGGGAAGCTGCTTGCCAAGCTGCTCGATCCAGGAGAAGTACTTGAGGTTGTGGATGCGGCGCTTGTCCATCTGGGAGAGCTCAAGGACATGGTCGATCTGGATGCCCCGGAGCATGTCGAGGTCCCGGTCGGCCTGGCGCTGGTCATACTTGCCGCGCTCGGCGTTGAGCTCGTCCAGGCGGGAGCCATACATGTCCATGGAGTCGGTAAAGACCGTAAAGACCACATCGTGCTCATCGAGCTCGTAGTACTTGGCGAACTTGATCGCCGCCAGGGTGTTGCCCACCCCGGAGATGCCCAGCCAGTTGAGCTTGGAGAGGAGCTCGGGGCCGTAGCCGGACTCGGCGAGGACCTTCTTTCCGGCCTCGTCGTTGAAGAGGCGGATGAGGCGGATCGGGAGCTCGTCGTCCACGCCGACCGCGGCGTCGGTGTCCCGGATGTTGTGGATCCAGGGGATGTGCTTGTCTCCGATGCCCTCGATGCGGTGGTCCCCAAAGCCGTTCTCAAGGATGGTCGGGCACTGGAGGGCCTCGGCCACGGCGACCTTCGCGCCGGGGAAGCTGTCCCGGAGGTAGGAGCCGGCCCCGAGGGTGCCGGCCGAGCCCGAGGAGAAGACACCGCCGGCGATGCGGTCCCCGGGGCGGGCGATGGCCTTGAAGGCCTCCTCCATCGCGGGGCCGGTCACGGAATAGTGCCAGAGGTGGTTGGGCAGCTGGTCGAACTGGTTGAAGATCACGGCGTCGGGCCGGGTCCTCTCAAGCTCGATGCACTTGTCGAAGATCTCCTTGACATTGGACTCGCAGCCCGGGGTCGCGATGACTTCCTCGGCCATGGTCTTGAGCCAGGCGAAGCGCTCCTTGGACATGCCCGCGGGGAGGATGGCCACCGAGGGGCAGGAGAGGAGGCGGGAGATGTAGGCGCCGCCCCGGCAATAGTTGCCCGTGGAGGGCCAGACGGCCTTCTTCGTCGTGGGGTCGAAGCGGCCGGTGACAAGCTCGGGCAGGAGGCAGGAGAGGGCGGCCCCGACCTTGTGGGCTCCCGTGGGGAACCACTTGCCGGAGATGCCCACGATGCGCGCCTTGGTGCCGGTCAGCGAGGAGGGGAGCTCCACGAAGTTGACGCCGCCGAACTTCCCGCCCTTCTCGACGGGCTCGTTGTGCCAGGTGACCCGGAAGAGGTTCCTTGGGTTCACGTCCCAGAGGCCGATCCCGGAGAGCTCCTTCTTGATCGACTCGGGCACCTTGGAGGGGTCCCTCATCTGGGCATAGGTGGGGAGGATGATGCCCTTTTCCCGGCAGCGCTCGATGTTCTTCTTCCTCTGCTTCTCTTCAACCTTGAGATCTATCATGTATTCCACCTTCCTTCCAGTATTGGGACCCGCCTACCGCAGGCTCCGTAAAGCATTCAATCATTCACCACGGAGACACGGAGGACACGGAGAAAGAGGCAGGAAGAATAGAATAAAATATTACTATATCTATTAATTTCTCCCGCTTTTCCTCTCGGAGAATGGCGTTGGGCCTCTCCTTTCCGTGATCTCCATGCCTCCGTGGTAAATTCATTTATAGGTTCTCCTGTTTCTATTCCAGTCCGAGGCCCTTCATGGCGGACTTGATGTCCTTGAGGCCTGAGCCGGTTATCAGCAGCACCACGATCGCGTCCTTGGCTATCTCTCCCCGGGCCTTGAGGAAGCCCGCCAGGGCCGCGCTCGAGGAAGGCTCGGCGAAGAGGCCTGCCTTTGACGCCAGGATGCCCTGGGCCTCCAGGATCTCCTCGTCCGAGACCACCAGGGCCCGGCCCCCATGCTTTTTCAGCTTGGAGAGGGCGTGGGCGCCGTTGCGGGGCACATCGACACTGATGGAGTCCGCGACCGTAGAGGACGAGACAGGCCTGCCAAAGCCGCCTTCCGCCAGGGCCGTGGCTATGGCCTTCGAGCCCTCGGCCTGGGCTGCCCAGATCCTGGGCATGCGCTTTATGCGGCCGAGCTTGATGAGGTCCTCAAAGCCCTTGTAGACGCCGGCTATGATGACCCCGTCCCCGGTGGGCACAAAAACCTCGTCCGGGGAGGCCCAGCCCTCGCCAGGGCCTGCGCCTCCGGCGGCGCCTAGTTGCTTTGCGATCTCAAAGGACACGGTCTTCTTGCCCTCGATGGTGAGGGGGTTGTAGGCCGTGTTCCTGGAGAGGGTGCCGGTCTTGTCCGAGTAGGCGAGGGACTCCTCGAAGGCCTGGTCATAGTTGCCCTTGACCGGATAGAGGTCGCCCCCGTACTGGAGGACCTGGACCCTCTTGGCCACCGGCGCCGCCTCGGGGAGGAAGACCGTGATCTTAAGTCCCGCCGCCGCCCCGACCCCAGCCATGGAGGAGGCCGCGTTGCCCGTGGAGGCCAGGACTATCTCCTTGATCCCCTCCCGCCGGGCAAAGGCGGCCACAAGGTAGCTCGCCCTGTCCTTGAATGAGCCCGTGGGCTCGCAGGTGTCATCCTTGAGGAAGAGCCCGGGAAAGCCCAGTTCGGCCCGCAATCGCTCGGGTGCCCAAAGTGGGGTATCCCCCACAGGAATGGCCGGGAAATAGCGGGGCTCGACCGGGAGGGGTATCGCATAACGGGTGTCCAGATAGTCGACCCCGCTAGGTTCCCCCTCCCAGACGCACTCGAGGACACCCTCGAGGGGCATGTCTACTCCGCGCTTGGCGGCGCAGGGACCGCAGAGGTAGCGGCTCTTCTCCAAAGGGTATTCAGCCCCGCAGGAGGGGCAGCGGTAGGACCATTTCATGCGTGCTTGGCCAGGGAATAGGCCAGGGAGGCATAGAAGGCCGAGGCTATCTCGAGGTCGTCGATCCGGTTGATCTCGTTGGGGGCATGGGCCTGGGACTCGTCTCCGGGGCCAAAGCCAATGCAGGGGATCTGGTGCCGGCCGCAGACGGCCACGCAGTTGGTGGAGAAGGTCCACTTGTCCACGACGGGCTTCTTGGAGTAGAGGCCTACATAGGCTTCCTCTCCGGCGGCCACGAGGGGGTGGTTGGCGGGGATCTTCCAAGTGGGGAAGTAGAGCTCCTGCTTGTAGAGGAGGCCCGTGTAGGCGGGCTGGGCATACTCGGGCATCTTCACAGAGAACTTGTCCACTCCGGCGGCCGTGAGGGCCTTTTCGACCTGGGAGATGGCGAGCTTGTCGTCCTCCCCCCAGGTGAGGCGGCGGTCGCAGTAGAGCATGGCCTGGTCGGGGACGGCGCACTGGGAGGGGCCGTGGACCTTGATCTGGGAGACCACGATCGTGCCCTTGCCGAGGAAGCCGTCATCGTCGGGCTTGAGCTCGGTGTTGAGCTTCTCCAGGGCCAGGGCGGCCCGGGCGGCCTTGTAGGCGGCGCTCTCCCCGCGCTCGGGGGCCGAGCCGTGGCAGGAGATGCCCTTGATGTCTATCTGGATCTCCATGCGTCCCCGGTGGCCGCGGTAGAGCCTGCAGCTTGTGGGCTCCGTGGACACGAGGAAGTCGGGGACGAATTTCTCCTCCTCGATGAGGTATTTCCAGCAGAGGCCGTCGCAGTCTTCCTCGATGGTGGTAAAGGCGAACCAGACCGTGAAATCCCCGTCATAGGCCGCTTCCTTGAGGATCCGGGCCGCGGTGATCATCGAGGCGGCTCCGCCCAATTGGTCCGAGGAGCCCCGGCCATGGACAAGTCCGTCCTTTATGAGGCCCGAGTGGGGAGGGTTCTTCCACTGGCTGGGATCGCCAACCCCGACGGTGTCGATGTGGGCGTCAAAGACCAGCTTCTTCTTGCCCTTGCCCACCCGGCCAAGGAGGGACCCGAGGCCGTCGATATGGACATCCTCCATCCCGGCCTCTTCGCAGAGCTTCTTGAGGAGGAGGACCCTTTCCTTCTCAGTGCAGGAAAAACCCGGCACCTGGATCATCTTGGAGAGATTCTGCGCGCTGTAGTCCCGGTACTTCTTCGCCTTCTCGAGAATGTCCTTGGAATTCATGTTAGCTCCTCTCTTCCATACGTTTCCAGAGTCTTGCGGCCTCTTTCCTGGCCTTGGCGCCTATGGCCTCGGCGTCGAAAGCGGGTTTCCTGTCCTCTATGACAAATTTTCCATTGACCATCACTGACCTGACCGAGCGCGAGGAAAGGCCAAAGGCCAGGTGGCCGGCCAGGTTGCCGCCCTCGAGGGGGGTCGGGGCCTCGTAGTCCCAGAGCACGAGGTCGGCGGCCGCGCCTTTCTCGATCCGGCCATAGACGGCCGGCGCCCCGGAGCCGGCCCCGGCCGGATCGCAGGCAAAGTAGCGCTCCAGAAGACGGTTGCCCCGGTCGAGGCAAGCCAGGAACTGGTCGGGCCACCAGGGGCCCTGGGACTCGCGATGCCTGAAACAGGCAAAGCGGAATTCCTCGAGCATGTCGGCGCTCATCCCGTCCGTGCCCAGGACGACGTTGCGGTGGTCCGTAAGGAGGCCGTTGTAGCCGACGGCGTTGTTCATGTTGGACCGGGCATTGTGGGCCAGGAAGGCGTCCCTCTCGGCGATCAGCTCGACCTCGGAGGGGCTGAGCCAGACCCCGTGGCCCACAATGCTTTTGGGCGTGAGCAGGCCCGCTTTGTCCATGCGCACCGCCAGGTCGGCCCCGTAGCGGTGGCGGGAGTCGACGGCGTCGTATTTGTCCTCCCCGGCGTGGATGTGGGAGCCCCGGCCCGTGGTCCTCACGGCGTCTCCCAGGGCCCCGAGGGTCTCCTCCCCCAGGGTAAAGAGGGCATGGCCGCCTATGGCCCCGTCCACGAGGGGGAAGGAAGAGCCTTCCTCGCCCCTGGTCCAGGCAGCCCTCTGGTGGTCGATCTCTCGGGCAAAGCGGATATTCTCCCTCACCCCGGCCCTGGCGCCCTCCATCCCGTTGCGGTCCGTGGTCTCGTAGCAGACCAGGCCCCGCAGGCCTATCGTGTCATAGGCCGATTTCAGCACCGAGAGGCTGCCGTCGATGGCCTCGGGGCCGGCATGGTGGTCGACCACGCTGGTCACTCCGCAGGCCGCGGCGTCGGCCAGGCCCGCTAGGCCCGAGGCCTCGAGGATGGGCAGGTCGATGGCCCGGTCGAGGCGCCACCAAAGGTGGGCCAGTTGCTGGGCAAAGTCCTTGGAAGGCTTGATGTCGACCATGAGGCCCCGGGCCAGGGCGGAGTAGAGGTGGGTGTGGGAGCAGACGAGGCCCGGGGAGAGATAGGCCCCGCTTATCCTCCTGGCCCCGGGATGCCTGGCGGCCAGGCCCTGGCCGACCTCGAGGATGGTCGAGGCCGACCTTGGCCCCTTCGAGGCGTCCACGAGGACATCCATGGGAGGGGAAACCGAGGGCGGGGCAAAGGAGATGACCCGGACACTTTCAAAGAGGATCATGCCTTGCCTCCAAGCAGATAGGGATGTTCCCTAAGCACGGTCGCGGCCAGGGCGGCCATGGCCGCGGCCTCCTTGCTCACCGAGCCCGCGGGCACCTCGGAGAGGTCCCACTCCTCGTAGGAGATCACCGTGGCCGGACCGTCGGGCTGGGCCCGCAGGGCCAGCCTCGGCTTGGACTCCCCTTGGCGGGCATTGGAATCGAGGAGGATGGCAAAGCCCGCGTTGCGCGACGCCTCGAGGTCGGCCTTGGTGGCGAAGAGGGTGGGCTTGCCCCGGAAGGGCTCGCCGGTATAGGGGCAGAAGAAGCCGCAGTTTCCGCACTCGTTGCACAGGCCGTCGATGTGGAGGATCTGGAAGGCCTGGGAATAGGGGGCGGCCCCTGAGGCGGGAATGGCCATGTTGGCCCGGTTCGGGCAGACCTCCACGCAGCGGAGGCAGGCCGAGTCGCACTCTAGGCAGCGGATGGCCTCCCTGACCACGGCCTCGTCCCCGGTGTCCTCCAGGGGGAAGGTGAGGAGGCCCCGGCTGGCCAGGGCGGCCGGATCGGGCGCCGGGGCGACGTAGGCCCTCTCCTGCGGCTCGATCCCTGCCTTGCGCAGGATGGCATAGGCGGCCTTCTTGCCGTCGTGGATGGCCGCGATGATGGAGGCGGGGCCGCGCCTGGCGTCCCCTCCCACATAGACCCCGGGGGCCGTGGTGGCTTCCCGGCTTGCCTTGACGAGGAGGGGCTTGCCGTCGGGGCCAAGGCCCACCCCAAAGGAGGCAAGGAGGGCCGCGTCCACGGACTCGCCCAGGGCCTCCACGAGGAGCTCGCAGGGGAGCTCAAAGCACTCCTGGGAGGGCTTGGGGGAACGGCGCCCCGAGGCGTCCCTCTCGCCCAGGACCATGCGCCTGAGCTTGAGCCTGCCCGGGCTCGCCTCCTCGGGGAGGGCCAACTCCAGGAGCTCGGCGCCTTCCGCGAGGGCTTCCTCGATCTCTTCCCGGTCCGCGGGCATCTCCGCCCGGGTGCGGCGATAGACAAGGCTGACCTTTTCCATGCCCGGGATCCGCAGGGCCGCCCTCACGGCGTCCATGGCCGTATTGCCGCCCCCGGCCACGGCTACCCGCTTGAGGCCAGCGAAGGGAGAGGCCTTGCCCTCGGCCCGGGAGACCTCCTCGAGGAAGGCCAGGGCGTCGATTCGCCTGACGCCCTCGCCCTTAAGGTCCATGGACCTGGGCACCGGGGCCCCCGTGCCCAGGAATATGGCGTCAAAGCCCTGGTAGCGGAGGTCCGCCAGGTCCTTGGCCTTGGTCCCGAAGCGGAACTCGGCCCCTAGGCTCTTTATGCGGTCGATGTCGTAGGCGAGGTCCTCCCGGGTTATGCGGAAGCGCGGGATGACGTTGGCCGGCACCCCGCCGGGTCCCTCGGCCTCCTCAAAGACCGTGACCGGCGCGCCCCAGAGGCCCAGGTAATAGGCGCAGGCGAGGCCCGCGGGCCCGGCCCCCACGACGGCCACCCGGCCTGGGAAGGGGGCGGCGGTCCGCTTGCGGGCGGGGATCGAGGCCGCCCGGGAGCAGGCGAGCTTGACATCCCGGATGCGCACGGTGCCCTCGTAGTCGAGGCGGGAGCAGGCGGTCTGGCAGGAGTGGTCGCAGAGCACCCCCGTGATGCGGGGCAGGGGATTGTCCGTTACAATGGTCTCGAGGGCCTCTTCCCAGGCCCCGGCCTCGCCCGAGGCGGCCTTGGCGGCCAGCCTCAGGTATTCCGGGACCTTCTGCTTCGCCGGGCAGGCCTCGATGCAGGGGGCGGCAAAGCAGTCGAAGACCGGCAGGGCGCGGTCGATGTGGGAGTCGGACTCCTTGAAGCCCTTGCGGTATTCCGGGCGCTCCAGGGCGGCCTCGGCCAGGGCCTCGAGCTTGCTAGGGTTCGGGCTGGCGCTCGACTTGGCGAGGGCCTTGGAGGCGGCCTCGGCCATGGGCAGGAAGCGCAGGTAGCCGCCGGGCTTGAGGACATCGGTGGCCACCGTCAGGGGACCGAGGCCGGCGTCGACGAGCTCGTAGGCGTTCAGGGCCTGGACCCCGCCGCAGTAGGAAAAGCGCTGGCCGAAATCGGGCAGGGCCTTGGCCAGGTCGGCGGCGAGCCTCACGGTGATCGGGAAGAGGGCCCGGCCGGACATGTAGCGCTCGCCCCCGGGGAGCCTTGTCCCCGTGTTGGCGTTGGCCAGGGTGTTGGAGAGCTTGATCCCAAAGCGCTGGCCCCTGGCCTTGGCCTTGGCCCTGAGGGTCTCGATGAGGCCCAGGGCGTCCTTCCACTGGAGGTCGTGCTCAAAGCTCTCGCGCTTGATCTCGATGTCCTTCCAGCCCGTGGTGTCCAGGATGGAGCGGGCCCGGTCATAGCCAAGGAGGGTGGGGTTGAGCTTTACGTAGACATCAAAGCCCTTTTCCTCGATGAGGTAGGCGCCAATGCGCTGGATCTCCGCGGGGGGGCAGCCGTGCATGGTCGAGAGGGTCACCGAGTGGACCGGGGCCGGGGGGAAGTCGGAGAGGAGGGTCCTGGCCTTGGCGTGGGCGCCGGCCCCAAAGGCCTGGCGGAAGGAAGGGCCCTCCACAAAGGCCTCAAGATCGCGCATCGCGGCGGCCCAGAAGGCTCCCTGGGCGGGGCTGCGCATGCCCTCGAGGTAGGCGTCGACCTTGGGGCCCTTGATCCCGTCCAGGGTGTAGCCCACGGAGATGTTGAAGAAGAAGTCCCGGGGGCGGCTCGACCAGATGGAGGACAGGAGGTTGACCGCGATCCAGGACCGGAGGTATTCCTCCCTGGCCTCGGTGAGGGAAAGCTCGGTCGACCACTCGACATTGTGGCCCTCGTCCAGGGCGTCGATGCAGGGCTTCTCGATGTCGAGGCTGTCGTTCTCCTGGACCGTCTTGAGCTCGAAGACCCTGGAGCCCGCGAGGTAGGCGGCCACCACGTTGGGCGCTATCTGGCTATGGGGGCCGGCGGCGGGTCCCACGGGGAGGCTGGCCTTTCCGCCCATCACCTCGAGGCCGGGGCTGGCGGCCTCGAGCTCAAAGCCCTCCCGGAAGGCCCTTTCGGGGATCTCGAAGATCGAGGATTTGGCGCGGAATTCCCCGGCCATGCGCTCGAGGAGGGAAGAGAGGCCTGTCGTCGTCATTACCTTGCTCACCGGTACCCCCAGGTAAGGAATTTGCCGGAGCCAGGGCTGGCCAGGATGCGGCTGCCCTCCCCGGAGGATTCATGGACGGGCCTACCCCTGAGCCAGGTGGAGGCTATCCGTCCCTTGAAGGTCATGCCCTCAAAGGGCGTCATGTGGCCCTTGGAGAAGAGCTCCTTTCCCCGGATCGTCGTCGTGCCCGAAGGATCGACGAGGACGAGGTCGGCGTCCTTGCCGACCTCGAGGGAGCCCTTGCGGGCCGCCAGGCCGTAGCGGGCCGCCGCGGCCGAGGAGGAGACCTCGAGGAGCCTCGACAGGGAGAGACGGCCGGCGAAGTAGCCTTCCGAGAGGAGGTAGGGGAGCATGGTCCCCGTGCCCGGAATTCCGCCATAAGCTGTCCAGGGATTGCCCGTGAGCTTTTCTTCTTCCAGGGAAGGCGCGTGGTCGCTGGTGACAAAGTCGATGCGGCCTTCCTGGAGGAGGGCCCAGAGGGCCGCCGCCTCGCCCTTGGCCTTGACCACCGGGGCCGTCTTGAGGCTGGGCCCCAGACGGGCAAAGTCCTCCCGGGAAAAGGCCAGGTAGTGGGAGCAGGTCTCGCAGCTCGCCGCGCTGGCCCCAAGGAGGCGGGCCGCGGCCGAGGTCCCCACATGGACCACATGGAGGCTGGCTTCATGGCCCGCAGCCAGGGCCAGGGCCGAGGCGACGGCCACGGTCTCCGCGGCCTCGTCCCGGGCCAGGGCGTAGTCGTCCCAGGAGGGGCTTTCCTTGCCCCGGGCGGCCTTGATCCGGGCGGTGGCGGCGGTCACATAGTCGAGGTCCTCGGCGTGGAGGAGGACGGGCCGACCCAGGCGGGCCGCCTCGGCGATGATCCGGGCAAAGTCGTCATGGCTCACCCGGGTAAAGGTCTCCATGCCGGAGATGAAGTAGCACTTGAAGCCCACGACGCCAAGGCCGGCGAGGTCGGCCATCGCGCCAGCCTTGCCGGCGGGCCCTGCCAGGCTGTCCTGGACCGTGTGGCCCGAGACTCCGCCAAAGAAGGCAAAGTCGACCACCGCGGATTTTGAGACAATGCCGAGCTTGTTGTGGAAGGCCTCGGCGGTGGTCACCGGGGGGAGGGAGGTGCAGGGCATGTCTATGACCGTGGTCACCCCTCCCTTGGCCGCCTCCATCGCGCCGTGGAGAAAGTCCTCCCGGTGGCTAAAGCCGGGCTCGTCAAAGTGGACATGGGGGTCTATGGCTCCCGGGAGGATGAGGAGGCCCTCGGCGTCGACCTCGTCCTCGCCCCTGGCCGGTCCAAGCTCGGGGGCGATCGCGCTGATGCGCTCTCCGGTCACCCGGATGTCGGCCCGGAGGGGCTGGTCTCTTCCGGGGAGGGCTACAAGGCCCTTTCGGATTATCATGGCCTTTTCTCCTCTAGGTAGTCGAGGCATTTTTCCGGGGTAAGGGGCAGGTCGTAGAGGCCGGGGCCACCGGGCCTGGCCGCGTCGAGGGCGTCCAGGACCGCCCAGTAGCCCGCAAGGCCGTAGACCAGGGGGGGCTCGCCTATGGCCTTGGAGTGGAGGACGGCCTTGGGATTGGGCAGGCCCTGGAGGAACTCGATGTCCATCCGGGGGGGCATGAAGTGGAGGTCGGGCACCTTGTAGGTGGAGAGGGTGTCCGCAAGGAGGCGGCCCTTGGGGTCAAAGGCCAGGTCCTCCAGGAGGGCCCAGCCCAGGCCCTGGGCCAGGGCTCCCTCGACCTGGCCGCGGTCCACCGCGAGGTCGATGCTCTCTCCCCCGTCGTGGATGATCACGGCCCTGTCCAGGGTATAGCGCCCTCGCAGGACGTCGAGGCTCACGGTCACCGCGGCGGCCCCGTAGACATGGTAGGCAAAGGGGCTGCCCCTCTCGGCCTTCATGTCGTAGACCAGGTTGGGGGTGGCGTAGAAGCCGTGGGCCGAGAGGTCGACCCTGGACTCGTAGGTCCTGTGGACCAGGTCCTCCCAGGATAGGGTGCTCGGGGAGCCGGAGCGCATAACCCGCCCCGCCTCTATGGAGAGCTCCTGGGCCGGGACGCCCAAGGCCGTGGCCGCCACTCCGATGAGGCGGGCCTTGATCTCCTGGCAGGCGGCCTGGGCCGCCATGCCGTTTATGTCCGAGCCCGTGGAGGCCGCGGTGGGGAAGGTGTTGGCCACCGTGAGGGTCGAGGTGCGCTCGACCTTGATCCGGTCGATGTCTATGCCCAGGGTGGCCGCCGCCACCCGGGCTATCTTGCGGGAGACCTGCTGGCCCATCTCCACGGCCCCGGTGGACACGCCCACCGAGCCGTCATGGTAGACATGGACCAGGGCGCCGCCCTGGTTCATCATGAGCTTGGTGAAGGACACCCCGAAGCAGACGGGGACGATGGCCCCGCCCTTCTTCTCGAGCCTGTGGGCCTTGTTGAAGGCGGCCATCTCGGCCCTGGTCTCCTTCCAGGCGGCCTTCTCGATGAGCCGCTCCCAGCAGGTTCCGGCCTGGCAGGCCTCCACGGGCATGCCAAAGTGGAAGCTGTCCCCCTCCTTGAGGAGGTTTGCCCGGCGGATCTCCTCGGCGGGGATGCCGCTCTTGCGGGCTGCGGCGTCTATCGCGGCCTCGATCACAAAGAAGGCCTGGGGGGCCCCAAAGCCCCGGAAGGCGGTAAAGGGCGGGAGGTTGGTCCGGCACATGTAGCCCGTGACCCGGAGGTTGGGGATTCTATACGAGCCCGCGGCGTGGAAGAGGGTCCGGGAGAGGATGGCGGGAGATAGATCGCATATCGCGCCGGAATTCTGGTAGTAGTCGGCCTCAAAGGCCGTGATCATGCCCTTGGCGTCGAGGCCTATCCTGAAGTCGCTCGAGTAGGGGTGGCGCTTGCCCGTCATCGTCAGGTCGTCCTTGCGGGAGAGGACGAGCTTGACGGGCTTCCCGGAGATCCGGGCTCCCAGAGCGGCGAGGGCGGCCCAAAGGGCGGCCTGGTCTTCCTTGCCCCCAAAGCCTCCCCCCAGGCGCTGGGCCTCGACCTCGACCTTGTGCATGGAGAGGCCCAGGACGGTGGCTATGCCCTCCTGGACCCCCGAGGGGTGCTGGGTGCCCGAGACCACCTTGACGGCTCCTCCCTCGAGGGGCCAGGCGTAGGCGCCCTGGGTCTCAAGATAGACGTGCTCCTGGCCCCCGGACTCGACCCGGCCCTGGACAACCCACTTGGCGGCGGCGAAGGCCGCCGCGGGATCCCCCATGGCCTGGGTGCGGGGCCCGAGGATGAGGAGGCCCTTTTCCTTGGCCACCCGGGGATCGGTCACGGGCTCGAGCTCCTCGTAGGCGAGCTTGACGAGGCCCGCCGCTTTCCTGGCCAGGGACTTGGACCCGGCGAGGACGAGGGCATAGACCTGGCCCCGGAAGCCCCATTCCGCGGCCGGGGACGCGGGGTCGTCCGCGACGAGGAGGGGCTCGTCGGGCACGGCCTGGCCAAGCTGGTTTGTCCCGGGTATGTCCCGGGCCGTGATCACCCGCACCGAGGGGTGGAGGGCCAGGGCCGCCGCGGCGTCAATAGAAGTTATGCGACCCCGAGCCAGGGGGGTGCCGCAGGGCACCGCGTGGAGGAGGTCCTTGGTCTCGGGCAGGTCGTCGATGTACTTGGTCTCCCCCCGCAGGTTGAGGAGGGCTTCGGGTATGCTGTTCATGGAAAGAGCTCCTCGGCGAGGCCGGATTCCGGGAAGAGTCTCAGGAAGTGGGCGAGGACGAGGCGCTCCAGGAGGCGGGCGCGATAGCCGGCCGAACCCCGAACGTCGCCCATGGGACTA
>JAKPBN010000429.1 GCA_029778945.1 Spirochaetota bacterium
GGCCGACCTCGACTTCCTCTCCTTCGCGGCCTCGATCGAGGGCCTTGAGAAGGGGGTCTACCTCTCCGTGGGCTCGGCGGTGATGTCTCCCATGATCTTCGAGAAGGCCCTGTCGATGTCGCGCAACGTGGCTCGCCAGGAAGGCAGGAGGATCGAGGACTTCTCCATCCATGTGGTGGACCTGGCGGCCTCGGCCTGGGACTGGAACAGGGACGGAGAGCCGCCCATGGATGACCCGGGCTATTACCTGCGCTTCCTCAAGACCTTCTCGAGGATGGGCGGGAGGATGAGCTACACCTCGGCGGACAACCGCTCCTGGCTCGTGGCCCTGCTGCGGGAGCTGGGCAAGAAAGTGTGAGTGTGAGTTAGCCTGTGCCCCCCGAGGCCTAGCGTCCATGCTAGGGGCCTCGGGGCCAGATGACTATACGCTCACCTTGGCCGGGGCTCCCGAGGCGGCAGAGGCGTAGAGGGCGTCCACGATGGCCATGAGGCGGAGGGCCTCGATGGGGCGGTTGAGGGCCTCGGCTTCTCCACGGATAAGCTTCACAAAGTTAGCCGCCGCGGAAAGCCTGCCCATCGACTCATCCGCCGGAACGACGATGCGGCGGTTGACGTGGCGGCCGTGCTCCAGGGTGTAGAGCTCGCAGCGGTCGACGCTGGTCTCGTCCAGGCCATCCACCCCAAAAAGGCGCTCGACGCAGCCCCCGGCCTGTTGGCCCTGGAAGGTGACGCTCACGGTCTCCCGCTCGACGAATTCCGCCCAGGAGGACTGGAGGGAGAGCACCTGGCCGGTGGCAAAGCTCACAAAGCCATGGCAGGCCGACTCCACGTCGGTCTTGCCGCCCTTGACGTCGGGGATGCCCCAGGGCCCCTTGAAGCCGGGATTGTCCATAAAGTCATGGAAGGCTCCCGCGAGGACCCAGGTGGCCTCGGGATAGCCCATGAACCAGAGAGCCAGGTCGAGCATGTGGAGGAGGTCGATCACCGGCCCCCCGCCCGAAAGCTTCTTGGTCGTGAACCAGCCTCCAAAGCCGGGGATGCCGCTTCTCCGGGACCAGACGGCCCTCGCGGAGTTGATGTGGCCCACCTCGCCGGACTTGATGTACTCCATCATGGCCTGGGACTCGGGCCTGGCGCGGTTGTTGAAGTCAAAGACCAGGTGCCGGCCTGAGGCCTCGGCGGCGGCCTTCATCCTGCCCACCTCGGCGGCGTTGAGGGCCGGAGGCTTCTCGCAGAAGACGTGGCGGCCCGCGGCCAGGGCCTCGACGGCGAGGGGCGAGTGGAACTTGTTGGGTGTTATGATGGACACGGCCTCGATCTCGGGACGGGCCTTGAGCATCTCAGGGAGGGAAGCATAGGTCTCGGCCACTCCAAAGGTGTCCGCCGCCCTCTTCCTCGCCTCGGGAGAAGGATCGCAGAAGGCCAGTACCTCCGCTCCCGCCGACCTGAAGCCGGCCACGTGGTAGCGAGCCATGCCTCCGGCCCCGATAATGCCTATCTTGATGCTCATGGCAATCTCCTTATCCGAAATGGGAAAAGAAACACCACAGAGGCCAAAGGCAAGCGAGGGGAGAATCGATGGAGAAAGCTCTCACCTTCCCCATCTTCCTCTGCGCCTCTGTGGCTTGCTATCCTTTACTCTAGATCAGAACGGGGCGTCGGGGACGTAGAAGTCCTTCGCGTTCGCCTTGGTCACGAGCTCCGAGGGGAGGATGACGCGGCGGGGAAGGGCCCGGACCTGGTAGACGTTCGGATTGAGCTTGTCGCCCTTGACGCCGATCACGGCGTAGGAGATGGAGGTGGCGATGACGGAGGGGGA
>JAKPBN010000450.1 GCA_029778945.1 Spirochaetota bacterium
ATTTGCCAAAGCCCATCAGGTAGGGATGGGCGGCGGTGAGGCCAAGGAGGATCGGGGCCGTGGCGGGCAGGACAAAGAGTCCCAGGATCACCACGATGGCCAGGGTCCAGGCCAGGTCGCTGAGTCTCACTTAGGGCCTCCTGCGGATAGGGCTTTGCCCGGAAGGGCAGTCGAGCTGGGCCGGAGCCTCGGGTCAAGGAAAAGCGAGGCATGCGGGAGGCCGCTCGCTATCCTGGTGGATTTTCGCATTTTAATGCGGTTTTTCTGCATATTATGTTGACTAAGTGGCCTTTTTTGCATTTTTATGCATAGGAAGCTCAAATCCCAGGAGATATTCCCTATGCACAAGTTCCTCAAGCCGACAGCCACCTTCCTCCTCATCCTTGGCCTCCTCGCCCTGCCCGGCTGCGCCAAGAAGACCCCCGTCTCGGCCCTCGACGCGGTCAAAAAGAGCGGCAAGCTCATCCTCGGCACCTCGGCCGACTTTCCCCCCTATGAATTCCACACCCAGGTGAACGGCGCCGACACCGTCGTCGGCTTCGATGTGGCGATCGCCAAGGAAGTGGCCAAGGACCTCGGAGTCAGCCTCGAGATCAAGGACATGAAATTCGACGGCCTCCTCGCGGCCCTCGACTCGGGCAACATCGACCTCGTGATTGCCGGGATGACCCCCACGGAGGAGCGCAAGAAGAGCACGGACTTCTCCTCCATCTATTACCGGGCCGAGCAGACCGTCCTCATCCGCGCCGCCGACGCGGCCAAGTACACGACCGTCGAGTCCCTCAAAAAGGCCGTGATCGGCGCCCAGAAGGGAGCCATCCAGGTAGGCATCGCCAAGAAGCAGATCAAGGGCATGGCCGACGCCAACGCCGGCAGCCCCGAGGTCAAGGAGCTGGGCAAGGTCGCCGACCTCGTCCTGGAGCTCAAGAACCGCAAGATCGACGGCCTCGTGGTCGAGACCGAGGTGGCCAAGGCCTATGCCTCCGCCAACCCCGACCTCGCGGTGGCCCCCTTTGTCTTCCCCGACAGCGAGGGCGGCTCGGCCGTCGCCGTCAAGAAGGGCAGCCAGGCACTCCTGGACGCGGTGAACGCCACCATCGCGCGCCTCGAGGAGACCGGCGCGATCGCGGGCTTTGTCACCGAGGCCAAGGCCGCGATGGACCAGCTCTAGGCTGAAGACCCCCAAGGCAAGGCGGCCCCCGTGGATTTCTCCTTCCTCGAGAAGTACTGGCGCTACTACCTGGTGGGCGCCAAGAACACCCTCCTCCTCGCCATCCTCGCGGTGGCGGGAGGTGTCCTCATAGGCACCCTCCTGGCGGTGGGCCGGATCTCCCGCCACCGCCTGCCCCGCCTCCTCTCGGCGGGCTACGTGGAGTTCATCCGGGGCACCCCCCTCCTCGTCCAGCTCTTTGTGGTCTACTACGGCCTCCAGCGGATCGGCCTGGCCTTCCCCGACTGGCCGGCCCTGGGCCGGGCCCTGGGCATGAGCGTCCCGGATTTCATGGCCGGGGCCCTGACCCTCTCGATCAACTCCGCGGCCTATGTCTGCGAGATCTTCCGGGCCGGCATACAGGCCGTGGACCGGGGCCAGGCCGAGGCCGCCCGCTCCCTGGGCCTGGGCTACGGGGACTCCCTCCGCCTGGTCGTCCTCCCCCAGGCCCTAAGGAACATCCTCCCGGCCCTGGGCAACGAGCTTGTCGTAGTTATAAAGGAATCGTCCATCGTGTCGATCATCGGCATCGCCGAGCTCATGTACAAGGCGGACACGGTCCGCGGCATCACCTTCAGGCCCTTCGAGCCCCTCCTCGTGGCCGCCCTGGTCTACTTCCTCATGACCTTCCCCCTCTCCAAGCTCCTCGCCCGCGTGGAAAGGAGGCTCAGAAATGGCGCTTATTGAGACCCGGGGCCTAAAGAAGAGCTTTGGCCAGCTCGAGGTCCTCCGGGGCATTGACGTGGACATAGAAGCCGGGGAGGCCGTGGCCGTCGTGGGGCCCTCGGGCTCGGGCAAGTCCACCTTCCTCCGCTGCCTCTCCCTCCTGGAGAGGCCCTCGGGAGGGACGATCAGCTTCAGGAACGGGACCGTCTACCCGGGCAGGATCGACGAGGACGGCCTGAGGCGCCACCTGGGCATGGTCTTCCAGCACTTCAACCTGTTTCCGCACCTCCGGGTCCTGGACAACCTCTGCCTCGCGCCCCGCAAAGTGCTGGGGCTTGAGAAGGGGGCCGCCGAGGAGGAGGCGATGAGGCTCCTCGCCCGGGTGGGCCTGACGGACAAGGCCCTCGCCTTCCCGGCCCAGCTGTCGGGCGGCCAGAAGCAGCGCATAGCGATTGTCCGGGCCCTGGCCATGAAGCCCGACGCCCTCCTGTTCGACGAGCCCACCTCGGCCCTCGACCCGGAGATGGTGGGCGAGGTCCTGGCGGTGATGCGCGACCTCGCGGTCGAGGGCATGACCATGGTCGTGGTCACCCATGAGATGCGCTTTGCCCGGGAGGCGGCGGACCGGATCCTCTTCATGGACCAGGGCCTTATCGCAGAGGAAGCGAGACCCGAGAGCTTCTTCTCGGCCCCCCGGACCCAGAGGGCCCGGGACTTCCTGTCCCGGGTCCTGGACCACTAGGGGGCGCCGAGCCTATACGCCCATCGCGAGCCTGATGGCTCCCAGGAGGCCGGCTCGGCCCCCGAGACCCGAGAGCATCACCGCCGGCGGGAAGGGCGTGAGGCGGCCGACATAGGCCTCGATGGAGGGTAGCCAGGGCCCTAGGCCCCGGGCTATGCCCCCGCCCAGGACGAGGAGGCTGGGATCCAGGGCCGTGGCCAGGTTGGCCAGGGCCGGGAGGAGGTGGGCCATCCCCGAGTCGATCACATTCCTTGCGAGGGCCTCCCCGGCCTCGGCCCGGTGGAAGATCTCCTGGGCGTCCAGGGCCTCGGCCCCGGGCGAGAGCCTCCGGTAGGCCGCGCCTAGGCCCACCCCGCTAAAGGCCTCCTCGAGGGCGCCCAGGCGGTCGACGGCGGGGACAAAGGTCCCCGGGCTTGGGTCGTTGCCCGCGCCCAAGGAGAGGAAGGCTATCTCCCCGGCTGCCCCATGGGCTCCCCGGTAGACCCGCCCGCCCAGGAAGAAGGCCGAGGAGAGGCCGGTGCCCAGATTCACGAAGACAAAGGGGTCGACCCCCCGGGCCACCCCGAGCCAGGACTCCCCGAGGGCGGCGCACTTGACGTCGTTCTCAAGCATGGTCGGGCAGCCATAGCGGGCGCTGAGCTCGGCCTGGAGGCGGCCGGGATCGAGGGCCCTCACATTGCGGTAAAGCCAGGCCTTGCCCTCCCAGCAGACAAAGGGAAGGCCTACCCCTATGCCGCCCACGAGGTCGCCCTCCTCGGACACCTCGGCCACCAGGTCGGCGATCAGGGAGGCTATGGCCTGGCCCAGGCCGTTTTCCCTCTCCTGGGCATCCCCGGTGGGCACGACGAGCTCGCCCAGGACCGTACCCGAGGGACCCGCCGCGGCTGCCCGCAGGCTTGTGCCCCCGCAGTCGACCCCGATATAGAGGAGCCTCATTTCCCCTGTCCTTCGCGGTCGGCCCTGGCTGGGCCTGGGGCCTGGGAGGAAAGGGCCTTCCAGGCCCGGGCCAGCTCGGCGGCGCCTGCGGCCATCCGGGCCTCGATCTCGCCCAGGGCTTGGCCGATCCGGGACCGTCGGGCCTCAAGGGCCTCATAGACGGCGGCCATCCCCTCGGCGGCGGGACCGCCGGGGAGCTTGCGCACTTCCACAAAGCGCTCGGGGGCCAGGATGGCCTCGATCTGGGCGTCGCTGAAGGGCAGCTCCCTTCCGGCGATCTCCAGGAAGGCGGCCCTTAGGGCGCCTAGGTCTCGGCCGGAGCGGACAAAGCGGGAGGAGATCTCGTGGGCGCTCCGGAAGCCTAGCCCGCATTCCCTCACCAAGGTGTCCGCGAGCTCCGTCGTCGTCACCCCAAAGCCCAGGGCGATCTCCCGGGCCCGGGCCTCATCGCCCCCGATGTTGAGGACTATCTCCTTGAGGAGGGCCGTCGCCGAGGAGGCCATCCCGAGGCTGTCGATGAGGATCGACACCGGGGCGTCCGCGGCCTCGTTGACGTCTTGATACGGCGCCGAATGCCAGAGGTTCCGCAGACAGGCGCAGGAGCCCAGGCCGAGGCCCGCCTGGATGCGCAGGTGCTCTATGATCACGGGATTGCGCTTCTGTGGCATGATGGAGGAGACCTGGACGAGGGAGTCCGGGAAGGTGATGAGGCCCACCTCGCAGGATGCCTTGTGCAGGAGATCGGCCGCGAGGCGGGTATAGTCCTGGAGGAGGGCCTCCAGGGCCGAGCAGGGCCGGGTGAGCCAATGGGAGGAGGAGATGGCCTCGTAGGTGTTGGCCACAAAGCCGGGGAAGCCCAGGAGGACGGCTACCCTTTCCCGCCGGAGGGGAAAGCCGGTCCCGGTGATCGCGCAGGCCCCCATGGTGGACAGGTTGACCGACGCCATTCCCGCCAGGAGGTCCTCCAGGTCGGCCGCGACCTCCCCGGCGAAGGCCGAGAGATAGTGGCCCAGGGTCGAGACGTTGGCCGGCTGGCCGTGGGTATAGAGGACGGTGAGGACCCCGCCGCTGGCCCGAGACCGCTCGAGGAGGGCCCCAAGGAGGTCCTGGACTTCCCAGGCCAGGACGAGGAGGGCCCGGCGCAGGGCGAGGCGGAAGATTGTCCCGTCCATGTCGTTGCGGCTCCGGGCCGTATGGAGCCAGGCCGCGGTCTCAGGCCCCAGCCTGCGGCCGAGCTCGCCCTCGTAGAGGAAGTAGAGGTCCTCGACTCCCGGAGGGATCGCGGCGGGAGCCTGGAAATCCGCGTCCATCTGGTCCATCGCCCCGGCCAGGGCCAGGGCCTTGTCCCGGCTCACAATGCCGGCCTCGAGGAGGCCCAGGAGGTGGGCCCGGTGGACCTCGACGGAGTCCAGGGCGTAGAGGTCCTTCCAGTTCGTGAAGGCCGGATCGAGGACCCGGTCGGTGTAGACGGGGGAGAACATCGGCCCCTCCCTTACTCGATCCCGAGGAGGCCGGCGATGTTGCGATAGAGGACCGCGTCGACCTCGGCCTCGTCAAAGCCATTGTCCCGCATCTCCCTCACCTGGAGATCGAGGTAGGCCTGGGTAAAGCCCCGGGGGAACCAGGACGAGTCGGTGCCAAAGATGATCCGGGAGGCGCCTATCGTGTCATGGTATTTCCTGAAGAGGGAGGCCAGGCTCACCTCGTAGGGCATCCAGCGCATCCACTGGTTCGAGCCCGAGGTGTCCACGAAGACATTGGGGCAGGCCCAGCAGAGGTTGAGGGTCTCGAAGACATAGCCGCAGCCAAAGTGGGGGATGATGATCGGGAGGTCGGGAAAGGCCTTGGCCACCGCATGGACCATGATGGGGTTGATGTTGGTGTGGTTGGCTATCCCCCCCGCCCCGCCCATGATCCCAAAGTGGATGAGGAGGGGGATTCGGGCCTCCTGCGCGATCTCCCACAGCGGGAAGAAGGAGGGGTCGTCCAGGGGCCGGTCGATCTTGGGCCCCAGGAGCTTGTAGCCCTTTAGGCCCTGGACCTTGACCGCCTTCTCGAGCCTCTCGGCCGCGTCCGGGAGGAGGGGGTCGTGGTGGGCATAGGAGACAAAGCGCCCGGGATGCCTTGCCTGGAGGGCCGCCCCCAGGTCGTTGGAGCCCGCGGTCACAAAGACCACGGCCTTGAGATACTCATACTTGTCAATTTCCTTGTCCCAGAGCCTCTCGCCCTCGGCCTCGGAGACCTTGATGGGGGCCGGGAAGCGCCAGGCGGCCTCCCAGCGGGCCTTCTCGGCGTCGAGCCAGGGGTGGAGGGCGGGTCCGCCGACCGGGCGGCCGCTCGTGTAGCCCGTGCCGCCCTTGGTGGCCCCGCCGGCGCCGGCCGGGGAGGCCGGGGATCCGGCAGCCTGGGACCGGCCGTCATCGATGATCTTGTCCTCGGGGAAATGCACATGGGAATCGATTACGCGCATGGTGGTTTAGCCTTTCAGCCCGGTCATCGCGATGCCCCGGACTATCTGTTTCTGGAAGATGAGGAAGATCACCACGAGGGGCGCCATGGATACGGTAGCCCCGGTCATGATGAGGTGCCAGTCGCTGCCCGCCTCGCCGGAGAAATTCGCCAGCCCCACGGGCAGGGTGAACATCGAGGGCTTGGAGGCGATGATCAGGGGCCAGAGGAAGGAATTCCAGTTGCCTATGAAGTTGAAGATGGCAAGGGTCGCCAGGGCCGGGGTCACAAGGGGGAGGACAATCTTGATGAAGATCATGAGCTCCCCCTGGCCATCGATGCGGGCGGCGTCGATGAGGTCGTCTGGGATGGTCGTCATGAACTGGCGCATGAGGAAGACCCCGAAGGCCGAGATCATGCCCGGGAACATTATGCCCCAGTAGCTATTGCCCCATTTCATGGCCCGGGCCAGGGCATACCAGGGGATCACCAGCATCTCCGTGGGGATCATCAGGGTCGAGATGACGAGGAGGAAGATGAACTTCTTTCCGGGGAAGGTGAACTTGGTCAGGGTATAGCCGAGGAGGGAATCGAAAAACAGGACCGAGGCCGTGGTGCAGACCGCGACGATGGCCGAGTTCATGAACCACTGGGGAAACTTGGAGCGGCCGGAGAAGATATAGCGGTAGTTCTCGAGGGTGGGCTCCGAGGGAAAGAGGCGGAGCTGGAAGATCTGGGTGGCGTCCTTCAGGGAGGAGAGGACCATCCACACAAAGGGAAAGAGCATGGCCACCGAGAGGAGGATGAGTATCGCGTAGGCCGCGATGAGGCCCGATTTTCGCTCTATGGTCATACCGCCTCCTTAAGCCTTGGCCTTGCTGTCGAAGAACTTGAGCTGGACCAGGGTTATGGCCATGATCACCGCAAACAGGATGAGGCTCGCCGCCGAGGCCCGGCCCATCTCGAATTTCATGAAGGCGGACTGGTAGATATAGAGGGCCGCGGACTTGGTGGAGTCCAGGGGCCCGCCCATGGCCTGGAAGGACATGTTGTAGACGGGGGTGAAGATCCGCAGGAACTGGATGCCCTGCATGATCATGAGGAAGAGGGTGATGGGCATGAGGAGGGGGAGGATGATCCGGGTGAGGACCTTGCGCTCCGAGGCTCCGTCTATCTTGGCGGCCTCTATGCAATCCGAGGGGATGGTCTGGATGCCCGCCAGGAAGACCGTGACGCAATAGCCCATCTCCACCCAGATGTTGACGGAGAGGATGGAGTAGAGGGCCTGCTTGGGGCTGTTGAGAAAGTCCATGCCCGGGAGGCCCAGGACGGAGAAAAGGTTGTTGATCAGGCCCAACGGTGGGGTCTGGAACATCCAGCGCCAGACCCAGGAGACGGCCACGATGGGCGTGATATAGGGCAGGATATAGATGAGGCGGAAGAGGCCCCGGCCTCCGATCACCTTGTTGAGCAGCAGGGCTATGCCTAGGCTGAGGCCGATGACAATGGGGGCGCCCAGGAGGGCGTAGGTGAAGGTGTTGCCCAGGGCCTTGATGAAGACCGGATCCCCCAGGACGGCCTTGAAATTCTCCAGGCCGATAAACTGGTTGGTCCTGCGCAGGAGGCTCCAGTCAGTCAGGCTCCGGACCATGGCATAGAGCATGGGCCCAAAGCGGACGCAGAGGAAGAAGAGTATCGGCAGGGCCAGGAACGAATAGGCCGTCATGGCCCGCTTTTTCGCAAGTGTCATCTAGGGCTCCCCAGGGCGAGAGGAATACAAGAAATGGAAGATTCACCACGGAGGCACGGAGACACGGAGGAGAAGGGATAGTGAAAAAATCCCAAGGAGATCGCTGAAAGGATGTTCATCATAAATATGATCAACACGCCTCCAAGGCCATCTCCCTGGCGCTAAAATCGCTCTTCCATCCGTGATATCTCCGTGTCCTCCGTGCCTAACGCCGCGCCGGGCAATTCTGCCCGGCTCCGCTAGCCCCCCGGCCATGATTGTTTCTGGCCGGGGGTTCAGTGGTTGCGTTTCTATCTGATCAGGCTATTTCCAGAAATCGTCTATCAGCTTCTGTTCCTTGGCGGCGACGGCCTTGAGCACATCGGCGGCCTTTCCGCCCTTGAGGTTGAGCTCGTCGATCATGTCGACAAAGAGGGTCCGCTGGCCGGCCTCGTCCACATAGGCCGTGGCGTGGGCGTAGGGCAGGCCCTTGAGGAAGACGGAGACATAGGGATCGTTCTTGTGGGCATCGCCGATCTTGGGATTGGCGGGGAGCTCGCCGACCTTGGCGAGCCAGAGCTCCATCGCCTCGGGGGAGGTGATGTACTTGAGGAACTTGATCGAAGCCTCGAGCTTCTTGCCCTTGACCCCGGCGACGATGGAGTGGGTCCAGAAGGAGGCGAAGTTGGACTGGACGCCCTTGTAGGACGGCAGCTCGGCGGCGCCCCACTCGAGGTCCTTGACCCCATTGAGGGTGGCGATGCGGAAGGACCCGTCGATGGTCATCGCGGCCTTCTGGGCCTTGAAGGCCGTCACGTCGTCGGTGGCGAAGTTGGGATAGCCGACCTTGTCCTTCATGATCCGGTCCATGTACCACTGGAGGGCCTGGGTGCCCTGGGGGGTGGCGTAGGTCACCTTGCGGCCGGAGGCGTCATAGGGGGCCCCGCCGAACTGGCGGATGAGGACTTCCCGGAGCCAGGCATGGCCCTGGCCGGAGGGCTGCATGGTCAGGCCAGCCTGGATGAGGTTGCCCTGGGCATCGTACTTGGAGAGCTTCTTGGCGTAGGCGGCGAGCTCGTCGAGGGTCTTCGGCGGCTTCTCAGGATCGAGGCCGGCTTCCTTGAAGAGCTTCTTGTTCCAGATGAGGGCGAGGGTGCGCACGGCCGTGGGGGCGGAGTAGAGCTTGCCCCCGAAGTTGACATTCTGGGCCACGAAGGGATAGTAGGTCGACTTCATGTAGGCCGGGGAAAAATCCTTGGCCGGCAGGTCCTGGATGTAGCCGGCCTTGACGTACATGGGCAGCCAGCCGCAGAACAGGTTGATCACATCGGGGCCTTCCCCGGCGGGGATGGAGGCCGCGACCTTCTGGTTGTAGCTCTCATAGGGGAAGGTGACCTGCTCGACCTTGATGTCGGGGTTCTTGGCCATAAACTCCTTGATGAGCTGGTCCATCACGTCGACCTTGGACTGGTAGAAGTACTGCCAGTAGACAATCGACGTCTGCTCTGCCGTGGCGGCGGTGCTGGCCCCAAGGGCGAACAGCAGGACCAGCACGAGCCCGATTACTCCAAACTTCTTCACAGCTCTCCTCCTTCTCGGGCAGGACGGCGGTCCCTTGGGGCCAGCGCCGGCACTGCCTATCGAGCACATATCCTGCATGGCCTAAGGCGGGGGCCCGTCCCCCGTCCTCGGCCGCGGAATCCAGTCTCAGCCCGCGAAGGTCGCCTGGAGCCAGGCGGCCTGGGCAAGGCCAGCCGCCCCGGCCACGCCGGGCTCGGGGGCGACGGAAAACTCACAGCAAATCTCCATGGGACAGGAACGGTGAAGGTTCTCCCGGAGGCTCGAGAGGAGGGCGGGGCCAAAGGACTCCTTGCCGGCCCGGCCCAGGACAACAGTCCTTACGTCGAGGGCTATGCAGAGGTTGGCCAGGCCCAGGGCCAGAAAGGAGGCGACCCGCTCCACCGAGGCCTGGTCGGGGCTTCCCTGGCGGGCGACCTCGGCCCAGAAGGCGCTTAGGCCCATGGAAGACTCGAGCCAGCCCGGGCCGGGGCTCGTCCCCCGGGCCAGGCGGTCAAAGACCATGTAGCCGATCTCCCCCGCCGAGGCCGAGGAGCCCTGGCGGAGCCTTCCGTCGAGGATTAGGCCGGCGCCCACGCCTCGGCCCAGGACCACAAAGATGAGGTCTCCCCCGCAGTCCTCGCCCCGGGCGGCGACTTCCCCCAGGGCTGCGGCATTGGCGTCGTTGGCGACCTTTATGGGCATGCCCAGCCTGGCCTCGAGCTTGCTGATCAAGGGCTTGTAGTCCACGGTTCTCTCGACTCCGACCAGGGGGGCTAGGCCTATCAGGCCCTCTCCCTCATGGACTACCGCAGGGACTCCCAGGCCCAGGCCCTTGATCCTTTCCCGGGCCAGGCCCGAGGTGGCGATCAGTGCCTCGACCTCGGACTCGAGGAGGGAACCGAGGAGAAGGCCCAGGTCGGGGGGGGCCTCGGCCTTGCGGATCGAGGATACCCGGCCGGCCAGGTCGACAAGGCCGACCGAGAGGTGGACCCCGTCGTACTCGGCACCTATGGCATAGGCGGCCTGGGGGTGAAACGAGAGGAGCATGGGCTTTCGGCCCAAGGCGGCCTCGCCCTCCCCGCCATCCATAAAGATGCCCAGGCGGGTAAAGTATTCCTCTATCTTGATCACCGTGGGGACGGAAAGCTCGAGGCGCCTGGCTATGTCGGCTTTGGAGATGCCTCCCTCGGCCTTAACCAGGTTATAGACGAGCATGCGGTTGTATTCCTTGAGATCCGATGCCGCCCGAGCCTTCACTTCACCCCCAGGAAGATAATTAACTAACTTAGTTTAATAAATGGGGCAAAAGGGAGGACCTGTCAAGGGTGAATCGATCAGAGGCGGCAATAGAGGATGCGGGTCTGGGCACCAGCGAGGGCCGAGGCGGGGAGGCTCGGGTCTTCCCTGGCCAGGGCCTCGACGATGGCCTTCTTGTCCGGACCCCGGACGAAGAAGACGATAGCCCTGGAAGCCCGGAGGCTCCCAAGGGTGAGACTCATCCGCCGCCGGGGCTCCGAGGGGGCCAGGGATGGCAGGGCCAGGGCTTCCCTCGCGGCTAGGATAGCATCCCCCGGGAAAAGGCTGGCCGTATGGCCATCCTCGCCCAGGCCCAGGAGGGCGAGGTCAAATACGGGAGGCCCCTGAAAGCTATCCACAATTTCGGTGGCATAGGCCGCGGCGGCCTCGGCCGCAGGCCCTGGGGGCCAGAGGTGGAGGCTGTGGGGCCAGGGGGCCTGGCCAAAGGCCTCGGCCACAAGGCGGCCATTCCGCTCGGCGTGGTCGGCCGGAACCTCCCGCTCGTCCCCGAGCCAGAGCCCGGGCTCCAAGGCCTTTGAGACTTGCGGGCCCCGGAGGGCCTGCGGACCCCGGAGGGCCTGGGCGAAGTCCTCGGAGGCCGCGAGGGCCTGGTACAGGGGTGCCGGGGTAGTGCCCCCGGCAAGGCAAAAGTCCAGGCTCCCCTGCCCCACCGCCCGGGCAAGCCGGGCGGCGGCGGCAAAGGCGGCGAGGCCGGCCTCGAGCCAAGCCTCCGGGGTGTCAAAGGTCTCGAGCCTCATGGTCTGTCCAGGCGAAGGACGTCGAGGTCGGGGGAGGAGCCCGCAGGATAGCGGACCGGGGCCGGCGCTTCGGGGGAGGACCAGGCGGCCTCGAGGCCGTCCACGATGCGCCAGGCCTCCTCCGCCTCGTCAGCCCGGATAAAGAGGGTGGAGTCCCCCTGGAAGGCATCGGCCAGGAGGCGCTCGTAAGCCTCGGGCAGGGCCCCGCCCTCCCCCTCCCGGTAGGAGAAGCGCAGGGACTTGGGAGCCAGGCTTGCCCGGCCGGGCTCCTTGGTGTTGATGTCGAGCCAGATGCCCTCCTCGGGCTGAATCCTGATAACTATGACATTCGTGGGCAGGCGGTCGGCGCAGAGGCCGGCAAAGAGGGTCTCCGGCGGGCGGCGAAAGATGACGCGGATCTCCGAGGCCTGGCGGTCGAGGGCCTTGCCGGTGCGCAGGATCACCGGGACCCCGGCAAAGCGCCAGTTGTCCACCTCGAGGCGGAGGGCGGCGAAGGTCTCGGTCCGGGAGGCCGAGTCGACCTTGGCCTCGGCGTGGTAGTCGGGGATGGCCTCGCCCCCGGCTCCCGTCCCGGCCAGGTATTGGGCCCGGCGGGACCGGGCCAGGAAGTCCCCGGGGCTGTAGCTCGGGATGGACTTGAGGACCTTGACCTTCTCGTCCCGGATAGCCTCGGGGTCGAGGCTGGGCGGGGGCTCCATCAGGCTAAGGCAGAGGAGCTGGATGAGGTGGTTCTGGATCATGTCCCGGCTGGCCCCGGCGTGGTCGTAGTAGCCTCCCCTCGAGCCGATGCCCCCGGTCTCCAGCACGTCGATCTCCACGCGCTCGATGTACTGGCGGTTCCAGAGGGGCTCAAAGATGGAGTTGGCAAAGCGCAGGTAGAGGAGATTCTGGACGGTCTCCTTCCCGAGATAGTGGTCGATGCGGAAGATGTCCCGCTCGGCAAAGCAGGCGTTGAGCCTCCGGGACAGCTCCCTTGCGCTCTGCCTGTCCCGGCCAAAGGGCTTTTCCACCACGAGGCGGCGGTAGGCCTCGCCCTCCCGGGCCTCCCGGTCGGCGCTGCCCAGGCCGGCGGCCGCCAGGCCCTCGGCGACGGGCCCGAACTGGTCGGGGGAGACGGCCAGGTAAAAGAGGCGGTTAGCCGCTTGGCCCGGAGCCTCAAGGCGCCGGGCGAGCTCGGCATAGGTGGCGGCCTGGTCGAGGTCCCCCTGGAGGTAGGAGAGCTTGGCCTCGAAGTCCTTCCAGCCTGGCTCGGTGAGCGCGGTCCTGGCTCGTTTTGCCACCGAGTCTCTGAGCTCCTGGCGAAAGGCGGAGTCCGAAAAAGCCCGCCGGGCTACACCGATAATCCGGCTCTCAGGGTGGAGGCCGCCGCCGGCAAAAAGATCCCAGAGGGCGGGGATAACCTTGCGGTGGGCCAGGTCGCCGGAGGCGCCGAACACCACAATGGCCACCGGCTCGGGATCGGGCCTGCCCGTGTCGAGGTCACAGCCCCCCATAAGTCCTGCCCTGGCTAGCATCGTCCGTCCTCCTCTTGATATCTACATACAAGATCATACCCCAGGCGACGAAAGGCCAATAGGAAGAGGGGCAAAAAAACCGCTCCCGGGTGGGAGCGGCTTATTCTTTATGACTTAGTCCTCACGTCGAGGGGGGCGGGGCGGCCTGGGGCCATCCCGGCGGGGCGGACGGTCGGTCCTGGGCCGGTCGCCGTAGCTCGGCCGGGGCCGGTCGCCGGAAGGCCTGTCACCGTAGCTCGGGCGGGGCCTGTCCCCGGACGGCCTGTCGCCGTAGCTCGGCCGGGGGCGATCCCCGGAAGGCCTGTCACCGTAGCTCGGGCGGGGTCTGTCCCCGGACGGCCGGTCACCGTAGCTCGGGCGGGGCCTGTCCCCGGACGGCCGGTCGCCGTAGCTCGGGCGGGGCCTGTCCCCACTCGGCCTGTCACCGTAGCTCGGGCGGGGTCTGTCCCCGGACGGCCTGTCACCGTAGCTCGGGCGGAGCCTGTCACCGGAAGGCCTGTCACCGTAGCTCGGGCGGGGCCTGTCCCCGGAAGGCCTGTCGCCGTAGCTCGGGCGGGGTCTGTCATCGCTCGGCCGGTCGCCGTAGCTCGGGCGGGGCCGGTCGCCGGTAGGCCTGTCGCCGTAGCTCGGGCGGGGCCTATCCCCGGAAGGCCTGTCGCCGTAGCTCGGGCGGGGCCTGTCCCCGCTCGGCCGGTCGCCACCGGGCCTGTAGGCTTCCCGGCGGGGAGGCCTTTCCTTTTCAAACCGGGGCCTGTCGCCGTAGCTCGGCCGTGGGGGCCTGTCGCCATAGCTCGGCCGTGGGGGCCGGTCGCCATAGCTCGGCCTTGGAGGCTTGTCGCCATAGCTCGGCCTTGGGGGCCTGTCGCCGTAGCTCGGCCTTGGGGGCTTGTCGCCATAGCTCGGCCTTGAGGGCCTGTCGCCGTAGATCGGCCTTGGTGGCTTGTCGCCATAGCTCGGCCGCGCAGGTCGGTCACCGCCGGACTTGTCCCGGCGCGGTCCACCCTTCCTGACCTTGGGGGCATGCTCGGCTTCCCCGGCCTCGTCCTTGGTCTCCGGGACGAGGAGGGGGCGGGCTTCCTTATCCTCATAGCCCGGGGCATACCAGTGGAACCACTGCTCCTCGGCGCCGTTGAGGATCTTGTGCTCCGCAATAGCCCTGCGGCCAAAGGAAGTGCCAAAGTCCTGGCGGTTGGTCACAAAACCCAGGCCCCAGCCCTTGTAGCGGGGGGCCATCTCACCCAGGCGCTTATAGAGGTCGAGGGCCTCATCCTCGGTGCCCAGCCTATTGCCATAGGGGGGATCGGTGATGATGTAGCCCATAGGGGCCTCAGGCTCGAGCTTCTCGGCCCGGATATGGTCAAAGTCGATCAGCTGGGCGACCCCGGCCAGTTCGGCGTTGGCCCGGGCGGCGGCGAGAGCCGACTCGTCGATGTCGCTGCCCGAGAGGGAGAGCTCCACATCGGTCCTGACCCTGGCCCGGGCGGCGGCGCGCTCGGCCTCAAAGGAGGCCTCATCGGCAAAGGGCATGGTCTCCATCGCAAAGGACCTGGTCAGGCCGGGGGCCATCTCGGCCCCAAGAAGGGCGGCCTCGATCAGGATAGTGCCGGAGCCGCAGAAGGGGTCGAGGAGGGGGATGCGCCGGTTCCAGCCCGCCAGGAAGAGGCAGGCCGCGGCGATAGTCTCCTTGAGGGGGGCTTCAACGGTGGACTTTCGGTAGCCGCGCTTGTGGAGGGCATCCCCGGAGAGGTCGAGGCCGATGAGACACTCGTTTTCCTCGAGGTAAACCCGGACCGAGCGCTCCTTCCCGGTCTCGGGCAGGTGGTCGAGGGCATAGACCTCGCCAAGGCGCTCGTAGATGGCCTTGTGGACCACGGACTGGACGGAGGTCTGGGCGTCGAGCTGGGAGTCCCGGATCCTCACCCTCTCGATCACAAGCTTGTCTTCCTTCGCGAAGAACTGCTCCCAGGCCACCTTCTTGCTTGAATCGAATAGGGCATCGAAGTCAGCGGCCTTAAAGCTGGCTGCCTCGACCAGGACCCGCTCTGCCGTTCTTAGGCAGAGATTGGCCCTGAATAGTCCCTTGGGGTCGGCTTCAAACCAGACCCTCCCGGGAGCCCGTCCTGCCGTCTTGAGGCCCAGACGCTCGATCTCGTTGGAGAGAACCTTCTCGAGCCCGAGGGCACAGAGGGCAAATGCGCGATGCGTAACTTCCATCCGTTGAGTATCGCCTTTTACGCCCATGACTTGCAAGTAGACCGCAATTCTCACCCTATCCCCCCAATAGCCTCGAGGGATTCTTGGTTTTCCGGACCTCAA
>JAKPBN010000451.1 GCA_029778945.1 Spirochaetota bacterium
CTCCTCGGTCCGGACCTTGCCCACGGCCATGAAGATAGGGCAGTTCCCCCGCTCAAAGAGGTGGTGGAAGGGGGCGTCGAGGCCAAAGGAGCCCACGTTGGCCAGGAAGACCGAGGCCCACATGGGGTCGCTCCGCAGGAGGGAGGGCAGCATCAGGTTGTGCTGGTCGAGCCAGCTCATAGCGCCTACCACGAATTTGAGAAGCCCATGGGGGAGGAGCATGAGGCCGGAGACGACCTTCTCGTTCTCCAGCCCCCCCTCGGAGATGGCGGCCTTGACGTAGGCCCTGACCTTGAAGGCCACGGTCCGCAGGGTCTCATCAGGCTCAAAGGGGATTTTGACGTTGACTTCCTCCCCCTCGTCGGTGAGTTCCTTCTTGGCCACAAAGTTGAGGAGTATCTGGTTTCTCTGCCAGTAGCGGTAGCCCGAGATAAAGCGGTTGAGCCGGGGCCGGAAAACAATGGCCCGGGAGGCCGCGAGGAGGACAACTTCAAAGAGGGTGAGGACCGCCCCCTCCTTTATGAGGCTCCGGTTGAAGTCCTTGATAAAGGGCAGGGTCCCGGTGACGTCGAGATCCTGCTGGAAGTAGATGATCGAGCCCTTCTTGTCGGGCATGAGGTAGGGCATAAGCCTTGTAAAGGCCGGAAGGTCCCGCACGAGGCTCGAGTCAAAGCGGGTTTTCTTGAGCACGGTCAGGGAGCCTTGGCGTAGCGGATAGCCCCAAGGGATGCCTCCTCCCTCCGGGCAAGCATAAAGAGGTAGTCCGAAAGCCGGTTTACGTAGAGGCGGACATACTGGCCCACCTCGTCCCGGGCGGCCAGGGCCACGATGCGCCGCTCGGCCCGGCGGCAGACGGTCCTGGCCACGTCCAGGGCGGCCGAACCCGGGGTCGAGCCCGGGAGGACAAAGCCCGTGAGGGGCAGGGCCGCCTCCAGGGCGTGGATGGACTCGGTTATCTTTTCCTCGTCCGCCGCGGAGATCAGGGGCCCCTGGGGGCGGTGGGCCGAGGCGAGCTCCGAGCAGGCCTTGTAGAGCTTGCGCTGGATATCCTCTAGAGCCTCCAGGGTTTCCGGGAGGCGGCAGGAGTGGCTTGCGAGGCCCAGAAAGGAGGAAAGCTCGTCCAGGCTGCCATAGGCCTCGACCCGGAGGTCATCCTTGTTCACCCTTTCCCCGGTCCAGAGACTGGTCTGGCCGCCATCGCCGGTCTTAGTCGTGATGCTCATAAAGGGAGTATACCCTCGCTCCCTTGGGCCGGGAAAGGCAAAAATGGCCCTCCTTGACTGTCCTGCGCCCTATCGCCATCTTGAATCCATGGAAAGTCTCCACCCCGCCTTTGACCTGGTCTCCATAGCCGAGCTTCCGGAATACCGCGGCCGGGGCCTCAGGCTCAGGCATAAAAAGACCGGCTGCGAGGTCTATCACCTCTCCTGCGAGGACGAGGAAAACACCTTTGCCTTTGGCTTTCGCACTCCCTCCCGGGATGGCACCGGGGCGGCCCACATAGTCGAGCACTCGGTCCTCTGCGGCTCCGAGCGCTTTCCCATCCGGGATCCCTTTTTGGTGATGGCCCGGAGAAGCCTTGCGACCTACCTCAACGCCCTCACCTACCCGGACCGGACCATCTATCCTGCGTCCTCGGCCGTGGAGGCCGATTATTTTAACCTCCTGTCTGTCTATGGGGATGCGGTCTTTTTCCCGGCCATCAGCGAGGAAACCCTGAGGCAGGAGGGGCATCGCCTCGAATTCCAGGAGGACGGGAGCCTGGGCCGGGGCGGGGTGGTCTACAACGAGATGCGGGGGGACTATTCCTCCGCGGACTCCCTGATCGGGACGGCCCTGGTCGCGGGCCTCTTCGAGCCCGGCCATCCCTATTCCTACGATTCGGGCGGCAATCCCGAGACTATCATCGACCTGGACTATCCGGGCTTTCTCGACTTCTGGGCAAGCAACTACAATCCCTCCAATTGCCGAATTTTCCTCTATGGCTCCATCGACACCGCCCGCCAGCTTGCCTTTCTCGAGGACTTCTTCCTTTCCCGGGAGAATCCCCGTTGGAAGCCCCGCCAGGGCGGCATTGGGGACGTGCCGGTAGCCCAGG
>JAKPBN010000461.1 GCA_029778945.1 Spirochaetota bacterium
TCACCTCTCCTGTGAGGACGAGGAGAACACCTTTGCCTTTGGTTTTCGCACCCCCTCCCGGGATGGCACCGGGGCGGCCCACATAATCGAGCACTCGGTCCTCTGCGGCTCCGAGCGCTATCCCATCCGGGATCCCTTCCTGGTGATGGCCCGGAGGAGCCTTGCGACCTACCTCAATGCCCTCACCTACCCGGACAGGACTATCTATCCGGCATCCTCCGCCGTGGAGGCCGATTACTTTAACCTGATGTCTGTCTATGGGGACGCGGTCTTTTTCCCGGCCATCAGCGAGGAAACCCTGAGGCAGGAGGGGCATCGCCTCGAATTCCAGGAGGACGGGAGCCTGGGCCGGAGCGGGGTAGTCTACAACGAGATGCGGGGGGACTATTCCTCCGCGGATTCCTTGATCGGGACGGCCCTGGTCTCGGGCCTCTTCGAGCCCGGCCATCCCTATTCCTACGACTCGGGCGGCAATCCCGAGACTATCATCGACCTGGACTATCCTGGCTTCCTCGACTTCTGGGCCAGCAACTACAATCCCTCCAATTGCCGAATTTTCCTCTATGGCTCCATCGACACCGCCCGCCAGCTCGCCTTTCTCGAGGATTCCTTCCTCTCCCGGGAAAACCCCCGTTGGAAGCCCCGCCAGGGCGGCATAGGGGACGTGCCGGTAGCCCAGGCGAGGACTGCCCCTCGCAGGGAAGTCCTCGCGGTTCCCCCCGAGGCTGGCTCCGAAGGCAAGACTTCGGTTATCCTGTCCTGGCTCCTTCCCCCCCTGGCCGATCCCGCCGAGGCCCTGGCGGCGGAGCTTCTCGGCGAGCTCCTCCTGGGCCATGACGGGGCTCCCCTGGCCCTGGCCCTGCGCAACTGCGGCCTGGGGGAGGACCTGTCCCCCCATACAGGCCTAGACACCAACCTCCGCCAGCCAATCTTTAGCGCCGGCCTCCGGGGCTGCAAGGAAGGCATCGAGGACCAGGTCGAGGGCCTCATCCTCTCGAGCCTCGAGGCTTTCGCCAAGGACGGGATCGAGGCCGAGGCCCTGGTTACGGCCCTCCATTCCCTGGTCTTTGCCTCCAAGGAGATCCGCCGCGGCTCGGGCACCTATGGCACCCGGCTGATGACCCGGGCCTATCGCTCCTGGATCCGGGGCCACAGCCCCGACGAGGGCCTAGCCGTCTCGGCCCCCTTGGCCAAACTCCAGGCCACGATCGAGGCCGATCCTGCCTGGCTTGGGGCCTTTGTCCGCAGGGTGCTCCTGGACAACCCCCACAGGACCTGCCTGACCGCCCGTCCGGACTCAGGCCTCTTTGAGAAAAAGGAGGCTGCCGAGCTTGGCCGCTTGGCGGCGCTCAAGGCCGCCTTGAGTCCCGAGGAAGAGGCCTCCATCAGGGCTAGCCAGGAAAGCTTTGCCCGGATCCAGGCCCAGGCCGATTCCCCCGAGGCCCTGGCCACCATGCCCCGGCTCAGGTCTAGGGACCTGCCCCTGACCGTGGACCGGGTTCCCCGGGAAACCGGGATTCTTGGGGATAGGCCCGTCTCCCTCCACCCCTTGTATACGAACGGCATCATCTATCTCGACCTGGCATTTCCCCTCGATGGGCTAGCCAGGGCCAACTATCCCTGGCTCCCCCTCCTCTCCCGGGTCATCCCCGCGGCGGGCACGGCGGGCCAGGCCTGGGACAAGATGTCAGCCCTCCTGACCCGACAGGCCGGGGGCTTTAACCTGGTCCTGGAGGCGGGCACGGGCTCGGCCAAAAGCGGCGGGGCCCTGGGCTCCTGGGCTATCGTGCGACTGAAGGCCCTAAAAGAGCGCTTCCCCGAGGCCTTGGCCCTCGGCCTCGACCTCCTCACCTGCACCGATTGGGGGGACCGTAAGCGGATTTTCGACCTCCAGTCCGAGCTCTGCAACGATGTGGTCTCGGCCCTCGTGCCCGGAGGCAATTCCTTTGCCCTGGCCAGGGCAGGGGCATTCCGGGGAGGCGCCCTGGCCCTGGATGACCTTTGGAGGGGCATGGCCCAGTTCCGTTTCCTCTCCAGGCTGTCCGCCCTGGGCTCAGGATCCCCAAGCCCCGAGATCCTCGAGGCCCTGGCCGCCTCGATCTTTGCCCGGGAGGGCTTGCGCATCAACCTTACCGCCGGTCCCGAGGACCTGCCCGGAGCCCTGGCGGGCCTGGAAAAAGGCCTTGGCCGACTGCGGGCAAAAAGAGCC
>JAKPBN010000464.1 GCA_029778945.1 Spirochaetota bacterium
CTTTGCAGTCAAGCCATGGGCCTGGGGACAGAGCCTCTAGCAGACAAAGTTTCCCTTTCCTTCCCCGCCCGCCCAGCGTATCCTCCCCTGGACACCACCGGAGGTACCATGCCCCCCTGCAGGCCCAGCGCCTTTCTGGAATCTCGGCGTCCCGCCCTGCGGGACCTGGTTAGCCGCCTGGCTAAGCGCTATGACTACGTCTCCATCCTAGGCACCGACGACACGGGCCTGTCCTACCGGGCCAGTCCCGGGGAAACCTCGGCCGGGGAGCCCATGTGGGTTCAGCGGGGCTTTGTCCTCCGGGTCCAGCGCGAGGGCCGCATAGTTGAAAAGTCCTTTAACCTTCTGGAGCCCCGCCTGGATCCAGCCTTCCTCCAAGCCCTGGAAGCCGACCTGGAAGCCCTCCTTGAGGCTGGAAAAGGAGGCCGATCCTACCCGACCTTGCCGGACCCGGCGGCCACGGGCAGCTATTGCGGCAGCCTCGCCATCGATCCCTTTGACCACGATCCCGAGGACTGCCTCAAGCGGCTTGCCGCCCTGAGGGATGGCCTCCTGGCCGCCCCGGAGGTCGTCTCGGCCTGGGCCAGGGCCGAGTTTGTCACCGTGTGCAGGACCTTCCTCTCCCCCAACCGGGACCTCTTCCAGACCTTCCCCTGGGCCCAGGCCCATATCTTCGGCGTCGCCCGGAGGGGAGAGGTGTCCAAGCTGGACTACCGCCCGGCCTCGGGCCTCCTCGGCCTGGAGATCCTCGACAGGCTCGAGCCCGAGCTTCCAGGCCTGGCCGCCGAGCTCGGCGCCCTTCTGGATTCCACCCGGATCGAGCCCGGGGAGTACGAGGTGATCCTGCGGCCCGACATGGCCGGCACCCTTGCCCACGAGGCCTTTGGCCACGGGGTCGAGCTTGACATGTTCGTAAAGGAAAGGGCCAAGGCCGCGGATTTCCTCGGCAAGGCCGTGGCCAGCCCCCAGGTCGACATGTTCGACGGGGCCAAGGGAGTCGAGCAGACCGGCAGCTTCCTCTTTGACGACGAGGGCAACCTCGGCTCCACAACCCAGGTGATCAAGGACGGCATCCTCGTGGCGGGCTTTTCAGACAGCCTCTCGGCCCTGGCCCTGGGCCTTGCCCCCTCGGGCAATGGCCGCCGCCAGGCTTATGACCACAAGGCCTATGCCCGGATGACCAATACCTGGTTTGCCCCCGGCGCCTCCAGCCTCGAGGAGATGGTGGCCTCGGTCCAGGACGGCTGGCTCCTCGAGGGCCTCGACTCGGGCATGGAGGACCCCCGCAACTGGGGCATCCAGCTCAAGGCCATGCTGGGGCGCGAGATCAAGGCCGGCAGGCTCACGGGCCGCCTGGCCTCTCCCGTGGTCTGCTCGGGCTATGTCCCTGATGTCCTCAAGGCCATCACCATGGTCTCCCGGGAATTCGAGCTCGGGGGCTCCGGGGCCTGCGGCAAGGGCTACAAGGAATTCGTCAAGGTGTCCTCCGGCGGACCTTCCGTCAAGACCAGGATGAGGCTAGGATGATGATAGATACAATTGTAAAGGTAGTTTCCTCCCTTCCCGGCCTGGCCGACTGGAGGCTGGCGGAAAAGAGGCGCAAGGGCGCCGAGGCTTTCTTTGTCCGGGAGGGCCTCGACATGGCTAGGCAGGTGGAGGCTCTGGACTACCGCCTCGCCGTCTATGTCGACGGCCTTGACGGCTCCGGAGCCCGCTGCCGGGGCGAGGCAAGCGTCTCCCTCCACCCCAGCTTCACGGTGGCCGAGATCCGGGCCGCCGCCGAGCGGGCCCGCTTTGCCGCCTCCAAGTCCCGCAATCCCTGGTATCCCCTCCCCGAGGCCTCCCCGACCGCCGGCTTCCCCCCAAGCGGCTTTGCCCAGCGGGAGCCCGCCGCCTGGCTCGAGGAGCTTCGGGCGGCCCTCTACTCGGGCCAGGCCGCAGGTTCCAGGATCAACTCCCTCGAGCTATTCCTGACCCGGGTCGATACCCGGCAGAAAAACTCCCGGGGCCTCGACGCGGCCTGGCAAGCCTGGAAGGGCTATATCGAGTACACCGTCGATGCCCCCTCGGCCAAGGGACCGGTGGAGCTGACGGACTTTATCTCCTTCTCCGAGCCCGACCTTGGCTTCCTCGCCGGCCAGGTAAGGAGCCGCCTCGACCTGGTCGCCGACCGCGCCAGGGCTGTGGCTACTCCCGGTGACCTCGACCTCCCCCTCATCCTCACGGGCAAGGAGGCCACCGAGGTCCTGGGCTATTGGTTCCACAATCTCAACGCCTCCCGGGTCTACTCCAAGGCCTCCCCCCTGTCCCTTGGCCAAGCCCTCCACGGGGCTGAAGCCAGGACCGGGGACTTCGACGCCCTGGAGATCACCGCCGAGGCCTATCTTGCGGGCTCCCCGGATTCTGCCCCCCGGGACCTCGAGGGCTCGCCCCTGGAGAGGCTCACCCTCGCCCAGGCCGGCCTGGCCACAAGGCTCTCGGGCCCCCTGCGCCATACCCACTACCTCGGCCTCCCGCCCGCAGGCGACCATCCCCTCTTTTCGGTCGCCCCGGGCAGCCTGACAAGCGCCGAGCTCCGCTCCCGCCCCCACCTCGAGGTCGCCTTTTTCTCGGACTTTGGGGTCGACCTCGACCCCGGGGACTTTGGGGCAGAGATCCGCCTGGCCTATGTCTCCGATGGCCGCAG
>JAKPBN010000472.1 GCA_029778945.1 Spirochaetota bacterium
CTCGAATTCCGGGCCCGCCTTATTTTCCAGCCCGGGGAAGAGGGGCATTTCGGGGCCCTGGGCATGATCGAGGGAGGAGCCCTCGAGGGACTCGAGGCCATCGAGGGCGGGCATATGGGAAACCTCTCCCAGGAGCTCGCCCCCGGAGAGGCAGGCTTCCTTCCGGGCCCCATGATGGCCGCCAGCGACAGCTTTGAGGCCTGTTTTGTGGGCTCTGGCGGCCATGGCTCTGCCCCCCACCAGAGCTCCGATCCCATCGCCGCCTTTTCGGACTTTGTCCAGGCCCTCGCCCAGTTCCGGGCCCGGGAACTCGACCAGAGAATGCCCGCGGTGATCTCGGTCTGCATGGTGAGGGCCGGGGCGGCGAACAATGTCATCCCCGAGCGCCTTGAGCTCGGAGGCACCGCCCGGAGCCTCGATGCCGAACTTAGGATCCTCCTCGAGAAAAGGATCGGAGAGATAGGGGCCTCGGTCGCCGCCCTCTGGGGGCTCTCCTTCGAGTACCATTGGCTGGGTGGCTATCCACCCCTGGTCAATGAGAGGGCCTGTGCCGAGGCTATGGAGAAAGCGGCCCGAGTCCACCTGGGAAGTGCCCGGGTGAGGCGCTTAAGCCTGCCCATAATGGGCGGTGAGGACTTTGCCTTCTATACGAGAATAATCCCTGGCGCTTTCTGGTTTCTCTCGAGCCCCGTCCCTGGGGATGGACCGTCCTTCCCCCACCACAATCCCCGCTTCGACCTAGGAGAAGCCTACCTGGCCGATGCCGCCCTGCTTCATCTATCCAGCGCCCAGGCCCTCGCGGCGGAATTGGGCTCTCATAGCTAAAGCTCCAGTAAATTAAGCTCCGAAAATTAAGCTCTGTCCCCAATGCTAAGGCCTAACTCGGCAGGAATTCGCTCTCTTTTAGAGAGTTTCACCCTCTCTCGGCAAATTGCTTTCCCTGATGAGCCCACCTAGCATGGGGCAGTGACCGAGCTCCACCACGTTTTGATCCGCAACCTCAAGAGTCTCAGGGCTGGCCTTGGCATTTCCCAAATGGATCTGGCCGAGAAGGCGGAGCTTTCTGCGGGATATATCGGAGAAATAGAGATGGGCAGGAAGTTTCCAGCCCCGGAAGTGCTGGAGCGCCTTGCCAAGGCTTTGGGGGTGCGGCCCTACCGCCTCCTCATGGCCGCCGAGGACGTAGCCGAATGGCTCGGGGCCGAGGCATATTACGCCGCGGCGGATGATATCAGGCAAAGGCTCAACCGAGAGCTCGATGCCATGACACGGCGGAAGCCCGGGGAAGACTCTGGAGGGGACTGACTTCTCCCTGGGGACAGAGCACGAAAAACTTTGTCGACAGGTCAGTCTCCTGGCCAAGGTCGAGGGGCATGGGCAACGGGGAGCAGCGTAGTCCATCAAGGGTCGAATCAGCAAATACGCCCAGAAGCCTGGCCTCGAGGCCTGCGAAGACCACGAGGGTGTAGAGACTCGCGAGGCTTTCCGAGAATTCCGCGCCAAAACGATAGCTCTGTCCCCTTTCCCACCCAAGGTAGGCCTCAGCCAAATCCGCCCCGGGGCCGTGAGAGCCAAATTCTCCGGGCAGTGCCTGGGAGCAGGCCGGGGAAGCAAGCCCTGACCAGGTATCGATGAGGAATACCTCACCCCGGAGGCCCTTAGCCGCGATACGCCAGGTTGTAAAGGCGGGGAAGAGGGCCAGCAAGCCCGAGGGTTCCATGCCCCGGGCCGAGAGGCCAAGGTACTGGCAGGCAGCCTGGACCTCGGAAGCGGGGACAGAGCTTGAGTAAGAGCTTAAGCAAGAGCTTGGGCGAGGGCCAAGCCTCGCCAAGGGTGGGATGAGCCGGATCTCCAGTCGGCCGCTTGCGCCAAAGGCAAGCCTCAGCCACTCCTGGACCTCGAGGGAGGAAGCGCTCGCCATGGGCCATATTCTACCCTCCCAGGGCGTGCGCGCAAGGTCTTGTCCCTATTTTCTAACTAGGAGGAGGGCGGTCATGTCGTCCTCAAAGCCCCTGGCGCCGACATAGGTCTCAACCTCGGCTAGGATCGCGTCCAGGATCGCCTGGGCTCCCCTGCCCTCGGCCCTTCCCAGGGCATCCAGGAGCCTCTCTTTGCCAAAGGCCTGCCCTGCTCCGTCCCGGGCGCTCTCAAGGCCATCGGTCACGGCAAGGAGGATGTCCCCCGGAACCGGGGTAAAGCGCAGCCCTGCCCAGCCTCCCGCGAAGCCTTCCTTGCCGAGGGGCGGTCCCTTGAAGGGCTCCTGGCCCTTGGGCAGGAGGGCAATGGCCTTGGCCGATCCCGCCCTCCGGTAGAGCACGTCGCTATGGGCCGCGTTGGCGTACTCGACCTTGCCGCCCTCCATGCGAAGGAGGATGCAGGTGAGGAACTCGTCCACCCCGCCCAGCTCGCCGGAGAGTTCCCGGTTGAGCTCGGCCATGGCCTGGCCCAGGCCCTGGCCCCTTAGGCTGGGCCAACGCCTCGAGATGACCGAGCGCGCCAGGACGGAGACAAGGCCTGGGCCCATGCCCCGGCCCGAGACGTCCCCGATCACAAGGCCGTCGAGGCAAGGGCCCCCGTCGCCCTCGCCCAAAAAGAAATCAAAGAAGTCCCCGGAGATCCTCGAGGCCGGGCGGAAGACCATGGCGATGTCCCAATCCGTCGTCACCGGGGCGCTGGCCGGGAAAAAACCCCGCTGGACCTTTTCCGCCATGAGGAGGTCCCGCTCGGCCATGTCCCTGGCGTCGGTGAGCCTCCGGCTCTGGTGCTCGATCTCCGAGCCGACGCGCTTCTGCCGATCGACGGCATCCTCAAGCTCGACGTTGCGCTCGGCCACCTTGCGCTCGAGGGAGACCCGCAGGTCGGCAAGCTCCGAGTAGACCTGGCTGTATTGGCCGGCCAGGATTGCCCCGGCGCCCACGACATAGGCCAGGAAGGCATACTTCGTGAAGCGCATATCGCCTCCGCCGTTGACGGCGAGGACGTCTATCACCGAGGTGGCCGCGACCACGAAGGTACCCAGGAAGAGGAGGCCTGAATCCGAGGCCAGGGCCCTGCCGAGGCGCTGCCAGGCAAGGCCCGTCCCGGAGCGGTACTGGGCTATGAAGCCCGGTCCCAGGACAAAGGCAAAGGCGTAGGCCAGCTCGAAGGCGGTCAGGATCTCCCAGACCAGCTTCAGGGCCTCGGTCCTGGCAAAGGGCAGGAAGGCCGCCAGGATGACACCCAGGGCAAAGTACAAGCGGGCCACAAAGGAGACCCGCCGGCCCAGGGCAGACTCGCAGAAGGCGAGGAAGAGGGGAATGACGGTAAAGAGGGCCGAGTACTCTATGATCCTCAGCACCGCGGTATCCGTGATGATCCCGGCCGCGGTCCGGCTCCGGGCGAACAGGTAGACGGAGAAGAGGATGGCTCCGGCGCCGTAGATCAGGTAGCTACTGTTCTTGGGCCTAAAGGCAAAGAGGACCAGGTGGTAGAAGGCAAAGAGGGCGTAGATGCCTATTAGGGCTATGTCGAGGTATTCCCCTCCCCTCGTGGCTAGCTTGGCATAGCTTCCCAAGACCAAGCTCTGGCCTCCCGGCAAGCCCGTCCTCTCGTCGAGGGGGTCGCCGACTATCCTGAAGGCCAGGACATTCCTTCCATTCCGGAGATCCCGCTTATCGATCGGGATCACGGTGTTGCGGAGGCTGCGCTGGGGATCGGGGGTGCCCGAGCCATCGGTGTAGAGCTCCGTGCGGAAGGCGACCCCGTTGAGGTAGGCGGTCCAGCCCTGGCCCGCCATGGGCACGAGGAGGGAGAGGCCCGTGGTGTTGATGAGGGCCAGGTCGGCCTCAAAGACGCAGGCTATCGTAAACTCCTCGCTGGGCCGCCGGGCGAAGTCCAGGAGGCCCGGCCTCGCGACTCCGGGAAAGCCCAGGTCGCGCACCGCGAGGCTCCTGCCGGACTCGGCGAGGATCGTCGTCCAGCCCTGGTTGGCCGCGATGGGCATGCGGGACACCAGGGCCTGGTCGAAGCCCTTGCGGATATAGAAAATGCGCCCCCCCAGGTCCAGGGTGGCCGCGCCAAGGGACTGGGCCAGGACGAGGAGGAAGGTCACGAAGACGAGCCTCATTCGGGACATGGTGCCTCCTTGGGTCCCCAGGACCCGGTCCTGCTAGAGCTTGCGCTCCGCGAGGATCCTGCGGTTTTCCTCGACCTTGGACCGGGTCAGGCCGTTGAGGCGGAGGAAGACCAGGCCCCCTATGACCAGGAAGAGGGCGGGCAGGGCGGCCGTGTGGATCCGGATCCCGGTCTGGGCCAGGGCCGAGCGCGGGGCCGAGGCAAAGCCTGTCGCCGCATGGACGGCCCAGAACGAGAGCGCCTGGACCGCGTAAGCCATGCGCCCAAAGAAGGCCCTGAAGCCAAGGTAGATTCCGTCATCGCGCCGGCCCGTTTGCACGACCACCTCGTCGATGACATCGGCCATCGCGGGGGTCATGAGAAGCCAGAAGCCGCCGAAGGAGAGGCCCCAGCCGAACATGGCGACCACAAAGGCCATATAGGTCTTTACGAATAGAAGTGGCAGGCAGAAGACCGCCAGGGAAAAGGCCGCGGCGGCGAGGAGGGTCTGGTGGCTCTTCACCTTCTTGAGGAGGGCGAGCCAGAGGGGCACCGCCACCAAGGCGCCGGCGAGCATGCCCGCAAAGATCAGGGTTGTGCCCCTTCCCAGGATGTAGTCGCCCACATAGTGGATCGAGGCTGTCATGGAGAGGGTCGCGGCCTGGTAAAAGGCATAGAGGAGGAGGAAGGCCATAAAGTCCCTCACCCCAAAGGCTTCCTTGAGCAGCTTCCAGAAGGAGGGAGCCTCGCTCCGGCGCTTTTCCTGCTCCATATAGCGGGCGACCATGGCCGGGGTCTCCTTGACTCCGGGGATGAGGAGGAGGGCCAGGAGGACCGCCGCTCCGGCGAAGATGGCGGCGTTGACCAGGTAGGACCTGGGGTCGCCGTAGCGGATGATCAGGGTCGGCGTCACTGCTCCGGCCGCCACGCCCAGGACGCCGATCAGGGTCGAGACCCCGGCGGCCTTGGAGCGCTCGGCCTGGCTGCGGAAACGATCGGGGAAGATGGACTGGTAGTTAACCTCCCAGGTCGAGTAGAGGGCGTCATAGAGGCAGATCGCCACCAGAAACCAGGCGAAGATGGCCAGGGGAGACATGCTCCGGGGAGGCGCGAAGACCATAAAGAAGACGAGGCCGCAGGTCGTGGAGCCCAGGACTATCCAGGGGAAGCGCCGGCCTAGGCGCGCGGTGAGGCGGGTCGGCCGGGAGGTAAAGAAGCCTATCAGGGGATCGTTCACCGCGTTCCAGATGGAATAGAGGACCATCACCCCCGCCACGAGGGCGGCCTGGAGGCCAATCTCGGTCTCGTAGAACTTGAAAACCAGGGAGGCTATGCCGCCAGTCAGGAATTCCGCCAGGAATTTTCCGACCCCGTAGCTTGCCATGATGCCCAAGGAGGCCGGCTTGGCCTCGTCGATAGGGTTTTTAATGCTCATGGGCCCGAGCATATCCCGGCCCGGGCCAGGCTACAAGGGCTTTGGGCTTTTCCGGCTTGCCTTTGGCCCCAAGGGGGCATAGAGTAACTGACTTATATTCAGGCATTCCCGACCCCGGGGGTAAAGGTAGGCATCATGGGCAAGGATCCGCAGACCGTCGTCAAGAAAGGGGCCTGGTTTGCCTTCGGCTCCTTCTTTGTCTTTATGCTCCTCCACCAGACGGACAAGCTCCTCATCGGTCCCCTACAGAGCCAGATCATGGAGAGCTTTTCCATCAACTATACCCAATGGGGCCTGATCAACTCGATGGCCCTCGTCGTGGGAGCCCTCTGCTACCCCCTCTGGGGCTGGCTCTACGACCACTATGCCCGGCCCAAGCTCCTTGCCCTGGCCTCTTTCATCTGGGGCTGCACAACCTGGCTCAACGCGATAGCCCCCACCTATGGCTGGTTCCTGATGACCCGGGCCTCCACAGGCATCGACGACTCCAGCTATCCTGGCATCTATAGCCTCATCTCCGACTATTTTCCCGCCAAGCGGAGAGGCAAGATCTATGGCTTCCTCCAGGTCGCCCAGCCCATCGGCTACCTCCTGGGAATGGTCCTGGCCGTCATCCTCGGATCCCTCTGGGGCTGGAGAAAGATCTTCTACCTCACCGGAAGCCTCGGCGTGATCGTCGCGGTCTTTATCCTGATCCTGGTCAAGGACCAGCCCAGGGGCGCCTCGGAGCCCGAACTCAAGGGCGTCGAGGACCTGGACAGGAGATTCAAGTTCAGCTGGAGGACCGTCGGTGGCCTCTTCAGGAAAAAAAGCCTAATTATACTCTTTCTCCAGGGCTTTATCGGGGTCTTCCCCTGGCAGGTGATCACCTATTACATCTTCGCCTACCTTGAGAAGTCCCGGGGCTTTAGCGGCAACGAGCAACTCCTGACCATGGTGCCGGCCGTCCTCCTCATGGCCGCGGGCTATCCCGTGGGCGGCATGATAGGAGACCGCCTCTTCAAGCGGACCCCTAAAGGCCGGGTTATCGCGGGTGCCGCTGGAGTCGCCCTGGGAGCCATCTTCCTGTTCGCGGCGATCAAGGTGCCCCTCGACCAGAAGCTCGCCTTCGGCATCCTCCTCGCGGTGGCCGCCTTCTTCATGCCCTTCGCCTCCCCGAATGTCCTCTCCTCCTTCTATGACGTGACCGAGCCCGAGATCAGGGCCACAACCAATGCCGTGCAGAATTTTATCGAGACCGCAGGCTCGGCGGCCGCCCCCCTCCTGGCCGGCATCCTCGCCGACAGGCTCTCCCTCCAGAGCGCCATCCTCTACATCTGCATCGGCGCCTGGGCCCTCTGCTTCCTCTTCTTTGTCTTCGCCGGACGCTATATCCCCAAGGACATAGCCGACCTCAAGGAAAAGCTCCGGCGCCGGGCCTTGGAGGCCGGCGTGGCTCCCCTGGCATAAGGCTCCTCGCCGCGGGCCCAGGCCGTAGGCTTTGACGGGAATGCCTGGAATGTCAAACCGAGGGACGACATAGGGAAGGCATGGTCCTGGGGAAAATGCGATAAATGTTTCTACTTAAAGCTGCCTGCTAATAGAAAAACGAGCTCTGTCCCCACAGCAAGCCTCCTCGGGCAGTCCCGGAGGCCTCTGTAGCCCTCCCTTGCACCCTGCCCGTCCCTGGAAATTCACCGCTTTCTATCCCCTGGCTTGCGGTTTACTAACCAAATCCTCACTTTATTCGAACAATTCCCGTTGCGCATACCCGAGAGTCATTTTAGACTGTGTTCGCGGGACGACCGTCCGGCCGTCCCTTCCGAAAATTCTCAAGGAGGCCTTATGAAACGCATCGTGGCTCTTCTGGTTGCCATGATCCTCTTCGGTGGAGCCATCATGGCCGAGCCCATCACGATCGAATTCTGGCATGCCATGACCGGCAAGAATGGTGAGATCACCCAGTCGGTCTGTGACAAGTTCAACGCCAGCCAGTCCGATTACAAGGTTGTTCCCGTCCTCAAGGGCAGCTATCCGGACACCTACAATGCCGGCATCGCGGCCTACCGCGCCAAGCAGGCTCCCGCCATTCTCCAGGTCCAGGAAGTCCAGACGGCGACCTTCATGGCCACCAAGGCGATCTACCCCGTCTACAAGCTGATGCCCGAGAACGGCCAGAAATTCGACCCCAGCGTCTACCTCCCCGCGGTCAAGGGCTATTATTCCACCGCCCAGGGCCAGATGCTCTCCATGCCCTTCAACTCCTCCACCGCGGTCATGTACTACAACAAGGACGCCTTCCGCAAGGCCGGCCTCGATCCCGAGAAGCCCCCGGTCACCTGGCCCGAGTTCTTTGACGCCGCCAGGAAGATCAAGGCCGCCGGCTACCAGGGCGGGTTCACGACCAACTGGATCTCCTGGATCCAGATCGAGAACTTCAACGCCTGGCACAACCAGGCCATCGGCACCAACTCCAACGGCATGAACGGCAAGTTCGACACCGAGCTCAAGTTCAACAACGCCGCGACGATCAAGCACTTCCAGAACCTCTATGACCTGTCCAAGGAAGGGGTCTTCATCTACGGCGGACGCGAGAACAAGGCCAACCCCCTCTTCCAGACCGGCCAGGTGGGCATGCACTTCGAGTCCATCGGCGGCTACGGCTCCATGAAGGCCGCCTGCAAGTTCGAGTTCGGCGTTGCCCGCCTCCCCTACTATGCCGACGTCAAGGGCGCCCCCCAGAACACCATCATCGGTGGAGCCAGCCTTTGGGTCTTCCAGGGCAAGACCAAGCCCGAGTACAAGGCCGTCGCGGCCTTCTTCGCCTTCCTCTCCAAGCCCGAGATCCAGGCCTACTGGCACCAGAGCACCGGCTACCTCCCCATCACCACGGCCGCCTATGAGCTCACCAAGTCCCAGGGCTACTACAAGGACAGCCCCGGCCTTGAGCTCGCGATCAAGCAGCTGACCAACAAGGCCCCCACGGCCAACTCCGCGGGCCTCCGCCTTGGCAACTTTGGCCAGATCCGCGAGATCGAGGACCAGCAGTGGGAAGACATCCTCGCCGGAAAGATCTCCGTCAAGGACGGCCTCGACAAGATGGTCATGCTCGGAAACGCCAAGCTCCGCGAGTTCGAGAAGGCCAACAAGTAAAAGCCTAGATACGAACTAACCACGGAGACACGGAGGCACGGAGAGAGAGGCTTTTGGAGGAATGGAGCATAGAGGGAGCATCTGGGCCTATTCAGATTCCCTATGGTCTTTGTCTATTCCTGCCCTATGCAAGCCTCTCCACTCTGTGCCCTCCGTGCCTCCGTGGTGTAATTTTTCTTAAGTCCTTTAGTATCCCATTTTTCAGGAAGGCGCCGATGGCGAAGCAATACGAATTCCGCGGCAAGGGGCTACCCTACCTCCTTGTGCTGCCCCAGATGGTCATCGTGGTCATCTTTTTCTTCTGGCCTGCCGCCCAGGCTGTCCTCCAGTCCCTCTTTGTCCAGGACCCCTTTGGCATGTCCCAGACCTTCGCGGGCCTCGAGAACTACAAGCTGCTTTTCAAGGACCCCTACTACCTCGCCTCCTTTGGCATCTCCTTCGCCTACTCCGCCGTGGTGGCCGCCGGCGCGATGATCTTGGCGCTCTTTTTCGCGGTCCAGGCCAACAAGAAGATCCGCGGCGCCACCTTCTACAAGACCATGCTGATCTGGCCCTATGCGGTGGCCACGATGGTCGCCGGCGTCCTCTGGCTCTTCCTCTTTAACCCAAACGTGGGCATCTTCGCCTACTTCCTCAAGCATTCTCTGGGCATTGACTGGAACCACCTCCTCAAGGCCGGCCAGGCCTTCCTCCTCGTGAGCATCGCGGCCATCTGGAAGCAGATCGCCTACAATTTTGTCTTCTTCCTCGCGGGACTCCAGAGCGTGCCCGCAACCCTGATCGAGGCCGCGGCCATCGACGGGGCCGGTCCCATGAAGAGGTTCTGGCGCATAACCTTTCCCCTTCTTTCCCCCACGACCTTCTACCTCCTTGTCATGAACGTGGTCTACGCCTTCTTCGAGACCTTCCCGATCATCCACCAGGTGACCCAGGGCGGCCCCGGCCAGTCCACGAACATCCTGGTCTACAAGGTCTGGAAGGACGGGGTGGTCAACCTGGATCTCGGCTCCTCCTCGGCCCAGTCCGTCGTCCTCATGATAATAGTCATCGCGCTCACCGTGGTGCAGTTCCGCTTTATCGAGCGGAAAGTGGAATACTAAGGAGCAGGCGATGGTAGAACAGACAAGAACTCAGCGCTTCCTCCCCCATCTTTTCCTCATCCTCGCCATCATCGTCGTGGTCTTCCCGATCTGGCTGGTGTTCTCGGCCTCGACCCACACCCTCCAGGAGATCATGACCGCCCCGATGCCCGTCACCCCCGGCAGCCATCTCGCGGAGAACTACGGGAGCGCCCTCCTCCACGGCACGGAGAACCTAGGCACCTCGGCCCTGGTGATGATCAAGAACTCCCTCATCATGGCCCTCGGCATCTCGGTGGGAAAGATCATCATCTCCCTCCTTGCGGCCTTCGCCATCGTGTATTTCGACTTTCCCCTGAAGAGCTTCTGCTTCTGGTCGATCTTCGTGACCCTGATGCTCCCCGTCGAGGTGCGCATCATGCCCACCTACAAGGTCATCTCCGACCTCGGGATGCTCAACTCCTACGCGGGCCTCATCCTGCCCATGTGCGTGTCCGCCACGGCGGTGTTCCTCTTCCGGCAGTTCTTCATGCAGGTGCCCCGGGAGATCGCCGA
>JAKPBN010000481.1 GCA_029778945.1 Spirochaetota bacterium
CCCCCCGCCCTTAGGCCCCGACGATGTCCTGGACCGTAATCACGGTGTACCGCTGGCGGTGACCGGTCTTGCGGCGATAGTCCTTCTTGGGCTTGTACTTGAAGATGACGACTTTGTCGCCCTTGACCTCTTCCACGACGGTGGCCTTGACGGCGGCACCGGCCACGTAAGGGGTGCCGACCTTGATGGTATCTCCAGAGAGAAGGAGGACCTTCTCCAGAGAGACCGAGGAACCTGCCTCGGCATCAAACCGGTCGACCGTGAGGGTGGCGCCCTTTTCGGCGCGGTACTGCTTCCCGTTGATCTCGACGACTGCGTACATCTAGCTAACCTCGATAAATTCGTTGCGTGGGCGTCAACTTATACACCGCAGGCGGCCTTGTGTCAACGGCCTGAGGGGAATGGACGGCGGATATTTGGCGCCTCGTTGGACCCTAAAGTCTTTATCCACCATAGCTTAAAACCGGGTGCTCTGCCAAGCCCGAAGTTTACATCGCTTCCAGGAAGGGGATGCCCACCAGGGCGGTGCCGGCCTGGAGGCTGCGCTTTACCGCCCGGACAAGCTCGAGGCGGGAGGCCGCAAGGTCAACGTCGGGGCAGTTGAGGACGGGGTTTTCCCTATACCAGGAAGAAAAGGCCGCCGCAAGCTCATGGAGCCAGGCCGCGATCACGGAGGGATCCATCTGGGCGGCGGCCCCGTCCAGGGCCTCGGGGAAGGCCGCGACCTGGCGGAGGAGGGCCCAATCGGCATCCCCCTCGAGCTTGGACAGGTCGACCTTGCCCTTCTGGGCATTGCCCTCCCCGGACTCATGCTTGCGGAGGATCGAGGAGGCCCGGGCGCCCATATACTGGATATACGGGCCCGTGTCCCCGTTGAAGGAGAGGGAAGCCTCGGGGTCGAAGAGCATGTCCTTGGTCGGGGCGGTCTGGAGGAGATAATAATGGAGGGCCCCCAGGGAAATGCGCTCGGCCACCCCGCTTGAGTCCCCTACGGCGTCCTCCCTGCCCTTGGCCTCGATCTCCGCGGCGGCCAGGCGGGTGATCTCCTCCACAAGGTCGTCCGCGTCCACGACCGTGCCCTCCCGGGTCTTCATCCGACCCGAGGGGAGGTTGACCATCCCGTAGGAGAGGTGGTGGAGGTCGGCGGCCCAGGCATAGCCCAGGCGCCGCAGGCTCTCAAAAAGGACCTTGAAGTGGTACTGCTGCTCGTTGCCCACCACATATACGAGGCGGTCATAGGGCCAGGACTCGTGGCGGTCCACGGCGCAGCCCAGGTCCTGGGTGATATAGAGGCTCGTCCCGTCCTTGCGCAGGAAAACCTTGCGGTCGAGGCCTATGTCCTCGAAATTGCCCCAGACCGAGCCGTCCTCTTCCCGGTAGAATACCCCCGAGGAGAGGCCCTGCATCACGATGTCCTTTCCCGCCTCATAGGTGTCGCTCTCGTAGTCGTAGAGGTCAAAGTGGACCCCCGTGCGCTCATAGGTCTGGGCAATGCCCTCGAGGACCCACTTGCGCATCTTTTCCCAGAGGGCGCGGACCTCGGGATCCCCCGCTTCCCAGCGGACAAGGAGGTCCTGGGCGGCCTCCTCGGCCTTGGGATCCTGGGCCTTGACCTCGTTGAAAAGCACATAGTACTTGCCCACAAAGTGGTCGCTCTTGAGGCCCTCGGACTCCGGGGTCCTGCCCTCCCCCAGGCGCTGGTAGGCGAGCATGGACTTGCAGATATGGACGCCCCGGTCGTTGATGTGGTTGATCGCCCGGACCTCGGCACCCGCGGCCCTGAGGATGCGGGAGAGGGACTCCCCGAGGATGTTGTTCCGCAGGTGCCCGAGGTGGAGGGGCTTGTTGGTGTTGGGGCTGGAAAACTCCACCATGATGCGGCGGCCCGAGAGCAGGGCCGACTTGCCCCAGCCTTCCCCGGCCGAAGCCTCGAGGACCGAGGCTATCCTGGGCGTCCGGGCAAGGCGGACATTGAGGTAGGGCCCCTCGGCCAGGGCCTGTCCCAGGCCTTGGGCCTCGGGGTCGGCGGCGATGAGGGCGGCCAGGGCCTGGGCCACCATGGGGGGACCGGCCCGGAGAAGCTTGGCATAGGGGAACATGGGAAAGCCCAGGTCCCCGAGCTCGGGCTTGGGAGGGGTTTCCACGACAATGGCCTCGGGAGCAGGAAGCTCGACCGTAAGGCCCTTTTCCTTGACATAGGCCCCGAGGGCCCTCGCGACTATGACTTTCCAGGCGGCCTTGACTTCGACCATGGACTAGCTCTCCTCGAATTGGCGGGAATGAGCCGGAAGTCTAGCCCGGAAAAAGGGCCTTTCGCAAGGACTCCCCTTAGGCTAGAAGGCCCCGACCTTGACAAGGACGGGATTCCCCGAGGCCCCGAGCCTGAGCTCGTAGGCGGTCCCGGCTTCCGGGGCGGGAAGGAGGAGCTGCATCCGCCGGGAGGCCGAGCTATCCTCCCGAACGGAGGCAAGGAGCTTGGCCAAGGCCTTGGCCTCCGCCTCGGTCGGGGCCTTTGCGCCCAGGTAGATGCCAGGAAGGCCATCCCGGTCGTAGGCATCGAGGAGGATAGCCTTGTCCGGCCCTTCCCCGGACTCCCCGTAGCCATAGAGGTCCCGGGGAAAGAGGAGGGTCCGGCCGGTCCCGCCCTTGGCCGCGGGGGCAAGCCTGCGGGAGACAAAGTCCAGGCCAAGGCCCTGGCCCTGAAAACTCCGCTCGAGGAGGGATAGCTCCTGGCCCGAAAGGTCGAGGACCTTGAGCCTGAGCCTCATGCTTCCTGCCGGCGCAGGGAGGATGAGGATCCTCATGGGGGCGATGGTCTGGGGCAAGGCCTCGGCATAGCCAAGGAGGGCGGGGCTGTCCTTGGACTTGCCCACCCCGAGATAGGAGGGATAAGTAAGGGCCGCAAGGCCAAGGGTGACCAGGAAGACAAGGATCGCGATAAAGGGACTGCCCCCCTTGCGCCCGCCTCCATTCTCGGTCCGGGTCCGGCCCATCAGGCCCCTCCCACGAGGGCCAGGAAGGCCGCCTCGTCGATCAGGGAAACCCCGTACTCGAGGGCCTTCTTGTTCTTGCCCGAGCCCGAGGCCGGATCATTGGTGACCAGGTAGGACAGGCCCTTGGTGACCGAGGACTTGACCATGCCCCCGAGGGAGCGGACCAGGGCCTCGGCCTCGGGGCGTTTCATCGAGGCTAGCTCTCCGGTAAAGCAGAAGGACTTGCCCTGGAGCTTTCCGCCCTCGACGGCCGCGGCGATCCGCACGGCCCCGCTCGAGAGGAGGGCGTCCATCTCGGGAGCCAGGGCGGCTAGGCCCGCCAGGAGGGCCCGGGCGGTGATCTCCGCAAAGCCCTCGACCTCGTCCAGGGCCTCGACGCTGGCGGAGCGCAGCTTTTCCAGGCTGTCAAAGCCGGCGCTCACGGCCTTTTCCGTGATGAGCTCCCCAATGCCCTCGATGTCAAAGCCGGCGACAAAACGGGCGAGGCTGACCTCGTCCTTGGCCCGCAGGTTCCTGAGGATCTTGGCGGCCAGGGTTTCCCCCATCCGCTCGTATTCCGCGAGCTCGGCCACCTCGAGGGTATAGAGGTCGGGGATGCCCCTGACCCGGCCCGAGGCGAGGAGCTTGCCGACAATCACGCCCCCAAAATCGCGGATATCCAGGAGGGAAAGCCATTTCTCGAGACGGTGCTGGATTTTCTTGGGGCAGTCGGGGTTGGGGCAATAGAGGCGAGTGCCCTCGTTCACAAGGCCGGCGCCGCAGGAGCAGGTGGAGGGTACGGCTATGGCCTGGGTGCCAGGGGGATTTTCCACAAGGCCTTCGATCTTGGGGATGATCTCCCCCCGCTTGGTCATGATCACCCGGGAGCCGATGCGAAGGCCCATGGAGGTGATCGCGTTGGTGTTGACTAGGTTTGCCCTCTGGACCGTGGTCCCCGCGAGGCGCACGGGGTCGATCACGCCGATGGGAGTATAGTTGGCGCCAGACTCGCTCCACTCGACGTCCCGGAGGACCGAGATGGCCTCCTCGAGGCTAAACTTGAAGGCTATCTGCTTATCCGGCCTAGCCTTGGCCAGGTCCGCCTCGTCTATGGCCCGGCCCTTGACCACGAGGCCATCGATGTCAAAGGGCAGGCTTTCCCGGATATCCATAACCTGGGCCCGGTAGTCCACGACTTCCTGGGGGGTCTTCAGGATGCGCTGCTCCACGGTGTGGAAGCCCAGCTTCCTTAGCCACTCCAGCTTGGCGGCCTCGTCGGAAAAGGGCTTGCCCAGGCCAGTGACTGTCCCGAGGGCGTCGTAGCAGACCACCTCGAGGTCTTCGACCCCGATCCCGTCCTTGCGCTTCATAAGGCCATTGGCGGCGTTGCGGCAGTTGGCCTTGTCCGGATGCTTGGCCTTGTGGACGCTGTGGCTCATCAGGACCTCGCCCCGCACGCCCCCGGTAAAGGCCTGGGAAAGCTCCCCTAGGACACCTTGCATGCGGCGGGCATTGGGGCTTATGTCGTCCCCCACCTCGCCGTCCCCTCGGGTCACGGCCCGGACCATGTGGCCGTCCTCATACTGGAGCTCGAGGGAGGCGCCATCGAGCTTGTATTGAACCAGGTACTCATCCCGGGGATTCTTGGCCGCCCAGGCCAGGAAGTCCTCGGGATTGGAGGCCTTGTCCTGGCTGCCCATGGGGATGACGTGGGCGGCCTTGGGCCAGCCGTCCGCGAGGTCTGTCCCCACGGCCCCAAGGAGGGCGTTGCCCGGGTCCAGCTCGCCCAGCTCGTCCCAGAGGAGGTCGAATTCGGCGTCCGAAAGCTCCGGCTGGCCATTGTAATACAGGTCCTGGTGGCGGCGGATCTGGGCTTCAAGCTCTCCGATCCGGGCCTTTTTGCCTCTCTCTGCCATGGCCTTGCCTCCGTTCCTGGGCATTCTAGGCGCCCGGGCAGGGCATGTCAAAGGGCCTCAGGCGGATCGGGCCCACGTTGACCTTGGACCTCTCTTTTCGCTAGGCTTGGAGTCGCGCACCCGCAATAAAAAGGCAGTACTCCCCATGATCACCAATGTCCGCGACCGTCGAATGGTCCTCCTCGCCCCCACGGCCTTCATGGCCTCCCTGGCCATGGGCGTCATCAGCCTAGCCATGATCTTTGTCATCAAGGAAAGGTTCGGGGCCTCGGCCCAGACCGTAGGCTGGTTCTGCGCCCTTTTTTCCTTTACCTATTTCCTGGGCTGCCTAAGCCTGAGGCAAATTTCCGACCGCCTCGGCCCCCGGGTTTCCATGGCCGCGAGGAACCTGGGGACGGCGGCCCTCCTGGGCCTCTTCCTCGTGCTTCCAAGCCTTGCCTCGGCCTTTGTGGTCTACGGAATCTACGGCTAGATCACGGCCCTCTTCTGGCCTCCCCTCATGTCCTGGGTCTCCGCCGGCCTCGAGGGGGAAAAGCTGGGCAAGGCGACCAATGACTTTAGCCTTGCCTGGTCCTCGGGCGGAGCCCTGTCCCCCTATATCGCCGGGATCCTCCTCGAGATGGGCCTTTCGGTGCCTATCTTTG
>JAKPBN010000486.1 GCA_029778945.1 Spirochaetota bacterium
CTGATCCGGGGCAGCTTCTGGGCCCAATATGGCCTCCTCGTCTTCGTCTTCTCCATGTCCCTCGTGGTGACAAGGAAGCTCGCGGGATCCTTCGCCCGGGCCGAGTCCCTCTCCGCCGAGCTGGCGAGGACCAACAAGGCCATGAAGCGCTTTGTCCCCGAGGACTTCATGGCCTTCCTGGGCAAGTCCTCGGTGGAGCAGGTCCGCCTGGGGGACCACAGCCGGCAGGAGATGGCCGTCATGTTCGCGGACATCCGCTCCTTCACCACCCTGTCGGAGCGCCTCTCCCCCGAGGATTCCTTCCGCTTCATCAACCAGTACCTCGCCCGCATGGGCCCCACGATCCGCGCCAACGGCGGCTTTGTGGACAAGTACATGGGCGACGGCATCATGGCGCTTTTCCCCGGCTCCCCCGAGGACGCCGCGCGCTGCGCCATAGATATGCACATGCGCCTGGACGAGTACAACCTCCAGCGCCAGTCGACGGGAGAGGCCCCCATCAGGATCGGCATAGGCATCCACTGGGGAGGCATCATGCTCGGCACCATAGGCGAGAACGAGCGCATGGACGGGACCGTGCTCTCGGATGCCGTCAACATCGCGAGCCGCCTCGAGGGCGTGTCCAAGGATTTTGGGGTGGGAGTCGTGGCCAGCGAGGCTATCCTCAAGGGCCTGGCCGACCGCGGCGAGTACAGGACCCGCTATCTCGGGAAGGTGGGGGTCAAGGGCAAGCGGGACCTCGTGCCGGTCTTCGAGCTCTATGACGGCGACCCCGAGGAGCTGCGGGCCAGGAAGGACCTCATCAAGATCCCCTTCCAGAAGGCCCTGGTGGCCTTCTATGCCCAGGACTACGCCTCCGCCTCGGTCTTCCTCCGGCAGGTCCAGGCCCTCTTGCCCGAGGACGAGGCCTGCCAACACTATACGAGGATCATCAGAAGGCTGAAGCTCTCCTAAAAGCCCCTAGCAGGGCCGGCCCGGCTTCTTGGCCGGCCTGCGGGCCGGCTTCCTGGCGCCGAGCTTGCCTAGGTAGAGGGCCTCGACCTTGGCCCTGGCCCAGGGGGTCCGCCGGAGGAAGACGAGGCTCGACTTGACGCTGGGCTCGCTGGAGAAGCAGCGGACGGGGATGCGCTCGGCCAGGCCCTCCCAGCCATAGGTGTCCACGAGGCTGAGGAGGATGGCCTCGAGGGTCATGCCGTGGAGGGGGTCCTTGCTGGGGGAATCGCTCATGGGCCTAAGCATAGACCGCGCCGATCGACCTTGACCAGGGCCCGGACTCCCGCGCAAAATGGAAGGGGGGTCCAAAAATGACAAGCAGGAAGAATCCGGCCAAGGCGCCCCTCGTCAGCGCCGCGGCCCGCCTCCTCTCGATCCTGGAGCAGCTTTCCCGCAGGCGCTCCTGGGGCCTTGAGGAGCTGTCCCGGGAGGTGGGCCTCGCCAAGCCCACGACCTACCGCTTCCTCCTCACCCTCCAGGAGCTGGGCTATGCCCGCCGGGACGAGGCCGAGCGCTGGGCCATGACCCTCAAGCTCTTCAACGTGGGCTCCCGGGCCCTGGACAGCCTCGATCTCCATGCCGCGGCCCGGCCCGTGGCCGAGGAGCTCTCCGCCGAGCTCGGGGAGACGGTCCACATGGGGGTCCTCGAGGGGGACTCGGCGGTCTATGTGCTCAAGATCGAGTCCCGGCACACGATCCGCATGTATTCCCGGGTGGGCCGGCGGATCCCCCTTTATTGCACCGCCATAGGCAAGGTCCTCCTGGCCAGCGCCTCGGCGCAGGAGCGCAGGCTGGCCCTGGCGGGGGTCAAGCTCGTGGCCCACACCCCCAAGACCATCACGACAAGGCCGGCCCTCGAGGCGGAGCTCAAGCTGGTCGCGGCGAGGGGCTGGGCCTTTGACAACGAGGAGCACGAGACCGGCATACGCTGCATCGGCGCCCCGGTCCGGGACTACTCGGGGGAGGTCCTGGCGGCCATCTCGGCCTCCTGGCCCCTCTTCCGCTACGACGAGCGGAGGGAAAAGGATTCCATAGCCCGGGTGGTCAAGGCGGCCGGCCGGATCTCCGCCGTCCTGGGCTATTTGCCGGACTGACGCCTCTTGGCCTCGGCGATGGCCTCCGTGAGGGCCGGGCCCATGCCCAGTCCGCGGATCTTGCCGAGCCAGGCCACGGCCTCGGCGGCCAGGTTGCCCTGGCCCGGGAGGCCGGTCTTGCCGTCCCCCCAGGGACCGGCGGGGCCGAGGGCCTCGGCCATCGCGGCGCCGGCCTTGGGGCCGGCCACCCCGCCCGGGGTGGCAAACTCGGCCCGGTGGGCCTCAAACCAGGCCACCGGGGCGGCCTCGTCCTGGAGGACCGCTCCCGAGGTGTAGCGGTCCACGAGGGCCGCGAGGATAAAGGAGGCCATGACCGGGGCCCGGCCCTGGATGGCAAACTGGGCCTTGACCGTGGGCATGATCCGGGCGGCGTACTTGGCCACCGACTTGGAGGCTATGCCCTCGAGCTTGTGGGCCAGGTCGGGATTGGAAAAGCGCTCCAGGACTCCCGACAGGTAGGCCTCGGCCTCGGGCCTGCCGATGGGGGAGGCCTTGCCCCCGATGGTGGGTATGGTCTCGAGGAGCTGGTAGGTCCTGACGGCCTCCATGAGGAGGGGGTCGCCCACGCATTCCAGGACGGTCTTTTTCCCGAGGGCGAGGCCCGCCAGGGCGATCAGGGTGTGGCTGCCGTTGAGGAGCCTGACCTTGAGCTCCCGCCAGGGGGAGATGTCCAAGGCCCAGACCACGTTGAGGCCGGCGGCCTTGAGGGGGAGGATCTTGTCGAGGCTCTCGGGCCCGCGGAGGGCCAGGAGGTGATAGGGCTCGGCGACCGCGACGAGCTCGTCCTCGACGCCCTCGGCCTTGAGAATGGCCGCCCGCTCCTCTGCCGTGAAGCCCGTGACAATGCGGTCCACGAGGCTGTCGATCCAGGTGCAGGACTTCTCGAGCCAGGCGGCGAAGCCCGGGTCGGCGTACCAGGAGGCCGCATGGCCCAGGACCAGGGCCTTGAGCTTTGCGGCGTTGTCCTCGATGAGCTCGCAGGGGATGATGAGGAGGCCCGAGTCCGCCGCGCCTTGGAAGGCATCGTACCTGGCCTTGAGCAGCTGGGTGAGCTTGCCCGGGAAGGACAGGGCGGGGCGGTCCATGGCCCTGTCCTCCGGGGCGGCCACGATGCCCGACTCGGTGGTGTTGGAGACGATGACCCGGAGCTCGGGGTTCCGGGCCTCGGCCAGGTAGGCCACGAAGTCCTCATAGGGGTTCACGAGGCGGGAGGCCGAGGAGACGAGGTCGACCCTCTCCACCCGCCGGCCGTCGAGGATGCCCTTGAGGGAAACCCTCCAGGCAAGGCCCTGGCGGGCGTAGGCCGGGCTAAAGGCCCCGGGCCTGGGCTTGACGATGGCCACGCTGCCCTGGAAGAGGCCCTGGGCGTTCATGGCCTCCACCATCCAGTCGAAGAAGGCGCGGAGGAAGACCCCATCCCCGAACTGAAGTATCCTGACAGGGTATGCCACATCGCCCTCCTCAAGGCCTAAATATTATTGGAACCTAGTTCCAAAATTGTACACCCCCCCTCCCGGGCGTGTAAAGGATGAAGTTAAGGGCTTGACGGCCTGAGGAAAGCCGGGCGATCGTGTCCGTAGGATGCGCCACTCCCCCTTTAGCCTGCGCGGCAAGATCCTCGGCTTCTACGGGGCTACCCTGGCCATCGTGCTGGCCCTCGAGATCCTGGCCCAGAACGCCGCCCTCAAGGCGGGCTCCGAGTTCGAGGCCCGCCTCGAGCGCTACCACGCCATCCAGGGCCTGCGGACCGGCCTTTCGGATTTCCGTGGCCTCTCGGAGCTCTACATGAGGGAGCGCATGCCCGAGCAGCTGCGGGACCTCTATGCCGCCCTGGACGGCCTAGGCCGGGACTCCACCAAGCTTCCATCCCTCGCCGACCCCGAGTCGGACGCCTTCTTTGAGGCCCGGGCCGCCCTGCGGGGCCTCGAGACCTGGGCCCCCATGGCCAGGTCGGCCATGGGCATGCGGGCCTCCGGGGAGGCCGCCTCCTACGCCGAGTGGCTCAAGGCCGACAGGCTCGCCTCTTATGTGGACGGCTACCTGGGGCGCCTCCTCTCCCTCTCCCTGGCCGAGGGGGCCAGGAACTACCGGGCCTCCTCCCAGCGGAGCCTGGAGTACCGCCGCCTGGCCCTGGCGGGCATAGGGGGAGCGGGGACCCTGGCCTTTCTCTTTGCCGCCCTCTTTGCCTACTCGGTCTCCGCGCCGATCGGCCGCCTGGCCGAGGCGGCCAGGCGGATAGCCGCGGGGGACCTCCAGGTCGAGCCGGTCGAAGCCAAGACCGGTGACGAGATCGAGGTCCTGGCCCAGGGCTTTAACGCGATGAGCGCCTCCATCCGGGCCATGGTCGAGGGCCTCCAGGAGAAGGCCGCCCTGGAGCGCCTCCTCCACGAGGAGACCCTCTCCCATGCCCTCATGGGCAAGGCCTTGAGGGAAGCCCAGTTCATGAACCTGCAGGACCACATAAGGCCCCACTTCCTCTTCAACGCCCTCAACACCATTGCCCGCTCGGCCCTCTTCGAGGAGGCCCCGGAGACCGAGAGCCTGGCCCTCTCCCTGGGCAAGCTCCTGCGCTATTCCCTGGCCGAGGGCGGCTCCTTCGCCACCGTGGGGGAGGAACTCCAGGCCCTGCGGGAATACCTCTCCTTCCAGTCCATACGCTTTGGCCCCCGTCTCTCCTGGAAGATCCTCTCGGACCCGGCGATCGAGGACGTCCTGATCCCCCGCTTTACCCTCCAGCCCATTGTCGAGAACGCCGTCCGCCACGGCATCGAGCCCAAGGTCGAGGGTGGCCGGGTCCTCATCCACGCCAGGCTCCGGGAGGGAAGGGCGAGGCTCGTGGTGGCCGACTCCGGGGTGGGCATGGACTGGGCCCTCCTGGCCAGGCTCCGGGCCGCGGCGGCGGGCTCTCCTCCTCAGCCTGAGCCGGGGGCCGTGGCCGGAGGCGGCGGGGGCATAGGGATGGCCAACCTGGAGGCCAGGCTCGCCTTCCGCTATCCGGGGACCTCGAGGCTGTCCATTGTCTCCCGGCCGGGCCTGGGCACCCTGGTGAGGATCTCCCTCCCGGCCGCGGCCAGCCGGGATCCCCTTGTGCCCGAGGAGGCCCTCCATGGGAATTAGGATCCTCGTGGCCGACGACGAGGAGCTCGAGCGCCGGGCCCTTAAGCGCATCCTGGGCGGCTCGGGCCACGCCGATCTCGAGGTCCTCGAGGCGGCCAATGGCCAGGAGGCCCTCGACCTGGCGGCTTCCGCCGAGCTCGATGTGGCCTTCCTCGACATCAGGATGCCCGGCCTCGACGGCATCGAGGTGGCCCGCAGGCTGAGGGAAAGCCAGCCCTCCCTTCCCCTGGTCTTCCTCACCGCCCACGAGCGCTTTGACTATGCCCGCTCGGCCCTGAGGCTCAGGGTCGAGGACTTTCTCCTCAAGCCCGCCTCGGAGCCCGAGGTCCTGGCGGCCCTGGAGCGGGCCCTGGGCCGGCGAGGGCCGGGCCAGGACGGCGCCGCGGCCTCGAGCGCCGCCGCCGGCCTGGCCCAGTGGCTTGCGGAGTCCCTGAGGGCCGAGCTGGCCCGGTCCAGGGTTCCCGAGGAGGGCCTGGTGCGCTATGGCGCCCTCTCCGGGGACCGGGGGCCCGTTGTGGCGGCCCTGGCCCTGCGCTGGGCCGATGCCCCGGTAGAGGGCCCCGGCACCGCTTCCCTCCGGGCGGGGGCTCTTGCCCTTGAGCGCTGCTTTGCCCTCCGGGGCCTCGAGGCCCTGGCCGGGGCCGGCCAGGACCG
>JAKPBN010000002.1 GCA_029778945.1 Spirochaetota bacterium
GATGTGCTGCCCGAGTACCGGGGCCTGGGCCTCGGCGGCCGGCTCCTCCGCCACCTTGAGGCCCGGGCAAGGGCCGCAAGGCGCAAGGCCATCGTCCTCACCTGCAAAGAGGGACTCCAGGCCTATTACGGCCGCTTCGGCTATGTCAGCCAGGGCGTCTCCGCCTCCACCCATGGCGGGGCCACCTGGCATGACATGAGGCTAGACCTATGAGCGCCCATGACGCCGTGGTTGTGGGCGGAGGGATGGCCGGCCTTACCGCGGCGGCCTACCTGGCCCAGGCCGGGAAAAAGGTCCTCCTCCTTGAGAAGGAGGCCGAGGTCGGCGGCCTTGTCTCGGGCTTTGCGCGCAAGGGCTTCTGGTTTGACGCGGGGATCCGGGCCCTGGAAAACTCGGGGATAGTCCGCCCCATGCTCACCCAGCTCGGGATCGACATAGATTTCCTGCCCAGCCCGGTGTCCGTGGGCATAGGCCAGGATGTGGTCCGCCTCTCGGGCGAGGAGAGCCTTGCCGACTACGGCGCCCTCCTGGCCCGGAGCTTCCCCGCCAGCACTGCGGATGTGGCCGCCATCATCGCCGAGCTCCGCAAGGTGATGGACTATATGGATGTCCTCTACGGGATCGACAATCCCCTCTTCCTCGACCTCAAGGGCAATCCAGAATACGTCTATCGGACCATCCTGCCCTGGCTGCTCAAGTACACCCTAACCATGCCCAAGGTCGCCAAGCTCGGCCTGCCGGTGGAGCAGCACCTTGGGACCCTGACCCAGGACAAGGCCCTGCTCGACCTCGTGGCCCAGCATTTCTTCAAGGAGACTCCGGCCTTCTTTGCCCTGAGCTATTTTAGCCTCTACCTGGACTATCTCTATCCCCGGGGCGGCACCGCCGTCCTCCCGGCCAAGCTCAAGGCCCTGATCCTTTCCAAGGGCGGGGAGATCCGGACCGGGGTGGAGATCGACCGGGTCGACCCCATAGGCCTGAGCCTACGGGATCGGCAGGGCGGGGAATATGCCGGCCGCCGCATCGTCTGGGCGGCCAACCAGAAGAGCCTCTACCAGGCCCTGGATACCCAGGGGCTTCCCGGGGGCAGGCTGAGGCGGACGATCGAGGATAGGCGAGCCTTCCTCCAGGACAAGAAGGGCGGGGACTCGGTCTTTACCCTCTGGCTGTCCCTTGACCTGAGCCCTGAATGGTATGCCCAGAGGGCCAGCGCCCACTTCTTCTACACACCGGCGGCCACGGGACTCTCGACAGTCTTGCTGGCGGAAATCGCCCCGGCTTCCCCTGGCGGGGACCTCCATACCCGGGACAAGGCTAGCTTCCTGGCCTGGACCAAGCGTTGGCTTGAGCTCACCACCTACGAGATCTCCTGCCCGGTCCTCCGGGACCCAAGCCTGGCCCCCCCGGGCAAGACCGGCCTTATCGTATCGAGCCTTATGGAGTATTCCCTTTTCCGGCATGCCGAAAGCCTGGGCTGGGGCGAGGAATACCGCAATTTCTGCGCCCAGACGATCATCGAGGTCCTGGAGGGGTCTATCCTAGGGGGCCTTAAGGCCGCGGTGATCGAGCTATCCTCGGCCTCTCCCCGGAGCATCGAGCGGCTCACGGGCAATTCCGAGGGAGCCATCACGGGCTGGGCCTTTACCAACCGCCCCGTCCCGGCGATCCATAGCCTGCCCAAGGTGGCCAAATCCATCCTTACCCCGGTGCCGGGCATCTACCAGGCCGGCATGTGGACCTTTAGCCCCTCGGGCCTGCCCATCTCCATCCTCACGGGCAAGCTCGCCGCCGACCGGGTCCTCAAGGATTTGGCCCGGAGCTAGCGCAGGGATCTATAGAGCTCACCTAGGCTTGTGTGGACGACCTGGGTGGGCCTGAACCTCAGGACCCGAAAGCTCAGCTGGATGCACAGGCCTATGGCCAGGCCGGCGATCACCGTCCCGATTCCCGCCATGCCGCCGAGGGCCCAGCCGACAAAGGTGGCTGTAAGCTCGATCAGGCCCCGGATCAGGCCTATGGGCAGCCTCGTGACCCTGGTCAGGGCGACCATCAGGGCGTCCCGAGGGCCGGCGCCGAAGCCCGAGCCGATGTAGAAACAGGACGCCAGGGAGATGATAAAGAGCCCGAGGATCAGCACGGCGATCCCGACGGGCCAGCCCTGGACCACCGGGACAAGGTCCAGGCGGATTATCAGGTCCATAAAAGCACCAATTAGAATCATATTTAGTATTGTGCCCAGGCCAGGCCTCTCTCCAAGCAGCAGGGCCACGAGGACGAGGACTAGGCCCACAAGGATGCTCGCTCCGCCGATCGAGATGCCCAGGGTCTTCCCCAGGCCGGCATGGAAGACCTCCCAGGGGGCATAGCCTATGTTGGCCCTCATGGTGACCACGATGCCCAGGGCATAGAGGAACAGTCCGCAGACAAGGCGGCCCAGGCGCCTTAAAAGGCCGGGAATCACCGGGCTTTCCGGAACAGTCCCAGGAAGACCAGGAGGGCTATCGGAATGGCGACCATCAGGAAATAGACCAGGAGTAGGAAGACGGAATAGGCCGAGGTGCTGGACGGAAAGAGGAAGATCGCGACATGGGAAAAGGAGAGGACCAGGAGGAAAGTGGCGTAGGCCTTTACGCTCCGGCCCTCGTGCTCGCCGAGCTTGAGGTAACCCAGGCCAAAGATCCCCAGAAGGACCGCGCTGGGCAGGACTATAAAAGCCTGGACGAGGATGATTGTGCCCTGGTCCACGCCGAGGGCTCCAAGGACGAGGGGCTCAAGGCCGATGAGGGCGTAGCCGAGGCCCGCCAGAAGCCCCGACCTGAAGGCGAGGGGCTTGAGCCTTGGCCTCAGGAAGAGGCTCAGCCCGGCAAGGGCCAGGCCCAGGCCCAGG
>JAKPBN010000005.1 GCA_029778945.1 Spirochaetota bacterium
GGCAACCCCTTTGTGGAGGGCCTCCGTTTTGAGCGCAAGGCCGCCCACGAGGCCGCCCATATCCTCCACCTCGGGCCCTATGACGCCGAGCCCCCGATAATCGCCCGTCTCCACGCCTTTATCGCCGCCCAGGGCAGACCAAAGGCCGGGGAGCACCGGGAGATATACCTTGAGGATCCCCGAAAGACCGCGCCGGATAAGCTAAGGACGATTATCCGTCAGCCGATAGGCCCGGCCTAGCCAGGCCCCCGACCATATACTCGAGGGCCCTGGCCGCCGCGATGTGATGGATCTTCGCCTGGGCCGGGCCGGGCTCCTCGGTCACGGCCTTTCTAAGGGAACCGTCGAGGAGGGCCCAGATCGAGAAGCAGGCCTCCTCGAGGGACAGTTCCTGGGGGAGGGCCTCCGGAGGGGCCTTTTCTACAACTGCCTTGGCAAGGGGAAGGAGGGCCCGGGCCCCAAGGTCAAGGACATCCTCGGCCCTGGCGGCAAGCCAGGCTTCCCGCTCGGTGTCGCAGTATTCCAGATAGACCCGGACTAGGGCCTCGAAGCAGGGCCTAAAGGGACGGGCCAAGCCCGACTCCCCCGGACCCAAGCCTCCATAAAATGGGGGCTGCGGGAGGGCCAGGGCCTCATCCAGGGCCTTCGAAAGCCGTTGCGAGAGAGTCTCCAGGATCGCTGGGTCGGCCATGCCAGGAGTGTGTACCGGGCCCGGGGCGGACCGCAAGGGCGCAGCGCCCTTTGACGAAGGCCCAAAAACCGTGGTACTACAATGCTATCTATGGACAACGATTCAGCCTCAAGCCAAGAAAGTCACCCCCCCTCTGAATGCTACCCTAGGATGCGCGCGATCGCGCGCTGCCAGCCTAGGGCCCGGAAGATGAGCCATGGTCACTGACCTTCTCATCCTCTTTGCCCTCATCCTTGTCAACGGATTTTTCTCCATGTCCGAAATGGCCGTGGTCTCCTCCCGGAAGGCCCGGCTCCGCCATGAGGCGGAGAATGGCAAGAAGAACTATCGCCTGGCCCTGGATACCGCCGAATCCCCGGGCCGCTTCCTCTCGACTATCCAGGTTGTCATCACCCTCATAGGCACCCTTACAGGCGCCCTGGGTGGGGCGACTGTCGCCAGGGCCCTGGAGGGCCTCTTTGAGCGGGCCGGCCTCGGCCCCGCCCTGGCGAACCCCCTCTCCCTGGGGATCGTAGTCCTCGGCACGGCCTTTATCTCGGTGATTTTTGGGGAGCTTGTGCCCAAGAGCCTGGCCCTCGCTAGGCCCGAGACAATCGCCGCCCATGTCGTTCGCCCGATCCGTGCCATGGCCGTGGTCTTTTCCCCCCTGGTCAAGCTGCTCTCCGGGACAACGGAGGGAATAGTCAGCGCCCTGGGCCTGGAGCAGGAGGACAGCCTTCCGGTCACCGAGGAAGAGGTCAAGGTCCTGATCGCCCAGGGGACCGAGGCCGGGGTCTTTGACGACCGGGAGCGGGAGATGGTGGAGGGCGTCCTCTCCCTGGGGGATACCCGGGTCACCTCCCTCATGACCCCCCGCCCAGAGCTGGTCTATATCACCCTCGAGGCTCCGCCGGAGGAGGTTTCCCTCCTTATCCTCGAGAACATGCGCTACGGCTATCTTCCCGTCGTGGACGGGGACCTCGACCATGTCGTGGGCATGCTTCCCGTAAAGGACGCCCTGGCGGCCATGGCCACCAATTCCTTCAAGACCGCGGCAGACTACCTTCGCCGGCCCGTGTTCATGCCCGAAAGCCTCACGGCCCTGGAGGCCATCTCCTCCATCAAGGATGGCGAGGTTAGGACGGCCCTCATCATCGACGAATACGGCGGTGTCTCGGGCCTCGTGGCCCTGGCCGATCTGATGACAGCGGTCGTCGGGGACCTCCCCTCCACCGGGAACAGCGAAGAGCCGGGCATGATCCGCCGGGAGGATGGGTCCTGGCTGGTCGACGGCTCCCTGCCGGTGAGCGAATTCCTCGCGGTCCTGGAGATCGAGGACGGCCTAGGGGAAGGCGACTACGAGACTGTCGCCGGTCTGGTCCTGGACCGCATGGGTTCCATACCCAAGGCCGGGGATATCTGTACCTGGGACGGCTGCCGGATCGAGGTGGTGGATATGGACGGAAACAGGATAGACAAGATCCTTGTCTCCCGGATCGGCTACGAGGACGCGGGCACCCTGGGAGAATAGGCTTCCGTCCCGGGCTGCCCCCTCCTGCGGCCTAGCGCTGGATCCTGGGCCCCAGCCTTTCCTTGACCAGGGAGGGGGAAGGGGCCTTCCAGCCTTCCCGGATCCGTGCCCCCAGCCAGGAAAAAAGACCATAGCCCAATTCGGCCAGGAGAAGGGATGCCCCCACCGGGTTGGAGGAAAAGCTCGTGCTTGAGGCGCTCAGGATATGCCAGAGGGCCAGGATAGAGATGGCCCCAGTCCCGAGGTAGAGCACGAGGCTTCCCCAGGCAGTCCAGCCCTGGGCCGCAAAAACCAGGCCCCGGAGCTTTCCCAGCCTGCTTCCGGGACCGGCTGCCTTCTTAAGAAAGAGATAGCCCAGGCCCACAAAGACCAACAGAAGCACGAGAATAATCCCGCCTAGGGCGCTCTGCCGGGTTGTCGCTCCTAGGGTCAGGCCCCTTCGGAGGGTCTGGAAGGTCGATGCCAGGAATCCGCCGGGCAGGGCTTCTGTCGAGAGCCTTGAGAAAAGGCCTGCCTTGAGGATCCGATGGACAAGGGCGACGCAGAGGATGAGGAAAGGGGTCCTAGCCATAAGGGCGGTCAGCCCCTCTTCTCCAAGGGCCTTTAGCGCATAGGCGGGCCGGGAATTGAGGACCA
>JAKPBN010000026.1 GCA_029778945.1 Spirochaetota bacterium
GTCCTCTTGGCGGCCTCGATGGCCTGGACGGCGCCCATGGCCGGCTCGTCCCAGCCGGCCCAGATCCCGGCTATCTCGCCCTTCTTGGGCTGGGCGGTGAGGATGTCCTGGGTGAGCTTGCGGGCAAAGTCCAGGGGACCCGGGACCTCGATATGCTTCTTTGCGACTACGGTGATCCCCGGCTGGGTGGCAAAGTAGGCTGCGGCGGCCGCGGCCCTCTCCCGGACTCCCGGATGGGGATCGTGGGTGAACATATAGACCTTGCCCTTGTTGCCAATGGCGTCGGCCAGGGCCTTGGCGCTGATCGTGCCCAGGTCGGAGTTGTCCGAGGTGATGTTGAGGACGACGCCGTCGGCGAGGCCCGCGTCAATGCCAAAGACCGGAATGCCAGCCTTGGCCGCGGCGGCCAGGCCTGCGGTCATCTGGGCGGGGTCGCCCATGCCCAGGACGATGGCGTCGGACTTCTGGGTCACGGCATCCTGGATCCGGCCCACGAGGAGGCCAAAGTCTCCCGCCGTGTCCGTGACATTGACCTTCCAGCCCTTGGCCTCGCCGAGGGCCTTGAACTGGTCGATCACGTACTTGGTCGTCTCGTTGGCCATGTAGGGCGTGACGACGGCTACCGTCTTCTGCTTGGGCTTGCCGGCGCAGGATACGCCCAGGGCCACAAGGGCGACGATGGCGAGGATTCCAGCCATCAGACTGCGATTCCGCATGTTTTTCCTCCATCGCGGCCTTTTCAAGCCGCGCCGCGGCCTTTAGGCCGCCTAGGTTGCGCCTCTCCCAAAGGAGGGCGAAAGCGACTAACTAGTACTTCCTGGCCTCCCGGCGGCCAGGGCCTTCCAGGCCGGCCCCAGGCTGGCCTGGAGGCCGCGGTAGGGTCCGTAGAGGCCCTCGTAGGCCCGGGCCCATTCCTGGTCGGGCGGATAGCTTGCGTCCACGGGCAGGTAGGACTGCGGGAGCTCCCAGCCCGAATGCCAGCCCAGGGCCCGGCCGGCCAGGAAGGCCGCTCCCCTGACCCCGGCGTCCCCGGGGCTCGTGGGAACCTTGAGCTCGCAGCCCAGGGCCGAGGCGAGGATGCGGCACCACAGGGCCGAGCGGGCTCCCCCGCCCACCACGGTGCCCCCTCTGGCTTCGCCCTCCCGGGCGCCGTCCCAAAGGGCATCCCGGACCGAGCGGAGGGAAAAGGCGACTCCCTCCATCACGGCCCGGGCTAGCTCGCCCCGGCCGCTTTCCCGCCCCAGGCCTATGAAGGCCGCCCGGGCGTCCCCGTCCGTAAAAGGCGAGCGCTCCCCGGCCAGGTAGGGCAGGTAGAGGAGGGAGGCAGGCCTGGCCCGGCTAGCCTCGGCATTGAGGAGCTCGAAGGCCGCGGCCCTATCCATGGCCGGGCAGGCGAGGTCCCGGAACCAGTCCAGGTTGCCCGCCGCCGTCGCGGGGGCCCCGATCACGATGAGGCGCCGGCCATCGGGGTGGCGAAGGTTGTAGATGCCCTTGGAGGAGTCCAGGGCCCCGCTGTCTCGGGTCAGGGCCAGCCAGCCCGAGGTGCCCAGGTTGATCGATAGCCTGCCTTCCTCCCCGGCGCCCGAGCCTAGGGTGGTGGAGCCTGCGTCCCCGCAGCCGTGGATCACGGGGAGGCCTATGGGGAGGCCCGTCAGGGCGGCTGCCCGGGCCTGGAGCCGGCCCACGATCTCGTCGGAGCCCACTATCTCGGGGAGGAAATCCGTCCTGAGGCCGAGGGCCTTAAGCAGGCCGAGATTCCAGGTCCCCGAGTCATAGTCGAGGAGGCCCGTGGTCGAGGCCGTGGTGGGGTCGGTGGCGGCCCGCCCGCAGAGGCGGTAGGCCAGGTGGTCATGGGCCCCGAGGAGGAGGTGTCCCGCCGAGGAATAGAGAAGGGACGCGTTGCGCGACATCCAAAGGAGCTTGGGGGCGAGCCCCGAGGCGTCATGGGGGTTGCGGGCCTCCAGGAGGAGCCTGTCCCTGCCGTAGGCCAAGGCTATCTCCTCGGCCTCGGCCCTGGCCCTGGTGTCGGAGTAGAGGATGGCCGGCCCCAGGCTGGCCCCGCCCACAAGGTCGCCCCCGCCCTCGCAGACGAGGATGAGGTCCTGCATCTGACCCGTGAGGGCCAGGGCCTCGGGCCGGCCCCCGGTGGAGGAGGAGACTTCCCTTAGGGCCTCGAGAGAGGCGTTTTCCCAGTCCCGGGGATCCTGCTCGACCCGGGGGCCCTGGCTTGCGGTGGGATAGGCGCGGTAGGCCGAGGCGAGGAGGGCCCCCGAGCGGCCGAGGGCCGCGGCCTTGACGCCTGTCGTGCCCAGGTCCAGGGCCAGGACAAAGGCTTCCCTCATGGCCGTCCTCCCCGGGCCGCGTCCCTCAGGGCCTCGACATAGGCCTTGAGCCTTGCCGGGTCCGAGGCGGCCTCGACCAGGGCGGTTCCGACTATGGCCCCATCGGCCCCCAGGTCCCGCAGGGCCGAGACATCGGCGGGGCTGTTGACCCCAAAGCCCACGGCCACGGGCAGGCCCCCCGCGGCCAGGCGGGTGCGCGTTATGCGATCCCCAACCTCGGCGCCAAAGGAGGCCTTCAGTCCCGTCTTGCCCTGGTAGCTCGGGAGGTAGACAAAGCCCCCGGCCTCCCCGGCCTGGGCCTCGAGGCTGGCGGGGTCGGCGGCAAAGGCTATGGGCTCGATCCCCGCCTCCCGGCTGGCCCTGGCCAGGGGCTTCCAGTCCCCGGCCTGGCCCCCCACGACGAGGAGGCCGGAAAAGCCCAGGCCGGCGAGGAGGGCGGGGGAGGCCTCGGCCCCGAGCTCCGCATAGCTTGAGGCGTACATCATGGCCACTAGGGCCCGGCCGTCCCGGCACAGGAGGGGGGCCAGGTCGAGGGCCTGGGCCAGGCCCGTGCCCCCGGCCCTGGCCGAGGCCACGGCCCTGCGGATCGTCTCCCCGTCCAGGTAGGGGTCCGGGGAGGGTAGGCCAAATTCGAGGATGTCGATGCCCGCCGCAAAGGCCGTCAGGGCGGCCTCGAGGAAGGCTTCCTTGTCGGGATAGCCCGCCGGGAGATAGCCCAGGAGGGCGATCCGGCCCTCCTTTTTCGCCTCCGCGAAGATCCGTGACAGGAGGGGAGGCTTCAAGCTGCCTTCCTTCCACCCAGGCCCGAGACGAGGACGGCGAGGATGATGATGGCCCCCGAGAGGATCTGCTGGACGTAGGAGTTGACCCCAAGGATATTCATGCCGTTGCCCAGGACTCCCAGGATCAGGACCCCGAGGAGGGTCCCGCCTACATGGGGCTCCCCCTCCCGGAAGGCCGTGGCCCCCAGGAAGACCGCCGCGGCGGCATTGAGCATGAGGGGGTTGCCCGCCTGGGGGTGGGCGGAGAAGAGCCTGGAGGTGAGGACTATCCCCGCCAGGGCCGCCCCGAGGCCGGAGACCGCAAAGCCCCCGAGGCGCACCAGCCTCACGTCCACCCCGGCGAGGCGGGTAGCCTCGGGATTGCCTCCGATGGCGTAGAGCTTGCGGCCAAAGACCGTCCTCTCCATCGCGAGCCAGACCAGGGCCACCACGACGGCCATCACGAGGACCGACACGGGGATGGGTCCCAGGCTGCCCTGGCCCAGGGGCCTAAAGGCCTCGGGGATTCCCTTGAAGAGGGTTGCCCCTCCGGTGGCCAGGAGGGCCAGGCCGCCTATGCCGGTCATCGTGGCCAGGGTGGCCACAAAGGCCGAAAGGTTGCCGTAGGCGACGAGGACCCCGTTGAGGAGGCCGGCGGCCAGGCCCACGGCGGCCCCGGCGGCCATGCCCAGGCCCATGGAGCCTGTAGCGGCCATCACGCTGACCGTGGTGACCCCGGACAAGCTCGCGATGGCGCCCACGGATAGGTCAAAGTCCCCGGTGGCCATCACCATGGTCACGGCCGCCGCGGCTATGGCCAGGGTCGCCGCCTGGTCGATGACGTTGCGGATGTTGCCCATGGTCGGGAAGACATCAGGGCGGAGGATGGCAAAGACCGCGCAAAGGAGGGCAAAGCCCCCCAACGTCCCCCACTTCTTGAGCAGCAATGGGGCCTTGTTATTCTTCATGGCTCTCTCTCCCTTCTCCATAGCAGTGTCGGAGGATGCTCTCTTGGCTCTGGCCCCGGGCCTCGAGGCAGGCCTCGAGCCGGCCCTCCCGGAGCACGAGGATCCTGTCCGAGAGGCCCAGGATCTCCGTGAGGTCCGAGGAGGCTAAGATGACCCCGGCTCCCCCGGCGGCCAATTCCCTCACAATGCGGTAGATCTCGAAGCGGGCTCCCACGTCGACGCCGCGGCTGGGCTCGTCCAGGAGGAGGACCCGGGGCTTGCCCAGGAGCCACTTGGCGAAGACGACCTTCTGCTGGTTGCCTCCGGAAAGCTGGCCCGCCTTCTGGGCCAGGGAGGAGGCCTTGAGCCTCACTCCCGTGGCTGCCTCCGAGGCCCGGGCGGCCTCGAGGCGGCGGCGGACAAAGATGCCCAGGGCCGAGAGGCCCGCGAGGTTGGGCAGGGCTATGTTCTCGTGGATAGCCCGGCCCAGGACGAGGCCCTGGGCCCGCCTCTCCTCGGGCACAAGGACCACTCCGGCCTTGATCGCGTCCCGGGGCTTGCGGGGGGCATAGGGCTTGCCCTTGAGGGTCATGCTGCCGCCCCGGGCCCTCTCGGCCCCGCCCAAGGCCCGCAGCAGGGAGGACCTGCCGGCCCCCCCAAGGCCGGCCACGCCCAGGATCTCCCCTGCCCGGAGGCTAAAGGAGATGGGCTTTCCCCGGCCCCGCTCTAGGCCCTCGACCCGGAGCATCTCCTCTCCCGGGGCGGCCAAGGCGGGGGGAAAGGCCTCCTCGAGGCTACGGCCAATCATGTGCCTGATCAGGGAGGCCGGGTCGGTGTCGGCCACGGCCATCGCGGCCACGGTCAGGCCGTCCCGCATCACCGTCACCCGGTCGCAGATTGAAAAGATCTCGTCCAGGCGGTGGGAGACATAGAGGATAGTCTTGCCCCGGGCCTTGAGCCGGGCAATGACGGCAAAGAGGGCCTCGATCTCCTCGTCCGTGAGGGAGGCCGTGGGCTCGTCCATGACATAGAGGGAAGCCTCGCCGGTAAAGGCCCTCGCGATGGCCGCCATCGACCTTTGGCCATGGCTGAGCCTGGCCGCGGGGCAATCCAGGGGCAAGCTGACCCCGAGTTCGTTCAAGGCCCTCTGCGCCCCCGACTCCAAGGCCCTCCGGTCTATGAGGCCCAGGCTATTATGGGGATAGGTCTTGCCCAGGTAGAGGTTTTCCGCCACCCCGAACCAGGGCACGAGGTTGAGCTCCTGGTGGATAAAGCTGAGGCCCAGGCGCGCGGCCTCGGCCCCGCTGCCTATCTCCACGGTCTTTCCCGCCATGCGGATCGTCCCCGAGTCCGCCCGCAGGATGCCCGCCAGGACCTTGATCATCGTGGACTTGCCCGCGCCGTTTTCCCCCACGAGGGCATGGACCTCTCCGGGAACCAGGCTGAGGGCGGCTCCCTTGAGGGCCGCGACGCCGCCAAAGCTCTTGCATAGGCCCTCGATCTCGAGGAGGGGGGCCATCCTATCTTTGCCGTGGCCTTCCATGGTCAATCCTCCTTGAGGAGCATCTCTATCAGGGGACTCAAGCCCCCCCTTCCAAAGTTGAGGTCAAAATCGTGGCGCTTCCCGATCCTCTCGGCCCGGATGAAGAAGGAGTCCCCGGCGATGACCGCCTCGTCGTAGACCAGGGCCTCGCCCTCGTTGCTGCGGCTGATCCGGGCGGAGAGCATGGCCGCCCCTCCGGCCGGCCGCTCGAGGAGGCCGGCCACGGTCTCCCCAAGGAGGATGGGGACGAGGATCTCCTTGGTCATGGCCACGGTCGACCTGCCCTTGGAGCCGATCTGATCATAGAGGGAGGAACCCGGGTCGTAGCTGGCCGGGAGGCCCTTGAGCCGGGGGGCGAGGAAGGAGGACTGGAGGACGATGGGCAGGCCATCGAGGATCCTGAGGCGGTGGAGGACGGCCGGGGTCTCGCCCTCGGCATAGCCCAAGAGACTTGCGGCCTCGGGGTAGATCATGGGTATGTCGTTGGGGATAAGGCGGGTCAAGATACTTTGGTGCCGGAGGCCCATCTCCTGGTCAAAGCCAAAGATCCTTTCCCGGTCGTATTCCCTGATGCTGGGAGAGGTGACAAACATGCCTTTCCCGTGCTCGGTCCTGACCAGTTCCTCGTCCTCGAGTAGCTCCAGGGCTTGACGGACCGTCATCAGGGTAGTCGAGAATTCCGCGGCTAGGTCGCGCTGGGAGGGGATCTTTTCCCCATCCCTGAGGTTGCCGGCGCCAATCCTAGTCCTAAGTTCTTCTGCTATTTGCAGATAGAGCGGTAATCCCTTCGACCCACGGGACATCGAGGCCTCCCACTGTTATAGAGTTCTATAACAGTTGTATCCTCGTTTTATCCCCCCTTAGGCTATCTGTCAAGAGAAAAACCCAGGATCCTTCCTAGTCTATCTTGGTCCAGTCCAGGGTGTAGCCGATGTTGTCAGCGACCTTCTGCACGACCGTGTCGTCGTGGTGGGCAAGGCCCGCGGGCAGCTTGGTGATCGAGCCGTCGACGCGGGTATAGAGGCGGGCCACGTGGTGGGCCGAGGAGAGGATTTCCTCGTTGGCCCCGGCCGCGTCCAGGGTGGACACGGTGCCGTTGCAGGCGCAGATATAGCTTGTGGTCTCGTCGGTCCAGACGCAGAAGGAAGTTCCCCTGACCCCGGCTACCGCCACGGGCGCCGTGATCCTGAAGGAGTCCTTGTCCGCGAGCTTTTCGAGCTTCTTGAGCACCGCGGTCACTCCGCCCTTCTTGAGCTCCACTTCCTTGACCAGGCGGGAGAAATCGAGGAGGGCCAGGCTGTTCTGGCTGACCCGGACAGCATTTCTTCCATCAAAGACGATATCGCAGGTGGAGGCGGGGCCCGTCTCTATCCTGGAGGTGGCGCCGAGGGTCTGGCCTATCTCGGCGGCCTTTCCGTCGATTGTGACCGAGCCCTCGAGGAAGACCACCGCGCCTCTGGCGGAGTCCCTGCCCGTGGCGGGCTTGTGGGGGGCGCAGGAGGAGGTGGCCAGGAGGCCCGCGACTAGGAAGGCAAAGACGAGGCTTTTAAGGATTCTCATGCTTTCACAATAGGTAATTTCCGGTTCCTGTCAACCGTATCATTTACTTGACCGGGATCGGTTAGGAAGATATTATCCCGGTGTCGAGAGGGGAGTAGTTACTTCCAAAGAGTCGTCAGCACGTCGGCCCCCCAAAAGGCCTTCCGGTTCTTTGGCCCCGCCGCCGGGGAAACGAGACCTTTCGCGCAGACCTTGATCCACCAGGGAAGGTCGGCGCGAAGGGTTTTTTAATGCCCGGACGCCGGCCGAATTAGGGAGCAGCTGATGAAGTACCTTGTTCTTGCCATCGCCGTCCTCATGTACGGCCTCGTGATCGCCTTTACCGGAAAAAAGGCCTGGTTTACCCTCAGCGCAGCCGCCCTGGTCGTGGCCCTCGGGGTAGTGAGCCCCTACCATGCCCTCTTCCAGCTCGTAAACTGGAATGTCCTCCTGATCTACATCGGCAGCCTCGTGATCGCCGACCTCTTTATCTACTCCCGGGTACCCGCCTGGGCCGCGGACAAGATTGTCGAGAAGTCCCCGACCCTGGGCCTGGGCATCGTGGCCATCCTGGTGATGACCGGCCTCCTTTCGGCCTTCGTGGAAAACGTGGCCACGGTCCTCGTGATGGCCCCCATCGCCCTGGCCCTCTCCCGCAAGGTCAAGATGGCCCCTACCTATTTCATGATCGGCCTGGCCGTGATGGCCAACCTCCAGGGCACGGCCACCCTCGTGGGGGATCCCCCCTCGATGATCTTCGCGGGCTTTGCCAACTACTCC
>JAKPBN010000077.1 GCA_029778945.1 Spirochaetota bacterium
GGTCGCCTTTTTCTCGGACTTTGGGGTCGACCTCGACCCCGGGGACTTTGGGGCAGAGATCCGCCTGGCCTATGTCTCCGATGGCCGCAGCCGCTATCCCGTGACCGGCGGCTCCGTGGCGGGCAACCTGGGAGACAATGCCGCAGGGCTCCGGCTCTCAAAGGAGCTGGCCCTCTCCAACCCCATGTACGGCCCCGAGGCCGTCCTCCTCCCCAGGGTTTCGATCACCGGTGGAGGAGGCGAATGACCGAGGCAGGGGCCGGTATCGAATAGGCAGTCCCATCGGTGCTGCGGTAGGGGCTGATCTCGGCAAAGCTGGAGTAGAGCTGGACCTTGAGCCAGGTCGAGGGAGCCCCGGTGTCGGCGCTCCCCCGGGCATGGCCGGCGTCTATCTGGGGGATCCCGTCCACGAGGGCCGCCGAATAGTCATGGGTATGGCCGCAGACATAGGCTGTCACCGAGTGCTTCTTGAGCAGGGCGATAAAGGCCCTGACCTCGTCCGGGTGGGCGTCGAGGCATTCCCCGGCATGGCGGAGCCTCGCGGTGGCCGCGTCGGGCAGGGAATAGAGGGGCTCGTGGCCAAAGACAAAGATATAGTCCGGGCTCCTCGCCGCCGCGGCCACGAGGTCTCCCTCGAGCCAGGCAAGGAGGGCCGGGGATATCGTCCCGGCCAGGGGATCCGATGGTCCAGGGATTATGCCGATGTCGGAACTGCCGTCGTAGTATTCGTTGATAAAGGCAAAGTGGGCCCCCCCGGCGTCGAAGGAGTAGCAGGTGGTGGCGGCCCCGGAGGGTCCCCCGGCGTAGCTTGAGCCGGCCCCGGCGGCGCTGGCCTGGACAGAAGCGTCATAGGCCCTAAGAAATGCCATATCGCTTGGGGTCTCCGCCTCGTGGTTGCCCACGACGGGCAGCCAGGGGATGGCACCCAAGCTGCCCCGGATAGCGAGCTCCACCTGGTCCGGCGGATCGATATCCCCGGGGCTCACGATAAAGCCCCCTGGGCCGACCCCGGCCATGGACGCCACGGCGCCCGCGAATTCCGTGGGCCCCAGGAGGTTCCGCATGTCGGCCACAATGGAAAAGGCCATACCTGAGGCCCCGGGAGGGGAGGCGCTATAGTCCGGGAGGGTTTCCACAATCGGAACAAAGGCCCCTGCCCCGCCTCCGCAGGCGAGGAGGAGGCCCGCCGCCACGACCAGTCCCGCTATCCAGGTCTTGTGCATGCCTAAAGTATATCCCTGTCCGGCCTCGGCCCAGCCACTGGGGTCCAATAAAAAGGGCTGCCCCGTGGGGCAGCCCTCCTCGTATAGAAACGGGAAGAAGGGCAGGCCTGCAGGCCCGCCACCCTCCCCGGCTTGCCCCACTTAGGCCACGTAGGCTTCCAGGAGCTCGGCGCGGTTGGGCTGGGAGAGGCGCTTCAGGGCGCTCTTCTCGATCGGGCGGATCCTCTCCTTGGTGAGCTTAAAGCGGTCCCCGATCTCCTTGAGGCTCATCGCCCGGTGCCCGTTGAGGCCAAAGCGGTACTCGATAACCTCGCGCTCCTTGTCGGAGAGGGTGGAGAGCACCTCATTGATGTCGTCCTTGAGGTTGCCGTCGACCACAAACTCCTCGGGGGAGACGTAGTTGCTGTTTTCCACAAAGTCGCCCACCACGGAGGAGTCCCTCTCGTCAAAGACGGGGGTCTCGAGGGAGACCAGCTCCCGGCTCACGGCGACCAGGTCGGCCACATGGTCGGCGTCCATGTTGAGGAGGCGGGCGATCTCCTTGATCTCCTCGTCCTCGGTCCGGGCGCCCTCGAGCATCTTGCGGGCCTTCTCGATCTGGACCAGCTCGTTCGCCCGGTTGAGGGGGAGGCGGATCATCCGGGACTTTTCGCAGATCGCCTTGAGGATAGCCTGGCGGATCCACCAAACGGCATAGGAGATAAAGTGGTAGCCCTTGTCCACGTCATAGCGCTCGATCGCGTTGATGAGGCCTATGTTGCCCTCGGAGATCAGGTCCGAGAGGGGCAGGCCCTGGTTCTGGTACTTCTTGGCCACATTGACCACAAAGCGCAGATTGGACTTGACCAGCATGTCCCGGGCCCGCTGTTCCCCGGCGGCTGCGGCCCGGGCGTATTTATCCTCGTCCTCCCTGGAGAGCAGGGGGATGCGGTTGATTTCCTTGAGATACATGGAAAGGACATTCTCGTCGCAGGAAGCGGAGTCATTCAGGCAAGCGTTCTTGTGGGTCATTATAACCTCCAGTAACGCGTATATAAATGCAATCTCCGTGCCAAACCGCGAGGCATTCTTCGTTTTCTCCTAAATCCTCGCCACCAACTAGCTAATCATTTTCACCAAAACAACTTAGCAAAATGCATATTTTTAAGTCCCCGGCGTACGACAATCCCACAGGCCCACGGGAGCGCCTGGCCAAGCCAAGGGTCCTGGGTCCTTATGAAACGTTCTAGCCGAGGCTCTGTCAGGATTGTAACGTTTCGATACAGTCTTGTGCCCAATACGGGAAAAGCCGGATTTATCGAGGCGCTTTCTACCTATCCCCTGAGGCATGGCCCCGGCGGAATTCCAAAACCACCGTATCCCGGCAGGCCTTGGCGCAGCTGGCCCCGCCCTCGAGCTTGGGGAGGACCGAGCCCACTCCTCCGGAGCCCGCGACAAAGGAGGGAAAAACTCCGGACCAGTCCCTAAAGATCCCAAGCCTCTGGGCCGGTCCTTGTCCGGCCAGGCGACCCGAGGCTTTCAGATTCTGCCAGGCAAAGGACACCAGGCGGGTAACCGTATCCTTTTCGGCCTCGGAGGCAAACCTGCGTCCGGGCTTCTTGCCCAGGAAAATGCAGACCTGGATTGAGTAGAAGGCATAGAAGTCATCCAGGTCGGGGCTAGTCCTTCGGGGCATGCCGTAGCAGTTCACCCTTCGGGCATACAGCTTGGCCCCAAAATCCCTGGGCCTCAGCCTACGCGCCTGGGCAAGGCTCTGGAGGGCCTTTTCCGGCCGGTCCAGCCTAAGCTCGGCAAGGGCGAGCCAATAGGACACCTTGGCCAGGATATCCAGCCTGGCCGCGGGGCATTCGGCAAGGGAAGCCCTTAGCTCCACCACAGCCTTGTCCGGCCTGTGCATGGCTAGCTCCCTTAGTCCTTGCCTGAAGGCCCTCATGCCCTCGTCCCTTGCTTCGCGCCTCATAGGGGGAAAATACAAATTCCAGGGCCTAAAAGCAAGCCTTGCCCTAGCCCGAATGCTTGGAGAGGAGGACCACCATGGACCGGGGCGCCACCGCATAGGAGGACTGGGGCACGATCGCCGCCTCCTCCCCCGGGGGGAGGAAGTCCCGGGGGGACTCAAGGCCCGTGTCGATGGCCCGGTACCAGAGCCTCGAGAGCGGGGGAGGCGCTACCTTGAAGACGCAGCCCTCGGAGGTCGAGTTGCAGATGATGTAAAAATCATTGTCGTCCTTGTCCGCATGGGAGTCGGCCCGGGATCCGTCGATCCGCCAGGCTATCCGCCGGTCCACCTTGGCCCAGTCCGGGGGGCAGGCATCCTCGCCAAACCAGGTTATGTCCGGAATGGCGTTGAAGTCCGCGTCCGCCCCGGTAAAGAACTCCGGCCGCCGGAAGGCCGGGTGGGCGAGCCTGAACCGGATCAGTTTCTCGACAAAGCCCAGGATGTCCGCATGGCGGGCCGCCAGGCCATAGTCATACCAACTGATCTCATTGTTCTGGCAATAGGCGTTGTTGTTCCCTCCCTGGGTCCGTCGGAACTCATCCCCCCCCAGAAGCATGGGGGTGCCTATGGACAGGAGGATTGTGGCCAGGAAATTCTTGGCCTGGCGGTTGCGCAGGGCCTCCACCTCGGCGTTCTGGGTTTCCCCCTCGTAGCCATAGTTAAAGCTGAAATTCGAGTCGTTGCCGTCCCGGTTGGACTCCCCATTGGCCTCGTTGTGCTTGCCGTTGTACGACACCAGGTCATTGAGGGTAAAGCCGTCGTGGGCCGTGATGTAGTTGATCGAGTGGAAGGGCTTGCGCCCGTCCCGGAGATAGAGGTCGCTCGAGCCCGTCACCCGGGTGGCAAAGCCCTGGACCGATCTCTCGTCCCCCCGCCAAAAGCGGCGGATATCGTCCCGGTAGCGGTCGTTCCACTCGGCCCAGCGCCCGCCCGGGAACCAGCCCACCTGATAGGCCCCGCCCGCGTCCCAGGCCTCGGCGATTATCTTCGTGTTCCGCAGCAGGGGGTCCTCGGCTATCTGCTCGATCACCGGCGGGTTTTCCAGGAGCTTGCCGTTCTGGTCCCGCCCCAGGATGGAGCCCAGGTCAAAGCGGAAGCCGTCCACATGCATCTCCGCCACCCAATAGCGCAGGCAGTCCATGATAAAGGACCTGACCACAGGATGGTTGCAGTTGAGGGTATTCCCGCAGCCGGAGTAGTTGCGGTATCTCCGGCGGTCATCGTCCAGGATGTAGTATATGGAGTTGTCCAGGCCCCGGAAGGAGAGGGTGGGCCCAAGCTCATTGCCCTCGGCGGTATGGTTAAAGACAATGTCGAGGATCAGCTCGAGGCCGGCCGCGTGGAGCTCCCTCACCATGTACTTGAACTCCGCCACCTGCTCCCCCAGGGAGCCCGTGGCCGCATAGGAGCCCTTGGGGGCAAAAAAGGCCACCGTGGAATAGCCCCAGTAATTGGTCAGCGGCTTCCCCGTCCCGGGATCCGAGCGGGGATTCTCAAACTCGTCAAACTCCTGGACGGGCAGCAACTCGATGCTCGTTATGCCTAGCTTCTTGAGATAGGGAATGGACTCCACAACCCCAAGGAAAGTGCCCGGATGGGCTACTCCCGAGCTCCCGTGGAGGGAGAGCCCCCGCACATGGGTCTCATAGATGATGCAATGCCTTAAGGGATAATTAAGAGGCTTGTCCCCCCCCCAGTCGAATTCCTCGGCCACCACCACGCCCTTGGGCATGAAGCGGGCGTTCTCCTCCTTGGAAAAGGAGAGATCCTGCTTGGGCGAGGCCGGATCGTAGGCAATCGCCTTGGAGAGATCCCAGCGAAAATTACCCGTCACCGCCTGGGCAAGGTGTCGAGCACCTGTCTGGTCACCTTTGACCGAAACCGCTACTCGGCCCCCTGCGAACTGGTTGGCCAGATGGTCGGCATTCGTGTCTATCCGGAGCGGATTGACCTGGTCGCCCACGATGCCGTGGTGGCCAGTCACCAGCGCAGTTTCGGCCGCACCGAAACCCGCTACGACTGGCAGCATTACATTCCG
>JAKPBN010000100.1 GCA_029778945.1 Spirochaetota bacterium
GCCATGATCCTGGCCACCCCGGGCCACACCCGGGGCTCGATCTCCGTCTTCCTCCCCGAGGCTGAGGATAGTCGGGGCCGGGCCCTGGGGCCCACCGCCCTGGTCGGGGACCTGGTGATGGGGGGCTTTGTCCTCCATGCCCTGCCCGGGCCGCCCCTCTTTGCCTCGGGCTGGGAGGAACTGCGGGCCTCGATGAGAAAGCTCAAGGACCTGGGGGTGGCGACGATCCTCCCCGGCCACGGCGGCCCCCTGTCAGCGGCCAGAGTCTATAAACGCTACGGGGTATAGAAAGGAATAGCCACAGAGGCACATTCTATTTCTCCCTCTTTATTCCCCGGAGAGTTCCTCGGCGACCTGTTCCCATTCTGTGTTGAGGGCGATCGCCTCGGCCTCGAGGTCGTCCAGGGACTTCTGGAGGCGCTTCATCTTGAGCCCGTCGGAGTAGTTGGCCGGGAGGCCCATCTCGTGCTCGCAGGCCCCCTTCTGGGAGCCTATGGTCTCCAGGCGGGCGAGGATCTCCTCCTCCCGCTTCTGGAGCTTGCGGAGCCTGGCCTTGCGGGCCTTCTCCTCCTCGTAGGAGAGGGGCTTGCCGGAGTCCGGGCCAGCCGACGCGGCTCCTGGGCCCGCAGGAGAGGCGCTGGTTCCGCCGGGGCCGCCATTGCCGCCTGAGCCGCCTGAGCTGCGGCCGCCACTGGAGGCCGTGCCCAATGCCTCCGCATCCAGGGAAGCCTTCTTTTCCAGGTAATAGCGATAGTCCCCAACGTACCAGCGGGCGGGCTTTCCGGCCTCGAGCTCGAGGACATTGGTCGCCAGGTCCTCGATAAAGCCCCGGTCGTGGGAGACGAAGAGCACCGTGCCCTGGTAGGCCTTGAGGGCCTCCAGGAGGACGTCCTTGGAGGTCAGGTCGAGGTGGTTGGTAGGCTCGTCCAGGACGAGGAGGTTCGAGGGCCGCAGGAGCATCATGAGGAGGGCCAGGCGGCTTCTCTCCCCCCCGGAGAGGACCCGGATGGGCTTGTGGATGTCGTCCCCCCGGAAGAGGAAGGCCCCCAGAAGGTTGCGGATCTTGGGCAAAAGATCGGTGGGGCAGAGGGACTCCGCGGTCGCCTCGACCGTCGCCTCCCCGCCCATGGCCTCGGCGGTGTCCTGGGCAAAATAGGCCAGCTCCATCCCCGAGCCGGGCTTCACGAGGCCCTCGTAGTCCCGGTCGGCCCCGGCCAGGATCCGCATCAGGGTGGACTTGCCCGCCCCGTTGGGCCCCACGAGGGCCACCTTCATGCCCCGCTCGATCTCCAGGTCGAGCTTGGTGAGGACGCGATGCTCCCCGTAGGCCTTGGACAGGCCCTCGAGCTTGAGGATCGTCGTGCCCGAGCGGGGAGCCGGGGGAAAGGAAAAGTGGATCCGCTTCATGCCCTCGGGGATCTCGATGGGCACGATCTTCTCGAGCTGCTTGACCCGGGACTGGACGAGGGAGGCCTTGGTCGCCTGGTAGCGGAAGCGGCGGATAAAATCCTCGAGCTTGGCTATCTCCTCCTGCTGGCGCTCGAAGGCCTCGAGGGTGGCCTCGAGCTCCTGGGCCCGGCGCTTCTCGTAGGCCGTGTAGGTGCCGGCATAGCGTGTGAGCTTGCCGTTCCAGAGCTCGTAGACTTCCCGGACTGTGGCGTCCAGGAAGTAGCGGTCGTGGGAGACCACGAGGACCCCTCCGGCGAACTTGGCCAGGTGGTCCTCGAGCCAGTTCCGGGCCTCCAGGTCGAGGTAGTTCGTGGGCTCGTCGAGGAGCATGATGTCGGGGTTCTCGAGCAGGACCTTGGCCAGGGCCAGACGCATCTGCCAGCCCCCGGAGAATTCCGAAAGGGGGCGCTCCAGGTCCTCCTCGTGGAAGCCCAGGCCCTGGAGTACCTCCCGGATCTTCTCCCGGCGGCGGTAATAGCCCGAGCCCTCGACGGCCTCGTGGATGGCCGCGTGCTCCTCGATGAGGCGGGAGGTGGCCCCGTCGTCGGCGGTGGAGGACTCAAGGAGGCGGCCGATCTCCTCCTGGCGCTCGAGGAGGCCCTCGGCAAAGCCATAGGCCTTCTCAGCCTCGGTGAAGATAGTCTGGCCGGCATAGGAGAGGTCGTAGGCCCCGGTCTGGGGGAGGTAGGAGACCCGGGCGCCCCGGGTCACGGCCCTTTCCCCCGAGTCCGGGGAGAGGCTGCCCGCGAGGATCTTCATCAGGGTGGACTTGCCCGCCCCGTTGGGCCCGGCCAGGGCGGCCCGGGAGCCCGCGGCCAGGTAGATGGTCGCGGCCTTGAGGATGTCCCGGGCCCCAAAGGCCAGGCTCACGTCGGTGAACTGCACGAAGGCCATGGCTAGAGTCCTTGCCCGGGGCGGGGGGTGGAGGTTGGGGCGGTGGTCACAGTCACTCCTGCCGGGGGCGGGCGGGGCTGAGACGCAGGGGGAGGAGGGGGCTCGCGGCGTCCACCACGAGGCCTGTAGGGGCTGCGGCGGGCCCCAGGATCAGGTCTGGGCCGTCAAAACGGTAGAGGAAATCCACCCAGCTATAGCCCGGGACCTTGTCAAAGCGCAGGGAAAAGCTGCCCTGCCAGGAGGTCTGGGCGTTCCGTCCCAGGTAGAGGCGGAAGGCCAGCTCTCCCTGGGCCGGGCCGGTGGCCGAAAGTCCCTGGGGCAGGTAGCCCGCGGGGGCCTCGGCCTGGTTGGTCAGGGTAAAGCGCCCAAGGGAAGAGAGGGCGAGGCGCAGGGGCGCCTTTCTGGCCGCCGGCGCCGGGGCAGCGGCAGGCGCCGTGGCTTCCGCCGCGGCGGGAGCCACGGCGGGGGCCGAGGGCACGGGGTTGGCCAGGATGGCGTCAAGGCTGGCCACGGGAGCTGGGGCCTGGGGGCTTCCGGCCTCGGCATCGAGGCTTGAGCCGGCCTCGGGGCTTAGGATCCACTCCGAGCCCCGGACGAGGAAGGCCTCGAGGAGGCGCTGGCGCCGGAGCTCCTCCGTGCGGATGGCGTCCCGGAGATCCGAGTCCAGGACGACAAAATAGGCCGAGGCGGTGACCGCCGAGAGGTCCTGGGACTCCGCAGCCTGGCCCGAGGCGGGGGTCGCGGCCTTGGGGGCCGGGGAGCCCGCCGGGGCGGCCTTGGATATCCCTGACCAGTCCGCGAGGAGCCGGCCATCGGGCTCGAAGCGCACCCTCAGGGGACTGCCCTCGAAGATAAAGGCGCCGGAGTCCTCGGCTATGGAATTGTACTGGAAGACCTGGGAGACCGAGGGCAGCTCGATCCGGATCTGGCGGTGGACCGCGTCCGCAAAGATGCCCAGGCGGGGGGAGAAGAGGTCCAGGTCGATCCGCCCCTCGTCCATCATCACCTGGAAGTACTCGGGCCGCCAGGAGCGGGAAAAGAGGGCGTCGATCTTGAGGGAAGGGGCCTTGGTCTGGACCACATGGCTGCCCCCAAAGCCCTCCTTGGTCTCATCGTAGAGCCTGAGAGTGTTGGAGAAAGCATAGCCCCGGGTGCCGTCGTCGGCCAGGACATAGTACCAGTCCCCCTGGAGGACCATGTCCCCGGTGCGGACTTCCTCGCCCTTGACCTGCTCGAGGATCTTGACCGACTGGCCTTCCCGGAGGCGGTAGACCCTGTTGGCGGTGTTGGCCGGGGCTTCCCGGACCGGGAGGCCATCCCGGGTGGCCACGAGGTAGAGGCCGGCATAGGGGGCAAAGGCCGAGGCTGCCCGCCGGGCCTTGGCCTTGGAGGCCTGGAGCTCGACCTGCCAGAAGGGCAACTCGATCTTCTTGCTCCCGTCCGGAGTGCCCACGACAAAGACCTTGTTGATGTTGGAGCGGATATAGACCGGGACGACGGCGCCGGCGGCTATGGGCCCCTCGGGGGCCGACCAGAGCACAAGGCCCCAGCCCAGGCGCCGGGAGCAGGAAGTCAGGCCCAGGCTGGCCAGGGCAAGGAGGAGGAGGGCGGCAAGGAGGCCTCGCCGGAGATGGATCCGCCGATGGGTCATAGGGCTAAAGTCTACACCTCGGCGACTCTCTTGGGCAAGCGAGGCCGAATATGTACTATACTCTTCAGGATATGCCTCAAGGAGGGTCCCATGGCTTCTGATTCCCCCGTCTTTATCGGTGTCGACCTGGGCGCGACCAAGATTGTGGCCGCCGCCCTGGCCATGGATCCGGGCAAGGAGGGGGTCGGCGAAGTCCTCAGCCAGGTCAAGGGAAAGACCCCCCGGACGGCCAAGGCCAAGGATATCGTCGCCGCCATAGCCGAGGCGGCCAAGTCAGCCCTCGCGTCGGCAGGCAAGCCTTGCGCCGGCCTCGGGATAGCCATCCCTGGCCCCCTCGACCGGGCCAAGGGCCTCGTCCGCTACACCCCCAACCTGGGCTTAGAGAACTATCCCCTGGCCCAGGAGCTGTCCGCGGCCCTGGGCATGCCCGTTGTCCTTGAGAACGACGTCCAGGCCGGGGTCCTCGGGGAGCTCGTGGGGGGGGCCCTCCGGGGCTGCCGCAACGCCGTGGGGGTCTTCATAGGCACAGGGATAGGCGGCGGCATCGTGATCAACGGGGAGCTCTACCGAGGCTCCACGGGCTCGGCCGGCGAGGTGGGCCACATGATCCTCATGGAGGGTGGGCCGGTCTGCGGCTGCGGCAACTACGGCTGCCTCGAGGCCCTGGCCTCCAGGACGGCGATGGCCAAGGACGCCCTGGCCCTGGCGGCCTCGGGCAAGGCCCCGGCCATGCTGGACGCCGCGGGCACGGACTTTCGCAAATACCGCTCCTCGGCCTTCGAGGAGGCCCTGGAGGGAGGGGACGAGGCCGTGGGCGGGGTGGTGGACCGGGCAGGCTTCTGGCTCGGGGTGGGACTGGCCAACATCGTCAACCTCCTCAACCCCGAGGCCGTCGTGGTCGGCGGGGGCGTCACCGCCCGCTTTGGCAAGCGCCTCCTCAAGGCCGCCCGGGCCTCGATGGAGGACAGGCTCATGACCGGCCTCGCGGCCACGGTCAGGATCGTCCAGTCCGAGCTCGGGGACCTGGCCGTGCCCACCGGGGCCGCCATAGCCGCCCGGCGCGACCTCGAGGCCCGGCGCCCGGCCGGCGCCAAGGAGAAATCGGCGCGATGAGCGATCCAGCCACCACGGCCCCCGTCGCCGTGATCGAGATAGGCTCCACGGGCATCCGCCTCGTCGTGGCCCAGCAGGACGGCAAGGGGGACTACCGGAGCCTCGACCGGGCCGGCAAGCCCTCCCGGATAGGCCGGGACGTCTTTACCTCGGGCTCGGTGAGCCGGGAGGCCATGCGGGAGAGCATAGCCGTCCTCGCCTCCTTCAAGGAGCTCCTCGCCGGCTATGGGATCGAGCCCCATGTGGCCCGGGTCATAGCCACGAGCGCCCTCCGGGAGGCGGAGAACCGGGACACCTTCATCGACCGGGTGGCCCTCCAGACGGGCTTCAGGGTCTCCGTGATCGAGGACATCGAGGAAAACCACCTCATGTACCTGGCGGTCCAGAAGGCCCTCCAGGACGAGCGCAAGCTCCTCTCCCGGACCAACGCCATGATCCTCGAGGTCGGGGGCGGGTCCACGGAGATCATGCTCCTCCGCCGGGGCCGGATGGCCGCGGCCCACTCGCTGCGCATCGGCACGGTAAGGGTGGACGAGCTGATCCGCGGCTCGGGCTCGGCCCCGGAATTCCTCACCCAGTACCTCGAGGACAATGTGCGCACCGCCTGCGACCTCCTCGAGGGCGAGCTCCCCCTGGACGGGGTCAAGGCCTTTATCCTCGTCGGCTCGGACGCCCGCCTCGCGGCCTCCCGGATCAGCGGGACCACGGCCGAGGACTACACGATCATCGACCGGGCGGAGTTCGTGCGCTTCGCCGACGAGGCCTCGGCCCTCTCCGCGGAGGAGTGCGTGGCCCGCTACCGGGTGCCCTGGTCGGACGCCGAGTCCCTGGGCACCGGCCTCACGATCGAGCGCCTCTTCCTGGAGCGCACGGGGGCGGACAAGGTGGTGGTGCCCAACGTGTCCATCCGGGAGGGCCTCCTCCTCACGGCCGTCTCCGGCCCCGACCCCGAGCACGAGGCGGAGATGCGGCGCCAGATCCTGGCCTCCACGGCCTCCCTGGGGCGCAAGTTCCGCTACGACGAGGCCCATGCCACCCAGGTGGCCCGCCTCTCCCAGGCCCTCTTCGCCGCCCTGGCCCGGGAGCATGGCCTGGGGCCCCGGGAGGGCCTCCTCCTCGAGGTCGCGGCCCTCCTCCACGACCTGGGCTCCTACATCAGGACGAGCGGCCACCACAAGCACTCGGAATACCTCATCCTCAACTCCGAGATCTTTGGCCTCTCCCGGTCCGAGCTGACCATCGTGGCCAACGTCGCGCGCTACCACCGCAAGCAGGGCCCCTCGAACTCCCATGTGAACTATGTGGCCCTGGCCCGGGAGGACCGCATCGTCGTCCTCAAGCTCGCCGCGATCCTGCGGGTCGCTGACGCCCTGGACCGGGGCCATGACCAGCGGGTCGGGGAAGCCGGCTTCGAGCGCCGGGAGGACCGCCTCATCATCCGGGCCGAGACCAATGACCGGGGCTCCTCGGCCGACCTCTCCCTCGAGCGCCTCTCCCTGGCGGAGAAGGGCGACATCTTCGAGGACGTCTTTGGCCTCAAGCCAATCCTTTCCTAGCCGCCCACAGCGAGGTTGCCATGTCGTCGGAATACTATTTTAACCGTGAGCTCTCCTGGCTCGAGTTCAACGCCCGGGTCCTCGAGGAAGGGGTCGACCCGGGGAACCCCCTCCTGGAGCGGCTGAAATTCCTGGCCATAGTCTCCTCGAACTTCGACGAGTTCTTCATGGTCAGGGTCGCGAGCCTCAAGGCCCTGAAGCGGGAAGGCGTGGCCGAGCGGGACTCCGCGGGACTCCTGCCCACGGAGGTCCTGGAGGCCATCTCCAAGCGGGCCCGGGAGCTCCTGGGCAGGCAGTACGACTGCCTCCTACGGGATATCCTGCCCTCCCTGGCCCTCAAGGGCCTCGCCGTCGTCCGGCCCTCGGGCTGGAAGGGCAGCGAGAAGCGCTGGCTCGAGGCCTGGTTCAACGACCACCTCGCGCCCCTCCTCACCCCCCTTAGGGCCGAGGACGACTCGGTGATCCGGGCCGCGGGCAACCTGCGCATCCATGCCGCCTTCCGGGTCCGCCCGGAGGCCGGCGCCGCCCCGGGCGAGGGCGACGGGCTTGCCCTGGTCCAGGTGCCGCCCAACCTGGACCGCTTTATCCGCCTCCCCGCGGACGGCCCGGGCCAGCGCTTCGCCATCCTGGACGACCTCGTCAAGACCTTTGGCTCCCGCCTCTTCCCGGGCTACGAGGTCAAGGAGTCCATCCTCTTCAAGGTCACCCGGGACGCCGACATAGGCGTGGACGAGGAGAGGGACGACGACTTTGTGGCCGCCATGGAGGAGGTCCTGGTGGACCGCCAGAACTCCTGGCCCGTCCGCCTCACCGTATCCTCGGACTCGGAGGTCCTGGCCGAGCGCCTGCGCCTCGCCCTGGGCCTCGAGCCCGCCGATCTCTATACCCTCTCGGGGCCCCTGGACCTCAAGTCCTTCATGGAGCTCGCGGGCAGCGAGGGGCCCGCGGCCGACCCGGGACTCGAGTCCCTGCGCTTCAGCCCCTGGCCCGCGGTCAAGGCCCTGGAGGTGCCCGAGGGCTCGAGCTTCTGGGACGAGATCAAGGCCCATGACAGGCTCCTCCACGTGCCCTACGAGTCCTTCGACCCCGTGGTCCGCTTCCTCGAGGACGCCGCCTCCGACCCCGCCGTCCTCGCGATCAAGATGACCCTCTACCGCACCTCGGGGAACTCCCCCATCGTCCGGGCCCTCACCCGGGCGGCCCGCTCGGGCAAGCAGGTGGCCGTCCTCGTGGAGATCAAGGCCCGCTTTGACGAGGAGCGCAACATAGCCTGGGCGAGCCGCCTCGAGCAGGCCGGGGCCATCGTGATCTACGGCGTGGCCAGGCTCAAGGTCCACGCCAAGGCCGCCCTCGTGGTGCGCCGGGAGGAGGGGGGGGGCGTCCGGCGCTACCTCCACCTGTCCACGGGCAACTACAACGACAAGACCGCCCGGCTTTACGGCGACCTGTCCATCTTCACGGCCAACGAGGACCTCTGCCGGGAGGCCTCGGCCTTCTTCAACATGGTCACGGGCTACTCCACCGTCCAGGAGCTGCGCTTCCTCGCCATAGCCCCCTTTGACCTCAAGGCCCGGATCATCTCCATGATCGACCGCGAGGCCCAGCGCTCCAGCCCCGAGGCCCCGGGCCTCATCATGGCCAAGATGAATTCCCTGGCCGACGTGGACGTGATCGCCGCCCTCTACCGGGCCTCCTGCGCCGGGACCCGGGTCCTCCTCAACATCCGCGGCGTGTGCATGCTTGTCCCGGGCGTCAAGGGCCTCTCGGACAACATCACCGTGGTCTCCGTCGTGGGCCGCTACCTCGAGCATGCCCGGATCGCCTACTTTGGCAATGGCGGCACCGAGGAGGTCTACCTCTCGAGCGCCGACTGGATGCCCCGCAACCTTGAGCGCCGGATCGAGCTCATGTTCCCCGTCCTGGACGACTCTCTCCGGGCCAGGGTCAAGGACATCCTCGGCGCCTACTTCAGGGACAACCTCAAGGCCCACCGCCTCTCCCCCTCGGGGAGGTGGAAGCGGGTCGAGGGCGCCGAGGGAGAAGAGCCCTGGTCCTCCCAGGAGCGGCTCTACGAGGCCAGCCTCCGCCGCAAGGCCCTGGACGAGGAGCCCCCGGAGCGGGAACTCCTCGTGCGCCGCAAGCCCCCGACCGGCCAGGGGGGCGGAGCATGAGAGCAAGCGCGTTGGGCGCCACTAGGATCGCGGCCCTCGGACTGGGACTGGGCCTCGTCCTGGCCCTCGGCGCCTGCGCCGGCCTTCCCAAGGCCGCCGCACCGGTCGACGCGGCCTCGGCGGCCAGCGAGGCCGCCAACAACGCCGCCGCGGCCGACGGCTACGAGCTGGGCAAGCCCCGGGTCTACGCGCCTTCGGAGATCCGGGACTACCAGGGGACCCGCCTCGCCCCGGCCTCGGCCTATCCCGACCTCGGGATAGACGGCACCAAGGTGGTCGATGTAGGCGGCTGGCGCCTCGAGGTCACGGGCCTCGTGGCCCGGCCCCTCGGCCTGGCCTACCCGGAAGTCCTGGCCCTGCCCCAGGCCCAGAAGCTCGTGACCCTCCACTGCGTCGAGGGCTGGGCCGAGACCTCCCTCTGGTCGGGCCCCGCCCTGGACGAGCTCCTCGAAACCGCCGGCCCCCTCCCCGGGGCCACGACCGTCGTCTTCGAGGCCGCGGACGGCTATTCCACGAGCCTCCCCCTCACCCTGGTCCGGGACCTCCACCTCATCCTGGGGGCAAGGATCAACGGGATCGAGCTGCCGCCCGCCCGGGGCTTCCCCCTGCGCCTCGTGGCGGAGTCCCGCTACGGCTATAAGTGGATCAAGTGGCTCACCCGGATCCGCCTGACCGACGACCCCGGCTACCGGGGCACCTGGGAAGCCCTGGGCTACAGCATCGACGGCGAGGTCGGCGGCGTGCGCCGGGATCCCCTCCCCCCGCCCACGGACCCCAAGGTCCGCTAGGCCCCGGCCTTGAAGCGCGCCTCCCAAAGGCCTAGAGTTTGGGTGTGGAGGCACAGCCATGAAGACAGCCCTAGTCGTCCTCGCCCCGGGCTTTGAGGAAGTAGAGGCCCTGACCCCCGTGGACTACCTCTCCCGGGCCGGCATTGAGGTGGTCACCGCCAGCGTAGGGGACAGGGCCGTCGTGGGCTCCCACGGGATCGAGGTGATAGCCGACATCGAGCTCGCGGAGATCGACCCCGAGGCGGCCTTCGATGTCCTCGTCCTCCCGGGCGGCCCCGGGGCCGAGGCCCTGGCGGAGAGCGCCGACCTGATGGTCCTGATCCTCGCCCAGGCCGAGGCCGGCCGCCTCCTGGCGGCCATCTGCGCCGCCCCGGCCCTCGTCCTCGCCGAGGCCTGCGGGAAGGAGCTGGGCCGGGCCGGAGGCCTCCTCGCGGGCCGGGCCTTCACCTGCTTCCCGGGCTACGAGGCCCGGGTGGCCGAGGGCCGCTTTAGCCCCGAGCGGGTCGTCCAGGACGGACGGATCCTCACCTCCCGGGCCGCGGGTACCGCGGGGGAGTTTTCCCTGGCTATCGTGGCCGACCTCCTAGGCCAGGCCAAGGCCGCCGAGCTCGCGGAAAAGCTCCTCATCCCTTGGAAAGCCAAGTGAGGCGGGCCTGGGCCTTGTCCTCGGCCTTCGCCTCCGCTAAGAGCCCTCAGGGCCGCCGGCCTAGAGCCCCAAAGCCAGGGCCGCCCCTAGGCCGCCCGCCATGCCCAGGCTCCAGCTGAGAAGTATCCTCACCACGGCCCCCATGTTGGCGGACTTGCTGGCCGCGGAAAAGCCGCGCCGGGCCATGCCCAGGACCTCTCGTAGGCCCAGGAGGAAGGCGAGGCCGAGGACCAAGGCGCAGGTCCAGGGCAGCCTCTGGGCCAGCGCCAGGGCCCCGGCCCCCAGGAAGCCCGAGGCCAGCCAGAAATAGGCATAGGCCCGTCCAGGGCCTGACCCGAGGAGAACCGCAAGGGTCTTGCGCCCGGCGGACCGGTCGGCCTCCCGGTCGCAGGCGTTGTTGACCGCCAGGATGCCCGCTATCATGCATGCCCCGGGCAGGGAGGCCAGGACGGCCCAGGCGTCCCAGCTCGCTCCCGCCACCCCCACCACGATGAGAAAGAGGACCGAGCCCAGAAAGCCCCCGGCCACAAGTTCCCCAAAGGGGCTGTGGGAGAGGGGCCAGGGACCTGCGGAGTAGAGAAAGCCCATGACCAGGGAGAGGCCCCCCGCCAGGACTATCCAGAAGCCCTGGTGGACGGCCAGGACGAGGCCCAGGACGGCGGCCAGGGCGTAGAGGCCCAGGCCCAGGAGGAGGGCCGGCAGGGCCGGGGCCTTCTCGTGGACAAGGACCTTGTCAGTCTCAAGGTTGGACTCGGGCCTGTCTCCGCCGCGGTACCAGTCAAAGAAGGAGTTGAAAGCCGTGGTGCCCAGGTCGACGAAAAGCGTCGCAAGGAGGCAGAGGACCAGGTCCCCCGCCCGGCCGCCTGGGCCGGGGCCGGCCCAGAGGGCATAGAGGAGGGCCAGCACAAACGTGGAGAGGGATACCACCTTGGTCCGCAGCTCCACGATAGCCGCCACCTGGCCCAGCCTCATCCCTGCCTCCGTAGCCTCGGCCTAGGAGCGGCCCAAAAACAGCCGCACCAGCTCGGCCCCGAACTTGCCGGGCTCTTCGTAGCAGGGGGAATGGGCCGAGGCCTCAAACCAGACTTCATCCTTCTTGGGTGCCTCCAGGGCCCGGAGGTAATCCGAGGCCAGGCTGGAAGGAGTCGTCCAGTCCCAGCGCCCCAGGAAAAAGAAGGCCGGGACCTCGAGGCGGGGCAGGGACTTGCGCAGGTCAATGCCCATAACCTCGGGCCAGAGCTGGGCCAGGGAGCGCTCCGAGCCCTTGAGGTAGGAGAGCCTATCTGAGAAGGTGTACTCGGGACCGGAGATGATGGTCCAGGCAAAGCGGAGCATCGAAAGGCGGTCATGGCCTATGCCGCCGCCCATCTTGTAGAGCCAGCGCCGCTCGACCTTGATGGCCCTCTTCCAGTCCCCGCCCAGGGGGTCCTCCCCATACCAGGCAAGGCCCGAGAGCTCTTTGATCGCCTTTTGGACCTTGCGGGCCCTGGCCTGCTCCAGGGTCCAGCGATAGGACTCTTTTTCGTTGTCCGGGCCGGCCACAAACTGGCCCACGCTGGCAAAGGCCGCCACCTTCTCGGGGTGGGCCTGGGCAAAGAGGATCCCCAGGAGGGAACCCCAGGAGTGGCCCAGGATAAAGATCTTTTCCTTGGCAAAGCGGGCCCTGAGCCAGTCCACCAGGGCGAGGAGGTCGGAGAGCATCAGGTCGAGGCTCAGGGCCTGGCCGTCCCCGGCGTGGTAGGACTTGCCCGCCCCCCGCTGCTCCCAGGCCACCACAAGGAAGCTCTCCTCGAGGAGGCCCGCCGCATGCTTGCGCACGAGGGGAGTCTCCGGGGAGCCCGGGCCGCCGTGGAGGCAGAGGAGGATAGGCGCCTTCCGGTCCCTCCCCCGCAGGGAGAGCCACTGGGTCACGCCCCCAAGCTCGATGGACTCCAGGGCCACGAGGGACTCCGGTCCGGCCCTTAGCCGGGAACCCGAAGGATCCCGCAGGGGCGGCCCCCGCCTAGAGGAGCAAAGCTTTACCTGGCCTGGGGCAGGGGCGGTCTCGGTCTTGGCCATACGTCCAGTCCTTGTGGGCCACTAGGCGGAGGCCCTAGCCCTGGTAGTTCTCGAAGGAAGTCCCCTCGGGCTCCTGGCCGGCGGCGCCAGGGCCGGCCTGGCCTCCGGCCGAGGCCTCGTCGGAGGCGACCTCGACAGTCCGGAGCACCCGGGGCAGGGTATCGACCTTCTTGCGCTTTTGCGCCCTCACCCCGATGGCCATGCCCAGGGCCAGTCCAACCAGGCCCCCCAGGGCCGCCGGCAACTCGCTTGCCCCGGCGGCAAAGGCCCGCACCGCAAAATAGCCCAGGACAAAGGTGGCCAGGGGCAGGCCGAGGACCCAAAGGGCGCCCTCAAGCTGGGCCGCGCCCGAGACCTCGACCTCGACCTCATCGCCCTCGGAAAGGCCTAGCCTGTCGCGGTTCCAGGCCTGGATCGCCTGGCGCTTGGTCTTGCAGCTATCGTTGTGGCAGCCGGCGCAGCCCTCGGTCTCCTCAAGCTGGACTGTCACCAGCCTGTCCCGGATCTCCGTCACCATCCCCCGTTCCGTCATTGAGCACCTCCGCGCACGGGATGCGTACGCTTTTCATGGACATCGCCTTGCCGTCCTCGCCGATCTCGAGGAGGCAGCCCTGGAGCTCCAGGCCCGCCTTCCCGTCCTTGGCCCAGGCCGGGATGCCCGACATGTATTCGTGGATCCGCGTCTCCGGGTCAAAGCCGCCTACGGACATGCCTGAGCCGGTCCTGCCCGCGTCGGTTATCGCCGCCGTCCCGCCAGGGAGGATCCGGGCGTCCGCGGTCTGGGTCTTCCCGTGGGAGCCGATCATCGCGGAGACGAGGCCGTCCACGTGCCTCGCCATGGCCTCCTTCTCCGCCGTCGTCGCGGCGTGGAAGTCGAGGATGATCACCGGGGTCTCCTCCTTGAGCTTCCTCGAGAGGTCGAGGATGGCCTGGAAGGGATTGGCCAGGTGGACCCGGGGGAAGCCCGCCTGGCCCAGGAGCTGGACCACGGCGACCTTGCCTTTGGGACAGCTGAAGACCCGGTAGCCCCGGCCGGGATTGCCGTAGGGATAGTTCGCGGGCCGCAGCAGATAGGGCGTCTTGCCCAGGGCCTCGACGATGTCCCGCTTGTAGTAGCAGCAGTCCCCTAGGGTTATCACCTCGAGGCCCAGCTTGCGCAGGTAGACCGCGTGCTGCCTCCCAAGGCCCGCGCCCCCGGTCGCCGAGTCGGCGTTGCCTATGACAAAGTCCACCCCCAGGTCGCGCTTGGCGTCCTGGAGGGTCTTCTTGACCGTAAAGACCCCGGCCTTGCCCACAATCTCGGCGACATAGAGAATTCGTATACCCACGGTCCCACTGTACAGGAATCCCCTCCCTCCATCAAGCAAGGGGGGAGGACTCTCCACGCTGGCAATCCCTCCCTCGCGGGCGCACCCCGGTATGGGCCTTTTTATAACGAAACCTGGCGGGGCCTGGGGCGGGGAAGGACGGGGGTGTCCCTCCGCTGCGCTCCGGGCCCCCCGCCCTTCCCCGCCCCACCCGCCGCGAGGCTTCCTCATCAATGGCCCAGACGGGGTTTATGCCCACGAGGGAAGTCGCTGGGGTGAGGGGCGCCTCCCCTCAAGTTGTGCGCGAGGGAAGGGCGTTAGGCAAGCGATGAAAAGGCCGGCTACGCTCCTCCCCCTCGCTACGGCGTCCTCGGCGCGATCGGAAGTTGAGCGCGCCTGCGGTCGCCTACGCTACCCCCACACCGGAGAGGGAGTACCGCCAAGTAAGCGGATGCTCTTGCAGGGTGGCTCGAGCCGGGTTGGAGGGCTGGCGCAGTGGGAGCAAGGCTTAGGGGCGGTTGCGGCAGGGGAGTCGGTGGCGCGCTGGGGCCTAGCGGCCCGGCGCTTAAGACCTAGGGGGGCTTAGGAAAAAAGCTGAGGATAGAAGCGTCTTGGAGGCAGCGCTAAAAAAAAGGCTTATAGCATAATTACTTGACAGCTTAGATGGACCGGGTAATGATATACAAACATTTATATTTTTTTTAATAACTACAGGCTGGATAATGAAAACCAGAAATATTTCGGAAAAATATTCGATAAGAATTACGCACCCTCAAATAGCAATATCTTCTCGTATAGTTATGAACAATATAAAAGCCGTAGCCACGAGCGAAAGCCTTTTTTTTTCTAACCCAAAGCACTGGCATGCCGCGGCCTAAATAATGTTAGATTGACGCTTCGCGCAGAAAGGAAAAAAAGAGTGAACAAAACCAAAGTTATTTATAAAATTACTTATCCAAATGGCAAAATATACATAGGGAAAGACTTAACAAACACATTAAACTACTTTGGAAGTGCTGATTCCCAATATATAGAACAAGATTTTACTGATGAAGAAAAAAAAGACTTTACCATAAGAAAAGAGATAAGATGGGAAAGCCAAAATTCTACTGATCATGAAGTAAATATGAAAGAAATAGAATATATTAATAGTTATGGATCAAATAGAAAAGAGATAGGTTATAACAAGTGGCCAAAAAGTAGTTAAAAATGCCAACATAAGTTGGTATAACATTTTTCAGGAGGTAAACATGGCTATTCAGGTGCACAACATCAATGGTACAAGTGATAACACTTGTAAATGTGGAAGTTGGCTTAAGCACTGGGAAATTTTCAGCGGTAAAAAAGCTGGACTTTGTGCAGAAGTTAGTTGCCAAGCTAGCGCAGAAGTAGGCGCACATGTACAGAAAGAAAATTCAAGCAGCTCAAAATGGTATATTATTCCTCTTTGTATTAAACACAACAATATGAAAGGCCAAAGTATTTATGTCATGGATGGAACAGCTTTCGTATCCGCGAACACAAAGGAAACATGTAATAAATAGTAATATATAGTAATATATAGTAATAAATAGAAGAAATCTAACAATCGCTTCAACCTGTCAATGGCGTTTGTCACGCAATCTGCTAGTGTTCCTGAAGCAGATTGCGCGCCAATTCGCCATTGCAGGTTAAGCGTATGTTAGATGGACTAGCAATGGAAAATACGCGACTAAAGAGGTAAAAGATGTTCGAAAGAAATGTTACTTATGATTCGCAATTCGATGCAGTCGAAAATTTAAAATGGTATCCGTATGTTGGGCCTCAATATGATATCTCCGATATGAAAATTATGGTGCTTGCGCATAATATTCCTATTGATGAAAAAAGATACGACGAAATGAAAATAAAGTGGTCTCCAAAAGACTATTGGGCGATCGGAATAGAAGAGTATACATATGAAAAAGGATTTTGGACTGAGAGCTTTCGATCATTCATAAAAGGCGCTGTTGGATTGAAAGAAAACTATGACGAAGATTCTGACAACGAAATAATCGAAAAGGTTAATGCCTTCGTAAATTCAATTTCTTATGTAAATTATATTCAAGATATAGTAAAGAGCAATTCTCAAATGATTAATGCTTCCAAGGAGCAAATCGAGGAGTCGATACCAATTAATGAAGCAATATTTAGAATCCTAGGAATTACGCATTGCATATGTTGGGGCAAGCAAGTTTACAATCACATTAAAAGCTCATCAAATGTTATAAACTTTACGAATGAAATTAATCATAAAGAAGGCTTTGCTGAATGTGGCATTATGCTTAATGATCAGCCAATAAAACTATTAAAAGTTTTTCATCCTTCAATGCCGAAATTCGGAAAGTATTCGGAGAGTACCCACGAAATAATTGCAAACTTTCTAAATAGATAGAAATATAATGTGCTATCTAACTATCGCTTTCGCCATGACAATCCGGCCTGACATGCAATCTGCTAGTTTGATTCTTAAAGCAAATTGCGCGCCTGATTCGGGTTGCAAGTGAAGTTTATATTAGCTTGTCTCGCTTCGCTCACAAAGCATAAGTTCGAAGAATTAATTGTTACGAGAAAGGAGTTGGTAATTGAAAGCGGTAAAGATGATCCTAGGCATACTTTGCATAACATTGTGCGGCATTCTTGTCTATTCCGAAGCCAGTACTTTGATAGCGACTATTAAAAGCGGGAATGAAGATAATAGCCTGATTGTAACTAAATATGATCTGATTGGCTTTATAATCGAGATAATACCGCTAGCTTTTCTTGCATATTTTGTTAGGAAAGATTATCCAAACTCAAAGATAGTAAACAATGTAATATTGTATATATTTTCAAACGGTATTGCTATAATAATTGTATATGCGAACTTAAGCAGCATAAATCTTAAGCAATTCGGATTGGAAGCATTGACTTCTTCATCATTTGTGGAGTTGGTATGCTTGGTTATTGTCGCATACTTAATGGGAGCATTGTCAATCGTTAAAATTGCGAAGGATCTTAAAAGAGTCAGTGCATACGAACCAAATATTGAACCTTATAGAAAGATTATGAAATTTAGCGGATACCTAATGCTGACAGTAATTGGAATCCCACTTGCTTCGGTTCTCGTCAACATATCTTATGGATTCCTCGGAATCTTTTTTTTAACTTCGGATATTGGAAGCAAGAAATTCATAAAAGCAGAGATCATTAATAATAATGACTATATTGAGAATGAAGTGAAAAGATTAAAAGAGAAGCTATAGCTCATAATCGCTCAAACCTGTCGATCTGCCCTGTCATGGTTTCTGCTGCGATATTTGCGCAAAAAACAGGCCAGAGCAGATTGCAGGCTACAGCGTATGTTGGCAGGACGCTCCTCGTCACTATCATAATTTTCCTTTCCATACTAGTAAAGGAGATTTTATGCTACACATGTATTTTCGCAAATTCATGAGTGATGCTTGCAGGACATTGTCTATTACTACAGTAGATAAATGGATACTTAAAATTGAACAAGATTATTGCAATCTTAATAGTATTAATTATGATGCTCTATTTAATACCGACAATGAGGATAAGAAAGAGTTAGCTAATTTTATTGTTTGGCTTAGGGATAAAATCGCTGACTACTTTTCAGACGAATTTGCGAAGAACATCAACATGATAAAAAACAAAAGTACTCTACAAGAACTTAATTTTATTTATGTGCCTAAACGGTATCATCGACTCATTAGTGACGAAGCATCACAATTGGTAGTAAAGGCTTCTATATTTCTATTTCGATACGTTTCTGATGCTTTATTAATAACCTTTGACTTCGAAGATGAATTAAATGAAGTGGTATCAGAAAGACGTTAATGTAGATTCAACTGCCAAGTGCAAAGGTTCGAACAAGCCATCGATGACCTCTTATGGAGAGCGAAAGGCAAAGAACTTCCTTGAGGTATAGTTCGAGCGCTCGCAGATGGAATCGAGTTTTTATTGTTCCCTGTAGCGACACTGACAGACTAAGAATGCAAACACTATGGGGCCAGAGGTAAGTCATGGATGAAAAGGAAGCCGGAATGCCCAACGAAGAGGAATTTGCCATTCTTGAGGATGTGAATGAATCCGGCGAGACTATTGACGATATACTGGAAGGCAGATTTGCAGAGGATAATCGTATTTATAATGAACTGAATAGCGATAACATACATGTCTCATTAAAAAGAGACAATCTTCAGAAGATAACGACCATGTATATAATCTATTATGAGAAGCGGATCTTCTCCATTTACCACAAAATAGATTTCCCTACAAAGAGGATGCTGAAAAGGAAGTTAAAGCTTAATAGAAGAATGCTTAGGTTTCAATTTGCCTGGGATTGTGAGTACGGATTTGGTGGCGAGTGGTTTGGCATTGTGCCAAGGAATTTTCCCCGGATACTTAGAAAGCAATTCATCGATATTATTGCTGAAAACGATCTGCGATTTTTACTAAATATCGTCGACACCTATCCGTTCTATCACAAGAATCTAGGGAAATACTCGAAAGATATATGCAGTATTGCAATTATAAAGACCTTTACTTACAAACAGAACGAATTCTGGGTCATAGATGAGAAACCGTTTGCGGATATGGTTGTAGACCTAATTGCATGCGAAGAAGGCAAGCCAAGCGTTATAGATCTTCTAGCCAAAGATAGCGCTAAGGGGAAAATGCGAATTTCCTTTTCCCATAAGCCTTTCGAAAACTTCGATAGCCAGTTGACGCTTAAAAATACGCAGAAGTATTCAATAGATAGATACTATTATTATCAACAGGATGATGGGAAAGGCATGACTTTCACACGGGGCTTAGAGCTGTTCTTTAAGCGTATTCCCAGGAAATTATTTATAAGATTCGAACCGGCCCATGATGACACATCCAGCGGCCAGACCCCATATAGCCATTAGCATTGCGCAACATGGCCAGCAAGTAGACGAAGGTGCTTCCTCGGTATTCTATATATGAAATGAAGAGAATGAGTGCGCACAAGTTTACCATTGTTGCTTAGGCAAATGCTATAAAGCCTTGGTCGTACCTGCATTAACGCAGCGGAGGTAAAAATGGAATGCCAAAAATGTGGAAGAGTGATAATGGAAAAGGATACCGTGTGCCCGTATTGTGGCGAGGCTATCGACCAGGATAATCCTACATCCTCGAAGTGCGACTTTCCTCAAAGTGTTTATGGAATCAGCACGGAAAGCCTTAAAAAGCGAGAGTTAATTGCTTTCGTTGCCGGCAAGGATAAAAGCGATTCTCATGACGATGAGGAATACTACCTAAAAAAATGGAGCAAGGCCCTTGTTGATGGGAAATCGAAAGCGGGCTTTAATTTTGCGGCGGCTTTTTTTGGACCCAATTGGGCGTTCTATAGAAAATCCTATAGCCTGGCCATTGCGTATTATATTTTTGAATTATCGGTGGCCTTTATCGGCAGTACAGTATTTATGGTGATTCTGGGGCTTCTGGATTCTGACGGATATGAGCCATTGGCATTTATTCTTTCTTTTATCATAGCAAGATCGATATTTGGCTCCTTTGCCAACGTTGCATACCTGAAAAGAGCGCTAAAGACCATCAACAAGTATAAAAGCGAGGGCTTCCTGGAATTGCAGCTGACCGAGAAGCTAAACAGTGCTGGCGGAACTAGTTTCCTTCCCTTGGCGATCGGAATGGCGATCCAAATCACTATTTCGCTTTTTATTAGGGTAATGGTAAAATAGAAGCCTACGGAATCACCTCCTTAGCAGGAATTAGAGTTTTGGTGTGATTGGCGCTATAATCGCTTTGCAGGAATCATGCCAAGGCCTTTTGCTGATTATACGAATGCCGGCTTGACGTATCGGCCTGAAGATAAGCGAATCCTTGCCTGGAAGCAATCCGGGCAAATTACAAACGGAGGGATCATGAGCACCGAGATGAAAAGGCCTGAGGAAGTAAAAGTCACGGTAATACCCAAAGAGAAGGAAATCGATCAAGTCATCACCGATCATGTTTTATTCAGCATGGCGGCGGGAGCCATCCCGCTTCCGGTGCTGGACATTCTTGCGGTCAGTGCCATCCAGTTGGATATGCTTAAGCAATTGGCCCGAAAATACGAGATTGTCTTCGATGATGAGGCCGGAAAATCGATTGTCACCTCCTTGCTGGGATCCACGATCGGGACGACCATAGGGCGGGCCGGGGCTTCCGCCGTCAAGGCGATACCGGGGATCGGCACCATCCTGGGAATCGGCTCCCAGGTTGCCCTAGCCGGAGTGACGACTTTTGCTATTGGTCAGTTGTTCAATCAGCACTTCGGAAACCACAAGCCCCTAGCGGATTTCAACCTTGAGGATGTGAAAGACTACTTCGAGGAGCTTATGCGGAAGGGCAAGGAGTTTGTGGACAACCTCCAGAAAAATGCCAAGCATAATGCCCAGGATATGAAGGAAGAGACCGCGCTGGTATTGCGCAAAATGTCCGACAACGGAGTGATCAGCCCGACGGATTTCGAGAAAATAATCAAGGCCATGAACATAAAGAAGGAATAGGCCAAACCTTCTGACCCCAGGGGCTCGATATTCTAGCTTGGCTAATCCTTGGCTTGCCTCCCATAGGCGGGCCATAGGCTTTCAAGGAGTCTCCATGAAAAGGCTTGGGCTATCCGTATTCCTCCTCCTCTTTCTCGCCGGGCTAGCCCTTGGGGAGGACAAGGCAGGCTATCTCAAGCTGCTCAACGCCGATAAGATGGAGGAGCTCAAGACCTACCTGGAGTCCTGGCAAGAGAAGGAGCCCCAAAACCCTGAGATGTTCATTGGCTTCTTTAACTACTATGTCAACCTGGCCAGGCAGGAGAACATGGTGGTCGGGGGGCAGAATCCCCCAAAAAAGGGCGAGTACTTTGCGATCACCGACAGCAGCTCCGGCAAACAGCTGGGCTATATGTATGGCGAGGTCTATTACCTGCCCGAGTATTCCCAGAAAGCCCTGTCGGTCATCAACGAGGGCCTGGTCCTCAGCCCGGATCGCCTGGATATGCGTTTTGGCAAGACGAGGCTCCTCGCGGAGCTCCATGCCTACGAGGCCCAGAAGGACTATATCCTCGCGGTCCTGGACCGGGCCAAGGAAAACCATGGCGCCTGGCTCTGGAGCGACGGTAAGGCCTTTGAGGATGGCGAGGATGGCTTTATCCAGGCCATCCACGACTATATATCAGAATGGTTTTCCGATGCCGACGAAAAGAGACTCGCCTACGCCCGGGACGTCAGCGCCAGGCTGCTGGGGCTTTATCCTAAGAGCGTGATCGCCTGCAATGACAGCGCCGTGGCCTATGCGAGGCTGGGGGACCTTGAGAACGCGGAGAAGGCCTTCCTAAGGGCCTACACCCTCGACGGCAACGACTTTATAGTAATTGCCAATTTGGCCTATATCAATGAAGTAAAAGGGGACAAGGAAAAGGCTATCGGCTATTACGAGCTCATGCTAAAATCGGGCAACAAGCAGATTGTGGACCGGGCCAATAGAAGACTGGCGGATTTGAGGAAATAGCCCCGTCCCGGGCAAGAGCTCTAGGCTGGCAAGAGGCTGAAATGGCTTATTCGACCAACTCCGTCTCTCCCGTCTCCTTTGCCAGCTACTTCCATCCGGAGACTTGCGCGACCGTCAAGCCCAGGGCAGGGCTTGAGTTTATGGGCCAGTCCCTGCCCTATTTCGACTCAATCCGAGCCCGTCTTAGGGCCGAGCTAGGGTCCTCGGAACTACCCCTCAATTCAGTTCCCATAGATGAGTTCCGGAGCGTGCATACCTGCGCTTACCTCGAGTCCTTGCTCAGTCTCTCCAGGGACGAGGAATGCGAGCGGCCCCTGCTCAGTCTGGAGTGCAGGAATCTCTACTATGCGATGCCTGGATATGAGTTCGGGCTTGGGGGAGCCTATTCGTGCCTTGACCTGATGCGAAAGGGCATCCTCGACCGGGCCTATTGCTTTAACCTGCCCAGCCATCATGCCTTTCCAGACAAGGGCCACGGCTACTGCATCCTGAACAGCATGGCCGCGGCGGCGCGCTATGCCCAGAGGCTGGGCTATGGGAGGATCCTCATCGTTGACTGGGATATCCACCACGGGGACGGTACCCAGACGATCTTCGAGCACGACCCCACGGTCCATTGCCTGAGCCTTCACAGCGCGGTGGACCTCTACATGTCCCTGGTCAAGTCCACGGAGCTCGGCACGACCACCTACGGGGAAAAGGTAGGGCACTGCAATATCCCCGTGCTGGACAGATGCTTTACGGAAGCCTTCTACTATGACGAGCTAAAGCTAGAGGGCAGGTTCTACCGTGCGGAGACCTGCCTTGGGCAGCTCGAAAAGGAGCTCGAAAGTCTTCCCTTCTCCCCGGACCTGATCCTGGTCTTCGACGGCCACGATTCCCATATCCGGGATTGCGGGAAGGACGTCACCGATTTCGAGTATGAGGATTTCCGGAAAATGGCGTCCCTGGTCAAGCGGGCAAGCTCCAGGAATAATTCGCCTATCCTGTCCTTCCTTGGCGGCGGCTATATCGGCGAGATCACGGTGAAGGCCGCCCTCGTGCACATAGAGGAGCTCAAGCGAAGATGAGCACCCCTAGCTATCCTGGCGCCAAGGCCCAAGGGACAGCTCACCGATGCTATCTAAAGGAGCCACGTGCCATGAAAATAAAAATGCCTAGGCTATTGAGCAGTCTCCTCATAGCCCTGTTTGTCCTCGGGCTCTTTTTGCCCGTCCTTGTCCCGATCTTCGCCCTTGGCAATGGCACTACCCCCATGCATGCCATGATTCAGGGAATAGGGAATCGATTCGCCCCCGGGATCCTCCAATTCTATGGGCTCTCGGGAACGGCCTATGTGCTTTTTGCCCTGGGCGCCTTTATCAAGGGCCACGGCGCACAGCTTGACCCCTGGGCTAAAGCCCTGGGCTATGTCGCCGCCAGCGCCCTCCTCCTGGTCGCCGCGGCGATCTTTGTCTACGTGACTTATATAGGAGCCGGGGCCGAGGACTTCGCTTCCCCCATCCCCAGGACCATGCTGGGCCTCGAGGTCCTGACGGACTTCCTTAATGCTCTAATCCTGCTCTTTGCCGCCTTTTCCTTTTTCTCCCTCCATGAAAAGGGCAAGCCTGCGATAACCCTGCTCTTCTGCCTCGGCCTCTTTGCCCTCACCAATTGCTTTGGGCTAATCACCCTAGCCTACCACGACAACATCGAGAGGCTGATCGGGAGCCTTTCCCTCTCGGGGGCCATGATTTTTCTTCGCTCCTTCGCGGTGCTTTCCCTGGCGATTATCCTGGCCCCGGAAAAGCCTAGGCGGGCCAAGGAGAGCCAAGCCTAGGCTCCCAAGCCTACTGCTCCCTTGATGTCGTCATTGCGCGGGAAATAAAAAGATAATTAGGAGTGTATATGCCTATTCCTGATTTTGCCAAAAGCCTTGATCGCCTATTCCTTGGTCTTTATGAGAAGGGCTACTTCGAGGGAAGCTATTACTGCGACCATGCTGGCATCGAGGTCTTCGGCGCCGTGGGAAAGAGGAACCCTACCGAGCCCTGCAATGAAAGTACGCGATTCTTTATCGGATCCCTGGACAAGACCCTCGCCGCGATCTTGGCCCTGCTAGCGATCGAGGAAAAAAGGCTGGAATGGAAAGCCAGCATTGGGGACTTTCTGCCGACAAGACTGGATTATAGCATAGGGGATCTTTGCAGCCATACTACCGGAATTCATGATGTGGTCAATGATGACTCCTTGCTTGGCAAATATCGGACATTGGAAGAGTTATGCGAGCTAATAGAGCAAAGAGAATGCGAGAACGGGTACAAGAAGGAATTCTCCTATTGCTCAACGAACTATGTGCTGCTTTGGGCGGTCCTGCGAAAGGTTTACGGAATGGCGGCTGGGGAGCTTTAAGCCGCGAAGCTCGGAAAAGTCGTGAGCCTGGCTGATATCGGGCATGGAGCCCAGATAGCAGACGGCAATAACTACGCGGAGAGCAGCGATTATCCTGAGTTGATTGCCTACTGTAGGCAGGTTGAGAACATCCCGGGCGCGAGCCTCTTGTACGGGTCTGCCCTGGAGATTGGCAGGCTAGTAAGGGCCTTGGAAAATGGGGAGATACTATCGGAAGCCTCCCTGGCCATGATGAACAGCCCGGTCACTCCTGCCTATGAGGGGCTTTGGTATGGAGTTGGGATGTTCATATCGGAAAAAGGATGGATCGGCCATGGTGGAACGGCGGGCAACTATAGATCCGCCATTACCTATGACCCAGAAAATAGACTGACCCTTGTCAGATGCTCCCGGATCCAGAATCAGCCGGATAGCGAGCCTTTATCGGAGAATATCCTTGAAGAGATTCGAAAGATGATACCATAGCCAGCGGCCAAGGCCGTGCTATGCCGGCTTCCTTTGCCTGGCCTCAATGGCTTGGGTTATCTATGTCGAGGACGAGTCCCAGGCCCTCGCCCAGGCCTATCCCACCTGGGACAGCCCGGCTATCAAGGAGGCAGGACTTGAGGCAAGCCAATTTCGACGAGGTATGGATGATCCTCCAGTGCGGCTAGGCCGGGCCGGTAGTTGCGTATTACCCCAAGGGAATCTACACTAAATGTAGATCGTGCTTGCCCCCCAAACCGTGGCGCCTATCGGCGCCCTAGCCTGGGCCAAGCCTAGGGAGGAAGCATGGATATCAAGTCCTGGGAGCTGCTGAGCTATATTGTGACCGTCATCGGCTTCCCTCTCGCGGTGGTCATTTTCCTATGGGAACGCCGGCAAGAGAGGATCAACGAGGAAGACGAGGTCTACGAGCTCCTGTCCGACAACTACCAGGATTTCCTGCGCACGGTGCTGGAGCACAGCGATCTCCACCTCGGCATCAAGGAGAGCACCAAGAACCTGAGCTCCGACCAGGAAGAGCGGATGCACATTATCTTCTCGATGCTGATCGCGCTCTTCGAGCGAGCCTATCTACTGCTATTCAAGTCGAGGTTCTCCCGCATCCAGAAACGGAGATGGGCGAGCTGGGAGGACTATATCAGCGAGTGGTGCCAAAGGGAGGACTTCCGCGACCGGCTCCCTCAGTTGCTCAACGGGAAAGACCCCGAGTTCGCGGCCTACATTATGGCCATCGCCCAAAACCTCACTGCAAAGCCCAATGCTTGACAGCTATCTTGGGGCCATGGTCGGCCTCGCTCTCGGGGACGCGATCGGGGAGCTCAAGCAGCACAACGAAAGCCTCCCCCTCGATGCCATCCTTAAGAGAAAGCTTGCCTATACGGACGACACGGCCCTAGCCCTTGGCCTGCTCAAGGCCATCCTGGTGGATGACAACTTGACCTACCAGCTTGTGGGGGACCATTTCCTGGAGGCGATCAACGCTGAGCCCGACCGGGGCTATGGCGGAGAGCAACTCGTCTATTACCTAGCCGAGCAGCAGGGGCTGGATTACCTTACGGCCCGGGACAAGGTTGACCAGGCCTTCAACCACGGAGCCGGCAGCTCCGGAGACGGGGCGGTCATGCGGATTACGCCCCTGGCCCTGTACTATGCCCACGACGACAGGCTCGATAATAGCCTAAGGATAGCCTGCTCCATCGACCACAATAGCCTGGCAGCCTACGATTCCTGTGCCCTCGCCTGCAAGGTCGTCAAGGACGCCTTGGACGGCCTGGACCTACCCAAGGAAGCCTATCTGCAGGGCCTTATCGTAAGTTGCGCGAGCCAGGAGATGGCTTTATCCCTCGAGAGGGTCCTGGAAGTGGCCCGAGACGGGCTTGATTGCCGATCGGTGGATCGGCTCCTCGGCAACGTGAATCGATCCGTGGTGGCTTCGACCTCGGCCTTTCCCTATGCCTTGTTTTGCTACCTGATGGCCGATGGCGACTTCGAAAAATGCCTGGGCCTCTGCCTGGAGACCCAGGGAGATTGCGACACTATCGCCGCCATAGGCTGCAGCTTCTGCGGGGCCAGGCGGGGCCTCTCCGGGATTCCCTCCTCGTATTACGCCGGCCTGGAAAACCTCTCCAGCCTCCTTGAGGGCTCGAAGGCGCTCTATTTGAAACGAACCCTTGCTTGCCAGGCTGGGATGGATCTCCCCTGAAGGCATGGCTTAAAGCGGCTTGACCGAATGCCAAAGATTGCCAAGTACCCCAAAAGGGAAAGTATCGAACGAAGGGGGAGGATCCCATGGACAGCTATTCCTTCCGGCCCAGCTGCAAGGCTTTGATTGTCCAGGACGGGAGACTGCTGACCCTAAGGAAAGTCGACTCCAACGGGACCTTTAACTTCCTGCCCGGCGGGGGCCAAAGATGGGGTGAGCCCTTGCTGGAGGCCCTGCGCCGGGAATGCAAGGAGGAGATCAACGCCGACCACCTCGAGATAGTCCGATTTGCCTTCCTCCGGGAAAGCTATCGCATCAAGGATGGAATCACCGATGGCCAGTATTACCACAAGTTGGAGTATATCTTCCAATGCAAAGTCGATCTGAGCGAGATCGGTCCTGGGCCGAGTCCGGATACCGGCCAGATCGGAATCGAATTGATCGACCTTGCCACCATCGAGACGAGCGACTTTTATCCTGCTGGCCTCAAGCCCTATATCAGGAAATGCTGGGAAGGCGAGGAATTCCCTGATATCCACCTTGGGGTGATCGACTAGGATGGCCCATGGCCAGGATAGGGTATGATTTGGGCTTGCCTCAAGCCTTAAGAGGCTTATGATTAGCTAAAGGAGCTTTTCCAGGGATTAGGGTTCGCGGGCCCCCTGGATTCAGGGCAGACAAGCGCCTCCAAGGGGCATAGACAAGGACCGGTCGACGCTAAGGGTTGGCAAATAGTCATGGCTACAACTCTTTTATATAACGGGACTGTCATCACCCTGGACCACGAGAACCGGATTGGCTCCTGCCTCCTCGTCAAGGACAAGCTGATCCAGGGCGTCTACGACTCCCCGGAGGAATGCCAAGGCCTCGGGCCTATCGCCCAGGTGGACCTGGGGGGCAAGACCGTCATTCCTGGCTTTAACGACAACCACATCCACCTGAACTTCCTGGGGGACAGCCTCGAGGCCCTGCATTTTTTCGACAAGGCCGAAGCTGAGATAGTCGCCCTACTTAAGGAGCGCTTCTCCCACCCCCAAAAGCGCGAAGTGGTCTTTGGCTATGACTGGGATTACCCCGCCTGCAAGGATCCGCGAAAGGAGACCCTCGACGCGGCCTTTCCCGATAACCCGGTGATCCTCGGCCAGTACGGGGGCCACAACCTCTGGGTCAACTCCTTCACCCTCCGCAAGATGAGGATCGACCGGAACACCCCCGATCCGGCGGATGGGCTTATCTGCAGGGACGAAAACGGCGAGCCCACAGGGATTCTCAAGGATATCCCGGGCAATGCCTTTCTCAATGCCTGGGTCATCGGCCGCCTCCTCAGCACCAAGATCAACCGGGCCAACTACCTTGAAGCCTTGGAGAGATGCTCCGCGTACGGGATCACGTCGGCCCAGGACAATACCTGGTCCTTTATCTCCATGATAGCCATCCGGAGGCTCTATAAGCAGGGCAAGCTCAAGGTCCGCCTTTCTTGTTGGTCTCATGGCGAGATGGCTGCCTTCCGGTACCTCTTCAAGCTCCAGCAGTTCAACCCACGCTGGTTCCACAATGGCCCGGTCAAGTACTTTATCGATGGGACTTTTACCGGAAGCACCGCCTGGCTCCGGGAGCCCTACCCCGGGACCGATGACTGCCATGGGTTCGGAAAGACAAAAGAGCGGCTCGCCAAGATGCTCAGCCCAAGGATAAGGCGCAGACAGCAGTGCGCCTTTCATGCCATAGGCGACCGGGCTGTCTCGGAATATCTTGATGCCCTGGAAGGCTTAGCCCCAAACGGCGCTGGCATCCCGGCCCTGCGGCTCCGCCTGGAGCACGCCCAGCTGATCGCGCCCGAGGATATCCCGCGACTCAAGAGATACGGAGTCCTCATCTGTGCCCAGCCCTCGGCCCTCAACAACCCGGAAAAGGACAAGGCTATCCTGGGAGAGGACCGGGCGCGGCGGGCCTATCCCTACCGGAGCCTCCTCGATGCCGGGATCCCCCTGTCCTTTGGCTCCGATGCCCCGGGGGAGAAGTCCTTCAACCCCTTCATCGGCCTCCACTATGCGGTAAACCGGCAGGGCGGCGAGGGCGTCACCTTGCTGGAGGCCCTGAGGTGCTACACCTCGGGCAGCGCCTACGCGGAATTCATGGAAAAGGAAAAGGGCTGCCTGGCCCCAGGCATGCTGGCGGACTTCCTGGTCCTCTCGGATAATCCCTTAAGCATTGACGCAAAATGCCTTAAGGATGTGCGCGTGGAAAAGACCTTTGTGGACGGCAGCCTGGTCTATAGCTCCCCCTAGAGCCGCCTTGGCCTTCCCGGAATCAAGCAAGGAATTTGTCGTAAAGCCCGGGGACATTGACCACTTCTGCCGGGCTTCCAAAGCCCAAGGACCCGGGATAGTATAGAAAAAAAACAAGGAGCTTCCCATGGGAAAAAACGCCGCCATCCTTGCCTTCCTTGTCCTGGCCCTAGCGGGCTGCCAGACTCCCCGCTTTTCCGAAGCCGCCCCCGCACCTCTCGTCCTGTACAGCTCCCGGTCGGGCGCCGGGAAACTGGTCGCCAATATCGATGGCTATGGCTCGGGCACCGTCGTCGATCCCGCCTTCGCCAAGGACAGGACCTATCGGACCTGCCTTGCCGCCAAGGCCCCTGAGTCCTCCTATGGGGGGGATCCCTATTGCATGGTCACCTTCAACCTGCGCGAAAAGACCGGTGTAAGTGGTTTCGGCTACCTCGTCTTCAAGCTAAGGCAGGACAGCTATTCCAGCTTTTCCCTGATCATCAACAACCTCAAGGGTTATCCGGCCTTCCCCATCTCCAGCTATGCCACGGCCCTAAAGGGCGACTGGGTCCAGGTCAGGCTTCCCCTTGGAGCCCTGCCGGGCCAGGGCCTTTCGGGGGGCATAAGCCAATTCCTGCTTTCCTTCCAAGGAAAGGGGAATATACTGTTGACCGATCTGGGCTTCGAGTGAGCCGGTCGGGGAGGTTGGTCGATGGTCATCAAGGAACTGCGGAGCGAGCTCATGGAGGACTGGTTCGACTTCTTTGACCACCGGGCCTTCGCCGACCACGAGGAATGGAACGGCTGCTACTGCACGGCCTTCTTCCGGCCCCGGCCGCCGGAATACTCGAGCCCCAGCCGGAAGCGCCGGGACTATGCCCGTTGGCTGATCGAGACCGGCCGCATGAAGGGTTACCTGGCCTACGAGCACGGCAAGGTGGTGGCCTGGGTCAACACGAACTCCAAGACCCAATTCCCCCGGCTTGCGCCCCTAGAGGACGGAGCCCAAGACGTCCTGTCCATCGCCTGCTTTATCGTCCAGAAGGAATACCGGGGCAAGGGCATAGCCCAGAAGCTCCTCGACCGGATCATCAAGGACGCCAAGGAGCGCGGGATCAGGACCATAGAAGCCTATCCTGCCCGGCGGCCCAAGGATGAATACGGCGCCTGGAACGGCCCTTACGCCATGTATGAGCGCAATGGCTTTGCCGACCACCGGATCGACAAGACAAGCGTTGTGCGGCGGGCCCTCTAGCCCGCCCTTCCCCTGGAAGGGACAGTAAAAGGAGATCGTCAGACGTATGAAACTCCCGCTAGGCGTGTCGACAAGCCTCTTGGTCCTCGTGCTGGCCGCGTCGATCCAGGCCCAGCCTGCCCCTTACAAAGGCTATGCCCTCCCCCAAGAAAATGGCGGCGAGCTCTTTCGCAGGTACTCGGGGCTGATCGAGGACCGGCCCGTCAAGATCGCCGGCTGGTCCAGGAAGGGCTACCTGGCCTACTTCCTTCCCGTGCCGACGGGGGAAAGCGGCGCGGGCTACTTTGAGAACTTCTACATCCAGAACCTCGTCACGGACGAGCTAGTCTTCAAGACCGGCTATACGGTCAATGACTGGTTTGACGAAAAGCCGACCTCGATCCTCGGCCCGGGCCAGGGCTACCAGGCCGTGCTCGACAAATATGGGATTGTCGTGCCGAGGGACAATCAGTGGCTTCCCGCAAAGGCGACGATAGACGGCCGGGCCTATCAGGTGGAAATTCGGGTCAATGCCCGGGGCGAGGGCTATTATCAGGACGACACAGTCACCGACTACTCGGTCTTTGTGCTCTCCGGGGGCAAGGAAAAACGCGTTGGGCGATTTGCCATTTCACCCTGCATGGGCATCGAGTTCCTGGGGATGCTGAAGAATCCCTACGAAAGCCGGGTCGCCATCGTGGTCGGGGAGATCCGCCATGGCTGGGAGGGCCCGCCCCATTCCATCGACTACAAGGTCATAGGCTGCGACCTGACCAAGGGGCTCTAGCACCGGGGCTTTCCTTAAGGGCCTCATCCTCCCCCTAGGCCTCGTGGACATCAAGGTCTGCTCGGTCAGCGACGAGACCTGGTCGGGCCTCAAGCTTGTGATCCGCCGGGAGAACCGGTATGCTATAATCGGGTATGGACAGCTACCACCCCAAGCGGAAGAAAAACGAGATCCTTGACGAGGACGCGAAACTGGCCCTGCTCAAGGCCGGCAACCACGTCACTATCGCCCTCTGCGACGGCAATACGCCTTACATCGTCACCCTGAGCTACGGCCTTGACCAAGCGCATAATTGCCTTTACTTCCACTGCGCCAACAAGGGAGACAAGCTGGACTTTATAGCCAGGAACGCCCGGGCCTGCGCGACCTTGATCAAGGACAATGGCTACCTTGAGACCAAGTGCGACCATGACTACGAGACCCTGGTGATCCGGGGAAGCATCCAGGTCGTGGCCGGGCTCGAGGAGAAAAAGCATGGCCTCCAGGTCCTCTTAGGCCACCTTGAGAAAGACCCACGGCCCATCTTTGAGCGGAACATCAAGGATGACTCCTCCTACAGCGGGGTGACCATCCTGAGGCTTGATATGGACTCGATCATCGGGAAGAAATACCAGGGCTAGGCCTTCCGGCCCCCTAAGAGCCGCTCGAGGCCGTCCAGGATCAGGCTAAGGCCAAACTCAAAGTCCCCCGCCTCGTCATAGCCGGCCTCCATGGTCCAGGCCGCCATCCGCTCGAGGTGGGGATAGGCCTCCACGGGCATGTTGGCCCGGAAGGCCTCGGCCCGCTTGCTCTGGGCATCATCCTCCCCAGGGGGGGCCATGTTGGACCGCTGCTGGCCAAAGCCATAGACATAGGAATCCAGCAGGGAAAAGGCCCGGCCCGCCTGCTCAAAGGAAAAGCCCGCCCCCAGGAGGATCCCCAGGATAGTGTCAAAATACCTCAGCCGGGCCGGATGGGAGGACAGGCGGGAGTCCATCAGGGCCGGGGCCCAGGGATGGCGCCTAAAGGCCTCCAGGGCCGAGCTCGCCCGCTCCCGCATGGCCTCCCGCCAGGGAGTCCCGGGCCCGGGGATGGCTATCTCCTCCACCACAAGGTCGAGGGCCCCGTCGAGGATGTCGTCCTTGCTGGCCACATGGTTGTAGAGGGACATGGCCTCGACCCCAAGCCTCGTGCCCAGCTGGCGCATGGACAGGGCCTGGGCTCCCTCCTCATCCAGCATTTCCAGGGCCGTCCTTAGGACGAGATCCCGGGTCAGGCTCAGCTTGGCTCCCGCCGCCGGCCTTCCTGGCTTGTTCATGTTCCCCCCTGGGGTCAGGGAATTCCCCTTGACCAACTTACAGTGTAAGTATAATACTTACACTGTAAGTGTACAGCCTGGGCCTGGCTCCTGCCAAGGCCCAAAACCCAAGGAGGGTTCCCTTGAAGAATCTGCAAAAAGTGGGCGGCCTGGCCGCGCTTCTCTCGGCGGCGTCCTATGTCTTTGCCATAGGTCTCTTTCTGACCCTGATGAAACCCCTGGCCGACCCCGGCCTGGGCATCGGGGACTATATCGCCTTTTCCAAGGCCCACAGCGTCCTGATCTATGTCTGGACCTTTTCCAT
>JAKPBN010000423.1 GCA_029778945.1 Spirochaetota bacterium
CCGTCCAGGATCCCAAAGACCATGGTGAAGAAGGGCTTGCCCTCGCCCTCGTTCGCATAACTTTCATTGAGGAGGCCCACGAGGCTGGCCGGGCTGGGAGGGCCGCCATCCCCGGTGGACCTGAGGAGCTCCCGCACGAGGCCCCGGGTCGAGTAGGCCACCAGGGAGGAGAAGGTGCCATGGCCCATCACGTCCAGGCCCAGGAAGGCCGAGAGCCTGCCCTTGAGGGGAAAGGCCTCGACGAGGTCCCCGGCGCCAGAGACGCAGGGATCCAGGAAGGCGGCGGCGGCAAAGCCCGGGAGGGCGGTGTCCTCCCCGGGCAGGATGGCCGCCATGGCGGCGTTGATGGCCTCGACGCTGGTCTCGATATGGACGCGCTCGTTGCGGCTCATCCGGTCGACGGTCACGAGGCTGCCCAGGTAGCGGCCATCCCTTCCCTTCAGGGGCTCCCGGTGGACAAAGGCCAGGGGGCGGGAGCCGTCCAGGGCCTTGAGGGTGGTGAATTCCTTGGCCTGGCCCTCGGAGGCCGAGTCGGAAGGGGCCACCAGGTCGTCGAGGAAGCGGCCCTCGAGACCGCCCCCGGTGCCGTCCAGGAGGGACCTGGCCAGGCCATTGCAGTGGACAATGCGGCCCTGGCGGTCTGCCACAAGGGCGGGAAAGGCCATCACGTTCACGAGGGGTAGGCTGCCCTCCAGGGTCCGGGCCTCCTGGGTCCGGGCCTTGATCCTCGCCAGGGCCATCCGGATATTGGCCACCAGCTCCCTCTCGTTGAAGGGCTTGAGGAGGAAGGCCTCGGGCTCGGTGATCGCCGCCCGGGCCAGGGTCGCCTCGTCGGAGTTGGCGGTCAGGTAGAGGATGGGGAGGCCCGTGGCTTCCTTGATGCGCCGGGCGGCCTCGATGCCGTCCATCCCGCCCTTGATGCGGATGTCCATGAGGACAAGGTCGGGCCTATGCCGGATCACGGCCTCGAGGGCGTCGTCGCCCCGGGAGACCACGGCGGGCACCCTATACCCCTGGGCCAGGAGATCCTCCTTGATCTCCATGGCCACCAGGGTCTCGTCCTCGACGACGAGGATGGATTCGCCGCTCAAGCCCAGCGAACCAGGCCCTGGACGAAGGGGCTAGCGAGGTCCTTGTGTTTGGGCAGGACCCGGGCCGCATAGCCCTGCTTGCCGGTGTTGGTGCAGTCCACGGAAAGCCGGTAGAGCCAGGCCGAGCCCCTCGCCTCCACGGCAGTCATCTCCCTTCGCTCGGCCTTCTCGATCGCGTCCTGGCTGTTGAGGGAGCCGTAGTAGAGCTCCACCAGGGCCTCGGCGGGCTCGAGGCCCCCAAGCTCCACCAGAGCCTCGACGGTCACGGAATCCCCGCGGTTCATCACCGGCCTGGCGTCGGTCTTGAGCTCGGTGACCGCCACTCTCGGCCAGGCGGCCCTGGCCTTGTCCAGGTACTGGGCCACCGAGCGGGCGGGCTCGTACTTGGCCTTGGCCAGGCTGCGGGCGTTCTCCAGGGCGGGGAAGTAGAAATTCTCCGAATACTCCTTGAGCATCCGGTGGGAGGAGAATTCCTTGCCCACGGTCCGCATGGAGCTCTTCATCCTCCGGATCCACTCCCGTGGCAGGCCATCCCGGCCGCGCTGGTAGAAGAGGGGGACGATCTCGCGCTCGAGCAGGTCGTAGAGGGCCTCGCTCTCGATGCTGTCCTGGAGGCCCTCGTCGGCGTACATCTCCCCCGAGCCTATGGCCCAGCCTATGTCGGAGTTGTAGCCCTCGGCCCACCAGCCGTCAAGGATGGAGCAGTTGAGGACGCCGTTCATGCCGGCCTTCATGCCGCTCGTGCCCGAGGCCTCGAGGGGCCTGCGGGGGGTGTTGAGCCAGACGTCCGAGCCCGAGGTCATGTAGCGGGCCATGGTCATGTCATAGTCCTCGAGGAAGACAATGCGCGACATCACCTCCTCCCGGCGGGAGAAGTGCACGAGCTCCTTGATGAGCTCCTTGCCGGGGATGTCATGGGGGTGGGCCTTGCCCGCGAAGATGATCTGCACGGGCCTGTTGTGGTCCGAGAGGAGGCGGAGGAGGCGGTCGGGGTCCCGGAGGAGCAGGGCGCCCCGCTTGTAGGTCGCGAAGCGCCGGGCGAAGGAGAGGGTCAGGGCATAGGGGGAGAGGGCGTCCTCGGCCCGCAGCAGCGCGCCTTCGCCGGCCCCGGAGCGCTTGGCCGCCCGCTTGATCCTGTCCCGGGCAAAGACCACTAGGCGCTCCCGCCGCCTCTCATGGGTCCTCCAGAGCTCCTCGTCGGAGATGCGCTCGATGCGGTCCCAGATGTCGAGGTTCGCGGGCTCCTCGTAGAAGCGGGGCCCGAAGTAGCGGTCTAGGAGCTCGAGCATGGAGTTGGAGATCCAGGTCCGGGGATGGACCCCGTTGGTCACGGCGCCGATGGGCACCTCGTCCTCGGTGAGGCCCGGCCAGAGGCCCTTCCACATGGCGCGGGAGACCTCGCCATGGAGCTTGGCCACGCCATTGGAGTAGGCGGACATCTTGAGGGCCAGGACGGTCATGCAGAAGGACTCGCCTGAGTCGTCGGGGCGCTCCCGGCCCAGGGCCAGGAAATCCCTCCACTCAAGGCCCAGGTCCTGGGACCAGCGCCGAAAGTACTTCTCGATGAGGTCTATGCCCAAGCGCTCGTTGCCCGCGGGCCCGGGGGTGTGGGTCGTGACGAGGTTGGTGGGCCAGACGGTCTGGAGGGCCTCGGAAAAGCTGAATTTCCGGTCGGCCATGATCTCCCGGATCCTCTCGAGGCCCAGGAAGGCCGAGTGTCCCTCGTTCATGTGGGTGACCGCGGGATTGATCCCCAGGGCCCTCAGGGCCCTGATGCCTCCGACGCCCAGGAGGAGCTCCTGGCGGATGCGCATCTCCTTGTCCCCCCCGTAGAGGGCGGCGGTGATTATCCGCTCCTCCGGGCCGTTCTCGTCGATGTTGGTGTCCAGGAGGTAAAGGGAGGAGCGGCCGATCTTGACTTCCCAGATCTGGGCCGCCACAAGCCGGCCCGCAAGGTCGACGGC
>JAKPBN010000126.1 GCA_029778945.1 Spirochaetota bacterium
CGGGAGTCAGGACCCTCCAGGGGGGCTACACGGAGATTGTGGAAGCCTTCCCCTTTGACCTGGCCACCTATGCGGTGACCGTATCCCGGGGCCACCTCTTTGACCTTGAGTGCAGCCGGGCCGTGCTTAGGCGCCCCTTCCGCTATGCCGGACTCATAGGCTCCAAGCGAAAGGTGGCGCTGATCCGGGAACAGCTCCTCGCCGACGGCCTGGATCCTGCAATCGTTGCCTCCCTCCACAGTCCGATCGGACTGGGAATAGGAGCCGAGACTCCCGCGGAAATCGCAATTTCCATCCTTGGGGAGATTATCGCCGTCCGCCATGGGATCAACCTTGGCAAGGCCTAAGGCCATTTAGTAATCCTTTATAAAGAAACGAATAAGGTAATTTTGGAGATTTAATCGTATTGTCTTAAAGTAACATTTTGATTACTGAAACGGTGTTTTCATTATGCGAGATTCCGCTCGCCAAAATTGTTACTCCATGCTATACTGTCTCTATGGAAAGCGACATGGAACTCGTCTCCCGCAATATTGCGGAGATGTCCCGGGCCCTTGCCCAGACCTCCAACCCCGAACTCGTCGAGGGATTCCTCTATAGTCTCCTCACCCCATCGGAGACCGACGAGATTGCCAAGCGCTGGGCCCTTGTGAAGGACCTGGCCAAGGGCAGACCCCAGAGGGATATAGCCAAGGACCTTGGCCTCTCCCTCTGCAAGATCACCCGTGGCTCGAGGGAGCTCAAGAAGGAAGCCTCCCCCTTCCGGCGCATGCTTGAGATCGCCGGCTATGAAGTCCCCCGGGACTTCTCGGCCCGCCGAGCCAAGCAGCTGGAAAGGGCCGAGCAGGCCGCGGTCCGCCCGGCTTAAGGCCTATCCTGGGGCCTTCCTAGGCCTGAGAAATGGAAAGACCCAGGAAGCGGCGCCGCCGCCCTCCTGGGTCTTCTCTTCCTCTGGTCCGGACCAGCCTGGATCCTTATTGGACTACGCTGGCCTTCTTGAGGACGATGTCGTCCTTGGGCACATCCCCATGGGGTCCCCGGTTGCCCGTGGCCACCCCGGCCATCGCGTCCGCCGTCTCCATGCCCTCCACCACCTTGCCAAAGGCGCAGTAGCCGGGATTGCGGGGCCCTGCATAGTTGAGGGAGGTGTTGTCCCTCAGGTTGATGTAAAACTGGGACGTGGCCGAGTTGGGATCCGAGGTCCTGGCCATGGCCAGGGTGCCCCGGACATTGGCCGGGGCCGTGGCGGCCTCGTTCTTGATCGGCGCGCCGTTCTCCTTTTCCTTCATCCCCGGAAGCATTCCGCCGCCCTGGGCCACAAAACCGGGAATGACCCGGTGAAAGATGGTGCCGTCATAGAAGCCGGAATTCACATAGCCCAGGAAATTGGCTGTCGTAATGGGGCATTCCTTCTCAAACAGCTCGATGGTAAGGTCCCCCAGGCTGGTCTCAAAGCGGACCCTGGTATTGGCCATAATTGCCTCCTCTGTGGTATCCTTGGCGCAAGGTTCCTAGAGATTAAGTTGCGGGGCCCCTTCGATGCAAGGGCGGGCCCCTTTCCCTCAAGGAGGATAGCGTGGAGATCACCCTCGTGCTCCGGGAGAAGACCCCCGGCCGCCTCGTCTATGCGATTCCCCTCTGGTATCGCCTCGTCATGGCCCTGATCAGCGCCATCCTCGTCGCCGCCATCTACGTCTCCGGGGACGGGAAGGGCTCGGTGGTGTCCTGGATCATCGTGGGCATAGCCGCCTTGGCGGCCCTCTACGAGGAGACCTGGGTCCTGGACAAGGCCACGGCCTCCCTGAGCCACCGCTTTGGCCTCGTGTTCCTGGCCCGGACCGTCAGCCTCCCCTTTGACCGGATCCAGTCCTTCAGGCTCAGGGCCTTCTACAAGGGCTCGAACCCCGGCACCCCGGCCTCGGCCGGCGAGAGTGCGGCCATCCTCTCGAGCCTTAACGTCGACTCGGACCTCTCGGACCTGAAGGGGCGGAACCGCAAGAGGAGGAAGGCCTACATCACCCTCATCTGCGATGACCGGGAGGGCGGCGGCCTCGTGATCAACACCCTCCCCCTGCGGGGAGCGGCGGGCCTCAAGACCGTTGCCGCCCGCTTTGCCCAGGAAGCCGGAGTCGCCCTCCTCGACGACTAGGGCCGGGCTAGCCTCGCGGCTGGGCCCGCCAGGAGCGGCGCTGTCAGTCGCCGGCTAGATCCGTCCAGACCGGCCGGATCTCGATGACCGCCACCCTGGCCATGGGATGGCTGGACGCGATCTCCACCGCCTCCTCCATCGAGCCACAATTGATCAGCGCATAGGCTGAGACCTTTTCCCTCGAGGTGGAGAAGGATCCCTCCTGGACGACGATCTTGCCGCCCCGAGTCCTGACATGCCTGGCGTTCTGCCATGGCTCGAGAGGATTGCTGTCCTCGAGGATTCCGGCCTTCCTCTGGGCGGCATTCCAGCCGCGGATCGCCTCGATCAGGTCCTGGCTCGGGCCGAAGTTCTCGTCATGGCCGATGATCAGAAGGAATCTCATGGGTCTTGCCCCCTCATGTGTGGGTCCGGCGACGGGCCTGCCTTGCTCCCGGAGCCCTCCAGCATATTCGCCCTTATGAGCAAAGGCCGCCCGGCTAGCCGGACGGCCTTTATAGTTGTCTAGATACTTTGGCTTACTTCGCGGGCTTGGCGGCCTCGACGGCCTTGTCGTGGTAGAGGAAGCAGGCGACCTCGTGGCCGGCCTCGACCTCGACCAGGGCGGGCACGGCCTCGGAGCACTTGGGCATCTTCTTCCAGCAGCGGTCGCAGAAATAGCAGCCCTTCCTCACCTTGTCCGGGGAGGGCACGTCACCCGTGAGGATGATGCGCTTGCGCTCCCTCTCGATCGCGGGATCCGGGATGGGCGCCGCCGATAGGAGGGCCTGGGTGTAGGGATGGAGGGGCTTCTTGTAGAGGTCGGCCGAGCCCGAGAGCTCGGCGATGATGCCCAGGTACATGACGGCCACCCGGGTCGAGATGTACTGGATCACCGCCAGGTCGTGGGCGATAAAGAGATAGGTCAGGCCAAACTCGTCCTGGAGGTCCCGGAAGAGATTGAGGATCTGGGCCTGGATG
>JAKPBN010000137.1 GCA_029778945.1 Spirochaetota bacterium
GGTCCCTTCTATACGGTCAACGAGGGCGAGCAGGCCCTGGTGATCCGCTTTGGCCAGATCGTCGGGGTCCAGAAGACCGCGGGCCTCAAGTTCCGCACCCCCTTCACGGACACGGTGGAGAAATACCCGAGGCAGATCATGCCCTGGGACGGGGAACCCCAGCGCATCCAGACCAAGGAAAACCAGTTCATCTGGGTGGACACCACGGCAAGATGGAGAATCTCCGACCCCGTCAAGTTCTATGAGTCCATAGGCACCCTCGAGAGCGCCTACTCCAAGCTCGACGACGTCCTCGACAGCGCCGTGAGGACGGTGATCGCCGAGAGCTTCCTCCGGGAGGCGGTCCGGGACTCCAACAAGCTCGTGGGCACAGTCACGAAGGAGAGCTTCCAGACCGGCGACGCCGAGGGCTCGGCCGACCTGGCGGGCCTGACCCAGAGCAACATCACCTATGACAAGATCGAAAAGGGCCGGAGCGTGCTTTTCGCTGAGATGCTCGCCGCGGTCAAGCCCATAGTCCCCCAGTACGGGATCGAGGTCATCGACATCATACCCCGGCAGATCAAGTACTCCGACGAGCTCACGGAGAGCGTCTACAACCGGATGATCAAGGAGCGCAGCCAGATAGCCCAGGCTTTCCGCAGCTATGGGGAGGGCCAGAAGGCCGAGCTCCTCGGGAAGCTGGAGAATGACAAGCGCCGCTTCCTGTCCGAGGCCTACATGACGGCCGAGACCGCCAAGGGCAAGGCCGACGCCGAGGCCACGAGGATCTATTCCTCATCCTATGGCCGGGACCCGGCCTTCTTCGACTTCTGGCGGGCCATCGAGTCCTACCGGAAAACCATGCCCAATTTCAGCAAGACCCTGTCCACGGACATGGATTACTTCCGCTACCTCTACGGGACGAGGCCGCGATAGGCTAGTTGACCACCATGATCTCATAATAGGCATTGCCGGCGGCATCGGTCGTGGTGCGGTCGATCCCATGGATGTCGCTGGCATAGCCCGGGAAGCGGTTCTCGAAGTCCTGTCGGCCCCGGAGATAGTCGAGGATGGGCGAGGCCTTGGCGTTGAGCAGCTCGCCGCCCATCAGGATGGGTATGCCCGGGGGATAGGGGACAACCATCACCGCGCTCGTCCTGGGCGCCGAGGCCGGATCGAGGTCGTCCAGGCGGACAAACTCCACCTGCTTCCTGACTATGGCCCGATAGGCCTCGGCGGGGATAAGGGCCTGGTCGGGGATGACCCGGGAGGACTCGACCATCGTGGCCAGAAGCCCCTGGGCGCGGATGTACTCGTGCATCTCCTGGCAGTGGTCCCGGAGTCCCTGGCCGGCGTAGCGGGCGGGATATTCCTTGGCGAGGCCCGGAAACACCGCCTCCAGGGGGGCGTTGGTCCTATAGAGCTCCCGGAACCTGAAGAGGGCGGACACCAGGGTACCCTGCTTGCCCTTGGTTGTGCCCAGGGAATTGAGGAGCAGCCAGGAATAGTAGTCGGTCTTTTCGCATACGATGCCCTTGTCCCCCAGATAGCGGGTGACGATGGCCGCAGGTATCCCGGTCTCCGACCAGTTGCCCCCCACATCCACCCCGGGACAGAGAAAGGTCAGCTTGATGGGATCAAGCATCGCGTAGTCCCCGGAGAGCTCCTCCTTGGCGAAGCCATGCCAGGCCGCCCCGGGCTGGAGGGTCCACAGGGACTGGTCCCGCATCAGATCCTCGGTGGATCTCGACTCGAGGCCCTCGGGCTGCCAGATCCCGAAGAACCAGTCCCCCTGGGCGGCCTCCTCCTTCTGGATCCGGGCGATCTTGCGCCTGAGCTCGATGGCCTCCTCCATGGTGTCGGCCAGGGCCGTGGGACCGTTGTCGTGCATCATCTTGGTGGCCACCTCG
>JAKPBN010000170.1 GCA_029778945.1 Spirochaetota bacterium
CTCGAGCCCAAGGGCCTCGTGCGGGGGGCCCGCCTCATGTCGGCGGACGGCAAGTGCAGCCCCAAGGGCCTCGTGCGCGGCGCGCGCATGCGCCACGAGGACAAGTAGGGCCGGGGGCCCGGCCATGGTCCTCGAGGCCAGGGACTTCCGGGGTCGGGTGACCTTCATCACCGGCCCCGGGAAGGCCTGCGGAAAGACCACCCTCCTCAAGTCCTCCCTGGCCCTGCTGAGGGCGGAGGGGGCTCCTTGCGCCTTCCTGGGCGTGGGCTTTGAGGGGGAGGGCCGGGACAGCCTCTCCGGCGCAGGCCGGCCCAGGCTCTCTGTGGGGGCCGGGGAGGTCTTTGTAACCTCTCTGCCCTACCTAAAGGCCTCGACCTGCCTGCCCGAGATCCTCGAGGTCCTGCCAGGCTCGACGGCCCTGGGCCGCCTGGCCATAGCCAGGGCCGGCCGGCCGGGTCCGGTGACCCTCGTGGGCCCCGAGCGCAACGACTATGCAGCCCTGGCCGTCTCCCTCATCCTAGAGGAGGCCTGGGCCGACACCGTCCTCGTGGACGGAGCCCTGAATCGCATAACCCAGGTCGCGGCCTTCCCGGGGGCCCGCTTCCTCTTTTCCCTCCGGGTCGGGCCCCAGGACCTTTCCAGGCAGGTGGCCAGCATCAGGCTCCTTGAGACCCTCCTTGGCCTCCCCGTGGCCCTGCCCGGCGAGGATCTTCTGGACCTCGAGGGCCCCCTCACCGCCGCCGTGGTCAAGGCCTTCCCGGAGAGTGTGGAGGCGGTCTCCGTGGAGGACTTCACCAAGGTCTTCCTCGACCTGGCCTCCCTCAAGGCCTTTTTGCGGAAGAGGACCCTAAAGCTGCGCCGGCCCATCGAGTCCCTAGGCTATGTGGTCGTGCTCCGGGGCCTGTCCCGGGCCGCCTTCCTCGAGGCCCTTGGCCCAGGAGACCTGGAGTCGCGCATCGCGTTCAACCCTTATGAGGTGGTGGCGTGAGGCGCCATGGGGCCGCGAGCGAGGCCGCCTGGGCCTTTGCCCGGCTCGAGGACTTCTGGAGGGGCTATAGGCCCCTCACCCCCCTCGGGAAGGACGAGGCCGAGGCCCGCCGGGTCCTCTCCGACCGGGGGGCGATCGAGGCCGCCCTCGACAGGACTGAGGCCGTGGCGGCCTGGCTGTTCTCCGCCGGCCTGGCCGCCCCGGACCGGGACAGGGTGGCCTGGCACCTAAGGAGGGTTCCGCGCCTGCCTTCCCTCGCCGAGGGCCGGGAAGCCGAGCTCGACATCCTTGAGCTCTTCCAGGTCAAGAAATTCCTGGCCAACTACCGCGCGATCGGGGCCCTCCTCCCGGAGGGCCTGGTCCGCGTTTTCGGCCTGGGCCTTCCCTTTCGGGAGCTGTCCCGGGCCCTCGACGGAGGCGGCTCGGATCCGGAGACCTTCTTTGTCTCCGACTCCTATGGCGAGGGCCTCCCGGAGATCCGGGCCGCCCTGCGCGAGCTGGACGCCCGGGTTGAGGCCGAAAGAGGGGCCCGGGCGGCGGAGGCCAGGACCCGCTTTGGCCTGGATTTCCAGGGCCTCGACTTTGTCCTCCTAGGCCATGAGCGCGCCCGCCTCCTTTTGGCTGAAGAGGGCCTGTTCTCCGTCGAGCCCTGGGATGACGAGAGCTGCGCCCTCCGGCTGAGGCCCACCGCCATCGAGCTTGAGCTTCTGGCTCGGCGGGAGGGCCTCCTGGCCGAGGAGGCTCGCCGGGAGGCCAAGGTTATCGCCGCCCTATCGAGGCTGGCCAGGGCCGTGGGCCAGGACCTCCTTGGGGCCGCCACGGCCCTGGCGGAATTCGACTGCGCCCGGGCCCGGGCCGTCCTCCTGGGTCCGAGTCAGGGCTGCAGGCCCGTCTTTGGTCCACCCAGAGCGAGCCTCGCGATCAAGGAAGGGCGCTTCCTGCCATGCAAGGATGAGTGCCTGGGCCTGGGCCTGGAATATACGGCCCTCGACCTCGAGCTCGCCGAGGCCGGGGCGGTCATTTTCGGCTCCAACATGGGAGGCAAGACGGTAGCCCTCCAGAGCCTGCTGTTTTTCCAGATCCTGGCCCAGCTAGGCTTCCACGTGCCGGCCGCCTCCTACACCACCTCGATCTGGCCCCTCCTCCACTATGTGGGCCAGGGCAGTGGCCCCGCCGGAGAGGGCGGGTCCGGGGGCCTCTCGGGCTTTGGCTCCGAGGTAAGGTCCTTTGTAGAGGCCATGGCCGAGGCCGGGAGCGAGGCGGGAGGCGCGGCCTTCCTGGTCTTTGATGAGTTCGCCCGGACGACCTCCTCCCACGAGGCGGAGGCCCTCCTCTCGGCCATCCTCGCCGACCTTGCGGCCCGTCCGGGTATCCGCTTCCTCCTCTCCACCCACTTTGCCTCGGTGGCGAGGGTCCCTGGGGTCCGCTATCTCCGGGTGCGGGGCCTTGACCGGGAGGCGGCCCGCCGGGCCATGGGGAGGGACGAGTCCCTGGGGGAGAGGATCCGGAGGATCAACGGCCTCATGGCCTATGGCCTTGTGGACGAGGGCAGGGGAGGGCGCCGGGGCAGCGACGCCATAGCCATAGCCTCCCTCCTGGGCCTTGCCCCCGGCCTCGTGGCGGCGGCCGAGGCCCACTTTGCGGAAAGGAAAGTTGACGCGATGGACGACATAGCTAGCACTGAGGATAGGGAGATGGAAAAGCCATGAAAGAGAAGCTTGGACTGTCAAAAGAGAAGGTTGCCGAGGCCCGGGGCCTGGCGACAAGGATCGTTGGACCCATCCTGGATTTTATAGACGGCCACACCACAGTGACCGTGGAGAGGGCCTCCCTGCGCATGCTGGGGGCCGACGGGGCTGACCCCGACGGGGTTCCGGTGCCCAACCTCGTGGTGGACCAGCTCAAGGCCGCCGACCCCGCGAGGCTCGAGGACGGGGCCGTCACCTGGTATGTGAACGCCCTCCTGCGCACCGGCCTCTCCGTGCCGGAGCTCAACCGCCGCATAGCGGCGGGCTACCGGGTGGGCGACGAGGCCCTCCAGGACCGGGGCGCCATCAAGGCCAAGGCCGAGACCCTCGTGGCCGCCGGCCTTGCGAAGGTCGAGGCCAACCGGAAGACCCGGGCCGAGATGATGGAGACCTGGAAGGACCGGAACGGCAAGCCCCTCCTCTACCTCATCGTGGCCACGGGCAACATCCACGAGGACGTGAAGCAGGCCGAGGCCGCGGCCCTCCGGGGCGCCGACGTGATCGCGGTGATCCGCACCACCGCCCAGAGCCTCCTCGACTACGTGCCCTACGGGGCCACCACGGAAGGCTTTGGCGGCACCTACGCCACCCAGGAGAATTTCCGCATCATGCGGGCGGCCCTGGACAAGGTGAGCGAGCGCGAGAAGCGCTACATCTGGCTCACCAACTACGCCTCGGGCCTCTGCATGCCCGAGATAGCCGCGATGGGCGCCCTCGAGCGCCTGGACATGATGCTCAATGACTCGATGTACGGCATCCTCTTCCGGGACATCAACCCGTGGCGGACCTTCGTGGACCAGAAGTTCAGCCGGATGATCAATGCCTGGGCGGGCATCACGATCAACACCGGCGAGGACAACTACCTCACGACGAGCGACGCCTACGAGAAGGCCTACACCGTCCTCGCCTCCCAGTTCCTCAACGAGCAGTTCGGCTACGCGGCCGGCCTCCCGGCCCGCCTCATGGGCCTCGGGCACGCCTACGAGATGGATCCGGAGATCAGGAACGGCTTCCTCTACGAGCTGTCCCAGGCCCAGATGGCCCGGGAGATCTTCCCCGAGGCCCCCCTCAAGTACATGCCCCCCACCAAGTTCATGTCCGGGGACATCTTCAAGGGCCTCGCGATGGACACGATGTTCAACTTCGTGTCCAAGGCCACGGGCCAGGGCATCCACCTCCTTGGGATGCTCACCGAGGCCATCCACACGCCCTTCATGATGGACCGCTTCCTGGCGGTGGACAACGCCAAGTATGTGATGAACTCCATGGAGTCCTTCTACGACGAGGTGGAGTTCCGCCAGGACGGCCTCGTGGTGGGCCGGGCCAAGGAGGTCCTCGAAAGGACCCTGGACTTCCTCAGGGAGATAGACGAGAAGAGCCTCATGGAGGCCATAGCGACGGGCCTCTTTGCGGACGTCAAGCGGCCTGCCGACGGCGGCAAGGGCCTCGAGGGCCTCATCAGCAAGGGACCCAACTACTACAACCCCGTGGAGGCGGGCCTCAAGAAGGGCCTCAAGCTTGGGGACAAAGGCCGGAACTACGCCCAGGGCGGAAAGTGAGGATGGAAGCATGGCACAGATAGTAAGGCCCTACGGCGACACCCTGGACGACGGCAAGGTCCAGCTTTCCTTTACCCTCCCCGTGCCCGACGGGGCCAAGGGGCGGGAGGCGGCCCGCCTCATCGTCCTCTCCTGGGGCTTCAAGGAATGCGACATAGTCCACTCCGCGGCGGTGTCGGATGACTTCTCCATGTATGTGGCCTATGCCAAGACGGAGATCGGCGTGGACTACGAGGCCGCCCGGCCGGACGAGGTCTCAGCCGACGCGGCCATGAGCATGGACGGGGTCTGCGAATTCATCAAGGACAAGATCGGCCGGAAGGTCGTCATTGTCGGGGCCTGCACGGGCTTTGACGCCCACACGGTCGGCATAGACGCGATCATGAACATGAAGGGCTATAACCACCACTATGGCCTGGAGCGGTATCCCATGCTCGATGCCCGCAACCTAGGGGCCCAGGTCCCCAACGAGCGCCTGATCGAGATCGCGGAGAAGCTCAATGCGGACGCCATCCTGATCTCCCAGGTCGTGACCCAGAAGGACGTCCATGTCCAGAACCTCACTGAGTTCATCGAACTCCTGGAGGCCAAGGGCGAGCGGGGCCGCTTCATCTGCGTGGCCGGCGGCCCCAGGATCTCGAACAAGCTCGCGGTCGAGCTCGGCTATGACGCCGGCTTCGGCAAGGGCTGCTATGCGGAGGACGTGGCCACCTTTGTGGCCAGGAAGCTCGACGAAAAGCTGAGAGGAAGATAGGAGGCGACATGCTCGCGAAACCATTGATCAGCGCGGCCGAGGCGGCCGCTCACGTGAAGGACGGCATGGTTGTCCAGGTGGGGGGCTTCCTGGGCTGCGGCTCCCCCGACGCCCTCCTCGCGGCCGTCGTGGCCGCGGGGCGGAAGGGCCTCTGCCTCGTCTGCAACGACACCGCCATCTACGACCTGAAGAACGGCAGGATCACGGGGGTAGCCCCCCTGGTCGCGGCCAAGTGCGTCTCCAAGGTCATCACCTCCCACATCGGGACCAACCCGGAGACCCAGAGGCAGATGCTCGCCGGCGAGACCGAGGTTGTCCTCGTGCCCCAGGGCACCCTGGCCGAGCGGGTGCGCTCGGCCGGCACGGGCCTCGGGGGCTTCCTGACGCCCACGGGGGTCGGCACCGAGGTCGAGGAGGGCAAGCAGAAGCTCACCGTGGGCGACCGTGTCTACCTCCTCGAGCTGCCCCTGGCCGGCGATGTGGCCCTCCTCAAGGCCAAGCGGGCCGACAGGGCCGGCAACCTCCAGTTCTCCAAGACGGCGCGCAACTTCAATCCCCTCATGGCCATGGCCTGCGCCACGGTCATTGTCGAGGTTGAGGAGCTGGTCGAGACCGGGGAGCTCGACCCGGACCAGATCCATACCCCGGGCATCTTTGTGGACTACATCGTGGTCCAGGCCAAGGGAGGAAGGTCATGATCGAGTATGTCGAGAACAAGGAAATCATCGCCAAGCGCATAGCCCGGATCTTCAAGAATGGCGATGTGGTCAACCTGGGGATCGGGCTCCCGACCCTGGTGGCCAACTTCCTTCCTGAGGACGTGAGCATAATACTCCAGTCCGAGAATGGCATGCTCGGCCTCGGGCCTGCCCCGGCCGTACCCGATCCAGACCTGACCAATGCCGGTGGCCAGAGCGCCGGCATCGTGCCGGGCGGCATCTTCTTCGACTCGGCGACCGGCTTTGGCATCATCCGGGGAGGACACGTCGACTATACGGTCCTGGGGGTCCTCGAGGTAGACCAGGAAGGCAACCTGGCCAACTACAAGGTTCCAGGCAAGCTTGTCCCGGGCATGGGCGGGGCGATGGACCTCGTGGCGGGCTCGAGGGTCGTGATAGCCGCGACCACCCACCTGGAGAAGTCCGGGACCTCCAAGCTCAAGCGCCGCTGCAAGCTCCCCCTCACCGCCGCCCGGGAGGTCAACCTCGTGGTCACCGACGTGGGCTATTTCGAGGTGATGGGCGACAAGTTCTACCTCCTCGAGTACTTTGCCCCCTACACGCCCGAGTGGATCGTCGAGCACACCGACGCCGATGTGGTGGTCATGTCCACGTGCTGCCAGTCCTGCGTCTCATGAGCCAGGCCCGGTATAGGCGACGATTATTCGTTGCCCATACCGGGAAGCCGTGTTAGTATGGGAATGAGAGTCGATTCACCTCTTATTGTATTCGATATCTAGATCCCAGGAGGAATTTATGGAAGAGGTCTTTATAACCGGCGCAGCCCGGACGGCCATCGGGAGTTTTTCTGGCGCCCTCTCGGGGCTCTCCGCCGTCGAGCTAGGGAAGATCGCCGTCACCGAGGCCCTGGCCAGGGCCAAGCTCGGCCCGGCCGATGTGGATGAGGTCCTCCTGGGCTGTGTCCTCCAGGCCGGCCTGGGCCAGAATGTGGCCCGCCAGGTGGCCATCAAGGCCGGTCTCCCGGTGGAGTCCACCGCCATGACCATCAATATGGTCTGCGGCTCGGGCCTTCGCTCGGTGGCCGCCGCTGCCCAGGCCATCAAGGCCGGGGACGCGGGCATCGTCGTCGCCGGAGGCACCGAGAGCATGAGCCAGGCCCCCTACCTCCTCAAGCAGGCCCGGACGGGCTATCGCATGGGCGACGGTTCCCTCGTGGACTCCATGATCCAGGACGGCCTCTGGGAGATCTTCAACGGCTACCACATGGGCGTCACCGCGGAAAACCTGGCCGCCAAGTATGGCATCTCCCGCCAGGACCAGGACCTCCTGGCCACGGCCTCCCAGAACAAGGCCGAGGCCGCCATCGCCGCCGGCCGCTTCAAGGCCGAGATCGTGCCCGTGGCGATACCCCAGAAGAAGGGCGATCCGGTCGTGGTGGACAAGGATGAATTCCCCCGGGCCGGCGTCACCGTCGAGGCCCTGGCCAAGCTCAAGCCGGCCTTCAAGCCCGACGGCACCGTGACCGCCGGCAACGCCTCGGGGATCAACGACGGGGCGGCCGCCCTGATCGTCTGCTCGGGCTCGGCCGTCAAGGCCAAGGGCCTGGCTCCTATGGCGTGCGTCGCGTCCTATGGCTGGCACGGGGTCGACCCCGCCATCATGGGCTATGGCCCCGTCGAGGCCGTGCGCCTGGCCCTCAAGCGGGCGGGCTGGAAGCTCTCCGACCTGGA
>JAKPBN010000173.1 GCA_029778945.1 Spirochaetota bacterium
CGGAATATCCAGGGCAAGGGTCTGGACGGCGCTCTTGCGTCCAAGGCTATCGAGGCCATACCAGGCAAGCTGGACCTGGCCCGCAAGGCCGCCCAGGGAAAGAGGAAATTTCACCGGGGCAAAGGGCGAGGCATCGACCGAGACGTAGACCTCGCCGCCATAGGGGGGAAAGGCCAGCACAAGCCGGCCCCCCGAGGCTTCGGCGCTGATAACGGGGCCTAGGGGGGGAAGGACTGAGGCCTGGCCACCCAGGGCTAGCTCCAAGGGCTTGGGCCGGTAGGCTAGCTTTCCGTCCTTTTCAAGCCCCAGGAATATCCTTGCCGTAGCCTTCCAGCCCGGGGGCCAGGAAAAATCCAGACTGGCTCCACCCTGGCCACCGGGACTCACAAAATCCTCCCGGCTAGGGCTAGCCCCGGCGGGATTGATAGCCACAAGGAGATTCTTCCCCTCCGGGGGGGCAAAGACGAGCTTGAGGCCCGAATCCAGGCGGATTTCCTGGGGATCCCCCAGCTCGGCGAGAGGGTCAAGCTCGAGGGCCGCTGCCTCGCTCGCCACCGGCGGGGAATAGTCAAGGCCGGCCGGGGCTAGTCTATAGACTTGGGACAGGAGGGGGCCTGGGTTTCCGGCCCGGTCTATTCCATAGGCGAGGAGGCGCCAGGTTTTAGCGCCTTCCTCGGGGAGACCGATCTCCAGCCCCTTGGCCGGGTCATATACCGCAAAAGCCGGCTCAACCCCGTCCTGGGCAGGAGCCAAGGCATAGCGGATCTCCGTGCTGTCCCGGGAGGAAAGACTCAATCGGAGTTCATTGCGGTAAAGGCCCGAGGGCTGGCTCGCCTGGGGCAAGCCCGGGGGCCGCCGGTCGATGGCTAGGGTCCGCCTGAAGCCGGCCCCTCCCCCCTCCCGGAACTCCAGGACGTAGGTCCTCTCTTCTCCAAGGCTGGCCGAAAGCTCCAGGGGCTGCGAAAAGCTAAGCCAGGGCATGGCCGCGCCGGAAGAGTCGGGAGCGATAAAGCGGTATTCCCCTGCTCGGTCCAGGGGCGGAGGCATGACCACGACAGTCTGGGCCGAGACAGAGGGAAGAGCCTCGGGGCTAACTACAAGGGGGAGGGAAACCAGGCCTTGGGGAAGGAGGGCGATAAGGAGCAGGGCTGTCAGGGTGGCCCGAACACGGTGACTCGCCATGGATTGCCCCCTATCCCCTTAAGACCTTGAAGACCTCCCGGAGGCCGGGATCCTCGGTATAGTACTGGCTTTCCAGCTCCTCATCCGTAAGGCCGACAAGCTCATGGCTCATGTAATGGATCCAGATCTCCTGCTCGGGACTGTCCACTATATGCTTCCTGCACCAATAGTCGGGCTGGATGGGGCAGGCTTCTCCCCGATAGGCGCAGATCTTGTAGTCGTGGACCGCGATCTTCACGTCGGTCCGGGGGATGCCCTTCTCAAGGACAACCTCCGTGAGGTGGTTGATCGTCCTGCCGGTGTCATAGATGTCGTCCACGATGAGGATCTTGTCCCCCGAGCGCAGGTATTCCGGGCTATAGGTCCAGCCATCGATCCTGACCCGGTCCCTCTCGTTGATGTCCTCGTAGGAGCGGGCGACGACGGCCGCGTAGAAGACCGGGCGGTCGCCCTTGCGGACAATCTTGAAGTACTCGCTGATCACGTTGCCTATATAGGCGCCCCCCCGGAGGGAGACATAGATCACGTCGGGGACAAAGCCCTCCTGGTGGATCCGGTGGGCCATCTTGAGAGCATTGTTCCGTACAACGTTATAGGGGACGAATTCCTTGCGGACGGTGGACACAAGCGACCTCTCTTCAAACGGGCCGCCCTTGGGTTGAGGTGCGGGCGGCCCATTATGGAGACTATATCGTCACTTTCTCGTGTACGCAAGCGTCGTGACTGTCTCGCCATCCCGGATCGCGGTAAAGGAGAGCTTCCTGGTCTTGGGGTCGTTGATCAGGCCAAAGAAGTCCTGGACCGAGGAGACCTTGTCGCTGTTCACTTCCGTGATCACATCCCCGGGCTTGAGGCCGACCACGGCGGCCGGGGACTTGGCAAAGACGTTGACAACCAGGACACCCTCGGTTCCCTTGGGCAGCTTGAGCTTCTTGGGGTCGATATCCTCGGACTTCAGGGACATGACCACAAGGCCGGGATAGAGGTTGCCGTCGTTGGTGGCTACGGAGTCCTTTCGGACCTCGATCACCACCTTGAGATCCAGGGTCTTGCCGTTGCGCAGGACGCTGAAGGTCGCGCTCCGGCCCGCTGGGATATCGCTTACGAGGCGGACAACCTGGTCTGAGGACTTGATCTCCTGGCCGTTGGCCCCGACGATATAGTCCCCGGCCTGGATCCCGGCCTTGGCCGCCGGGCTGCCGTTGAACACCTGGGCCACAAAGGCGCCCTTCTTGGGATCGACCCCGAGCTCGCTGGCGCTGGCCTTGTCGAGGCCCGACATCTGGATCCCGAGCCAGCCGTACTCGACCTTGCCCTTGCCTATCAGGTCCTCGATGGTCTTCTTGGCGGTGTTGATGGGGATGGCAAAGCCCAGGCCTATGCTGGCCCCGGTGGGGCTGGCTATCCAGGTGTTCATGCCCACGACCTCACCGCGGATATTGACGAGGGCCCCGCCGGAATTGCCCTTGTTTATCGCGGCGTCGGTCTGGATAAAGTCCGAGATCGTGTCATCAGGACCGCCCGTGCGGCCCAGGGCCGAGACGACGCCGATAGTCACCGAGGAGGCGAAGCCCAGGGGATTGCCCACGGCTATGGCCCAGTCCCCGATCGCGAGGGCCGAGGAATCGCCCAGGGTGGCTATCTTGATGTCCTTGTCGTCGGTCTCAAACTTGACGACCGCGATGTCCTTGCGCTTGTCCGAGCCCACAAGGCTGCCCTTGAACTCCCGGCCATCGTAGAGGAGGACGGTGATCTCATTGGCGTCCCCGGCCACATGGTTGTTCGTGAGCACGTAGATGGACTTGCCGTCCCGCTTGATGATAATGCCCGACCCCAGGCCCTCCTGCTTAAATTCCTGGGGAGCCTGGTCGCCAGAGCCGTTGTCCGGCTGGCCAAAGAAGTAGCGCCAGGGATTCTGGCCATCCCCGGTGCCGGGGGCCTTGGTGGTCTCGACCACGTTGATCTCCACCACCGAGGGCAGGACCGTGGCGGCGACATAGCGGAAGGCGCTCTGGACGGCCGTGGCCTGGGTCAGGGCCTGGGTCACCTCAGGTGAGGAAGGGGCCCCGGCCGAGGCCAGGCCCTGGGGGGACTCGGCCTTGAGCAGGTGGCCGGGACCCCGGGCAGTCAAAGAAAAGCCGACAAAGGCGAGTCCAAAGCCAAGAAGGACTCCGACGAGTATCAGGTTGAGAAGAAAAAACTTCCTCGAATAGAGCTTGTTCTCCAGCGACATACACTTCTCCTTATCGAGTCACGTGTGCAAATATAACGCTTTCCGCTGGAGAAAAGTTACTCCCTATCGACTAGTTGAGGGATAGGTCCAGGAGGTGAGGACCTCGACGGTCCAATCCGCATGGATAGCCACCGAATGCTCATAGTGGGCGGATATTTTTTTATCGAGAGTGACGACCGTCCAGTCATCGTCCAGGAGGCGGACGTCCCCGGTGCCCAAGTTGATCATGGGCTCGAGGGCAATCACCATTCCGGGAACCAGGCGGGGATTGGGGCCGGGGCTCACGTAGTTGGGGATCTGGGGATCCTCGTGGATCTCCAGGCCCACCCCGTGGCCGCAGTACTGCCTTACCACCCCATAGCCATGGGAAACCGCGTGGCCATAGACGGCCCGGGAGATGTCGTGGACCCTGGCCCCGGGCTTGATCGCGGCTATCGCGCGGGCAAGGCATTCCCTGGTGACCGTGAGCAGCCCGTCGACCTCGGGGCTGATCTTGCCAACCGGAAGGGTAATGGCCGCATCCGAAAAATGTCCTCCTAGGTCTATGCCGCAATCCAGGCCCACAACGTCGCCCTCGAGGAGCTTGCGCTTGCCTGGAATGCCATGGATCACCACCTCGTTGGGGGAGACGCAGAGGCTGGCGGGATAGCCCTCATAGCCTAGGAAGGATGGGCGGCCGCCCCGGGAGACAATATATTCCTCCGCAAAATGGTCGAGGTCCTGGGTGGTGATCCCCGGCTGGACGAGGGGAGAGAGGGCCTCTAGAAGCCCCGAGAGCATCTGGCAGGACTCCCTGATTTTGGCGATCTGGTCGGCGTTCTTGAGACGGATCACGGTTCCTCCTGGCTATTCGTAGCGGCGACTCTGGTTTTACCTATGGGCAAGGCGCCAGGCCTCGGCGTCAGAGGGATCGGCCTGGCTCGCCCCAAGATAGAGGTTGCGGGCACCTGCCAAGTCCCCAAGCCTGTCCGCAAGCCTGCCCTGGGCCTTGAGGACAAGGCATTTTTCCTGGGGGCCGCGGGCGAGGCTGAGGGCTCGATCATAGCTTGCCTTGGCCTCCGCAAAATCCACCCTGGCCAAGGCTAGGGCCCCCAGGGCAAAGGCCGCTTCCGGCCCGGGGGCGGTTTGAAGGGCAAGCCTGAAGGCTTCCTCGGCTCCCGCCCTGTCCCCCCTGAGGAGGCAGGCGAAGGCGGCAAAAAGGTCTTTCCGGAGGGGCTGGACTCCTGCTTCCCCCGCCCGGTCGAGCAGCATGAGGAAGCCCTCGTAGTCTCCGCCCTGGAGAAGAACGGCTAGGGACGCATCTATGATCGCCGGATCCCGGGGATGGGCATCGGCGGCCTTTAGGGCCTCCACCGGGAGGCGCCTGCCCATCCAGACCGCGCTGCCCACCCGCAATCGGTCTAGGGCTACCCGAGGATCCACAGGGACCGGGCTAGCCTCCAGGATACTAGCGGCCTCGGAAAGCCTATTCTCCCTGGCCAGGGCCCCGGCATAGAGGATTCGGGCACCCTCGGCCTTGGGGAAGCGGTCAAGCATGGTCTGGTAGTATCCCTGGAACCCCCCGGGAGAGCGCCGTAGCACAGCCTTCTCCTCCAGGCCCAGACCGAGATTCCCCTTGGCGTCAAAGGAGGTCCCGGCGATGGGGGGACCTAGGCCCTCCCCCGTAGCCGCCGCCAAGGAGGCCCAGGTCCTGTAGCTGCCTAGGGGATCGACCGTGACGGCTCCCCGCCAAGCGGCGATAGCCTGGTCCCGCCTTCCCAAAAGCCAGGCCGAGTCGGCGGACAGCCTCTGCCAGCTTGGGCTGGGCTTGCCCTGGACCGGCTGCGCCAGGATGCCATAAAGCCCGGCATCCCAGAGGAGCTCCGGAGGGACCGGGACCGAGGCGGCGCTGGCCCGGGAAAGCCAGGCCCGGGCTCCCAAGACATCCCTTTCGGAGAGGCAGAGGGCGGCGGCATCCACATAAAAACGGCCCTCCCCGAGGATATCCCCAAGGCGACCCAGGTTGGCAGGGCTCTCTAGTCCCGGGGGGAGGATCCCGGCTTTTAGGGCGTCGAAATAGGCTCTTGCCCAGAGCCGGGGCTTTTCCTCGAGGGAGAGCCGGGTCTTGAAAAGCTCGAGCACGGCCAGGGGCTCGCCCGCAAGAAGGAGGGCATCCGCCGCCGCAAGGGCGACTTCCCGGTCTGGACCGGCCTTGGCCAGGGCCTGTCTAGCCACAGAGGCATAGCGCCCCTCGTCTCCGGCGAGCTCAGAAAGCCGGGCACGCCTGAGGAGGGACAGCCACTGGACAGGAGTCTTGGCCTTGGCCAGGGCCCGCCGAAAGGCCCGGGCCGGGCTGGCGCCCAGCGCTCCGGCCTGGGGCGCGGCGAGGATCGCGTCGATAGCCTCCAGCCTGGCCTGCCAGACACGGGCGGGGGGGGCGCATGAAAGGACAGACAGGCCGAGGAGGGCGACCAGGACAAGGGGCCGAGAGGCCCGAGCCATAGCCGGCCTAGCGGACTTCAGAGGCCTTCCAGATTCCATCGAGCACTCCGTTGATAAAACGGTAGGAGTCCTCGGATCCATATTCCTTCGCGATCTCTATGGCCTCATCGATCGTGATCTGGGCCGGTATGTCGCGCTGGAAGAGGAGGGAGTAGGCGCCTATCCTCAGGATAGCCAGATCCACCTTCTTGAGCCGCTCGAAGGACCAGTTCTGGAGGTGGGAGGTTATGGCCGCGTCGACGGCCTGCATGTTCTCCACGGCCCCCGCTATGAGGAGGCGGGCAAAGACCTTGAGCTCCTCATCCAGGGCGGCCCGCTTGTCCTCGTCCACCCAGCCAAAGGCCAAGAGATCCTTGACCGGGGTTCCCGAGGCATCCCAGGCGTAGAGGGCCTGGAATGCGAGGATGCGAGCCTTGCGTCGTGAAGCCATCGTCCCTTCCTTTGGTCAGAAGACCAGGTTATCCGCAAAGACCTGAACGGTGGACTGCTTGCGCAGGAGGTCATGGAGGTCGCTCTGGATCTTGCCCATCACCTCATTCTGCCTCTGGGTGGCCAGCATGTACTTCAGGTAGTCCTGGACTGTCGCCTTGGGCTCCCCGGGAAGGGGATCCGAGAGGCTGAGCATCTTCTGGGGCAGGACCTCGTTGACCCGGAGGATCTGGAGGCCGGCCTCGTTCTCCAAGAGGTCCGACACTTCCCCGGCCTTCATCCTGAAGGCGGTATCTATGAGGGCGGAGCCATAGGTCTGCACGGCCTGGGGAGTCTTCTCAATGTAGAAATTGGAGTTGGCCTTGACGAGGGAGCCCGGATCGCCGGCCTTGAGGGCCCATTCGTCGAACTTGGCCCCCGAGGCCTTGATCTGGCCAGCTGCCTGGCGGATGGCGTCCGCCGCCTTCCTCTTGTCCTCGCCCTCGAGCTTCCGGAGGTCCACGAAGATGACCGAGACCCTCACGGTGTCTGCCCGGACCAGCTTGGACTTGTTAAGCTCGTAGGCCTTGAGGACTTCCTCCGAGGTCGGCTCCTTGATGGCCTTTAGCTCCTCGCTTTTGCGGTTCTTGATATAGGACTGGAGGAGAAGCTGCTCCTTGGCATAGAGCTTGGCGTCCAGGAAGACCCCCTGGCCGCGGAGGGCCAGCTCGAGCTTGGCGTCATCCGCCCCGGGCCCGAGGGAGGACTTCATCTGGGCCAGGGCCGCGCCCACCTCGGCATCGGAGACGAGGATCTTCTCCCTCTCGCAGTACTGCATGAAGAGGAGGTCGTCGATCATCTTCTCGAGGAACTGCCGGCGCTGCTCGGCCGTGAGCTTCTGGCCCACGGAGGCCTCGATCTTCTCGACGGTCTGCTTGAACTGGCGGACGGAGACAATCTCCTGGCGGATCAGCTTGAGGGTCGCCACAGGCTTGTCAATCGTGGTCTGGGCCATTCCGGCCAAGACGGCGATGAAGCACAGGAGGGTGACGGATATGGAGCGCTTCATTCGATACCTACCTTGGTACTGATCATCAGGGAATTGCGGATTCCCCGAGAGACAACAACGCAGTCGCATCAAGGTAATAGAAAAAAGGCCTTTGCACAAGCCAGGACAGGCTAAGCCAGGGTCAAAGGTCCATCCCGACCCGGCGGCGGAGGGCGGCTAGGCCGGCAAGCCGGGGCTCGAGCTCGGAGGCTCGCCCCAGGGCCTCGATGGCCTTGCCCGTCTCCCGGCGCCGGAGGTGGATTTCCGCTTTCTTGCGGAGAATCTGGGCGGCCTCCCGCCGGGGCATGCCCAGGCCGAGGGACTCCTCGAGCCTATCAAGGTAGTCCTCCTCGTCCAGGGCCTTGGGA
>JAKPBN010000176.1 GCA_029778945.1 Spirochaetota bacterium
CAGAAGGCCCTCCTCCGCCTCATGGAGGGCCGGACAAGCTTTGTGATCGCCCACCGCCTCTCCACGATCCGGGACGCGGACAAGGTTGTGGTGATCGACAAAGGCCGGATCGTGGAGGAGGGCAGCCACGATGAGCTCATAGCGAGGCGGGGCTTCTACCACAAGCTCTACGTAAGCCAGTTCAAGGGAAATGAGATCTAGCCGCGCCAGTCCCGGGGATAGTGGCGGCCACCCAGCTTGAAGCCCACAAGGACCGAGGCCTGGAACTGGCCCAGGGGATAGGCGGCGATGGCCGTGGCCGGGATGGGGCCGGACTTGGGAATGTAGTCCACCGTGGCGCCTAGGTTGAGGGCCCCGAGGCGGACATCGGCCCCGGCTCCGACAAAGGGGAAGAGGGAGATCGCGAGGGGATCGCTCACCGCGGGATTGTATTCCAGGAGGACCCGGCCTGCGCAGCCCAGGCCCGTGCGGATAAAGGGATCTATGCTCGAGCCGCCGCCTAGGAGGTGGTAGGAGACATAGACGCCGGCCCCATACCAGTCGAGCCACCAGTCGGAGCCTATGTCCTGGAAGAACTTCACAAGATAGGTCCCGCCAAAGCCGATCTGGTCGATGGTTACCTCCCAGCCGATCCCCCCGAAGGGATCCTTGGTCTGGAAGGCCGTGATGGCCTGGTCGAGGCTTAGCTGGGAGCTGACATCCACCGAGGCGATCCCGGAGAGGGAGACCGTGGCCTCGGCAAAGCCCTGGAGGCCCAGGGCGAGGGCAAAGACGATGGCGAAGGCGCGTTTCATGGTTAACCCCTTAGTGGCTTGATCTGGGCGGCCCGCATGGCTTGGACCGGATGGGCGGACCGCCCTCTTGTCTAACCCCGGGGAGGCCCAGGCCTGCCACCAGCCGGTGTTTTTTGTCCCCCCGGACGCGATACTATAGGTCGTGGTGACAGTTCCCCCCGCCCGGCGGTTTACATAGGGCGGGGGCAGGAGAATATGCTTGGTCGATGTCGAGGCCCTCTACAGGAAATACGGCCCCATGGTCCTTCGCCGCTGCAGGCTCCTCCTCGGAGACGAGGACAAGGCCCTGGACGCGATGCAGGAGTGCTTTGTCCGGGTCCTGCGGAACCAGGCGAGGCTGAGCGGGGACGCGCCCTCGAGCCTCCTCTATTGCATGGCCACCAATGTCTGCCTGAACATCCTGCGCTCGGAGAGGAATCCGACCCGGAGGACCCCGGGCGGGGGAGACGAGGATCTCCTCCTGGAGCTGGCCGGCCAGGACGATGTGGAGGCCCAGGGCATCGCCCGCAGCCTTGTGGACCGGATCTTCCGGGACGAGGCGCCTTCCACGCGGACTATGGCCGTCCTCCACTATGTCGACGGGATGACCCTGGAGGAGACCGCCGCCGCGTCGGGGCTCTCGGTCTCCGGGGTCCGTAAGCGCCTTTCAGGCTTGAGAAAACGCAGCCTGGAGCTCGAGGGGGAAGGGTGATGGATAGCAAGACAGGCCGGGTCAGCGACCTCAGCCTCGAGCGATATGTCCTGGGCGAGCTCTCCGCCCAGGAGCGAGAGGCCGTGGACAGCGCCAGGGCCGGGGATCCCTCCATAGACGAGAGGATAAAAGCGATCGAGGCCTCGAACCAGGAAATCCTTGCCGCCTATCGGCCCGAGTTTATGGCCCGATCCATCGAGGCCACGGCCGCCGGCCAGGGCGGGCCCTCGAGGCGGTCCCGGCGGACTATCCTCCTAGGCTTTCCCGCCGGGATAGCGGCCGTCTTCCTTATGGCCTTTTTTGCCATCCCCCGCCTGGGCGGACCCTCGGCCGAGGCCGCCTGGCGCGGCCGGGACTCCACGAGGGCCAAGGGCGGGGCTCCCCAGCTCTTGGTTTACCGCAATGCTCCAGGGGGGCCGGAGTCCCTCACGGCAGGCATGGTCGCCGCCAGCCACGATGTCCTCCAGCTGGCTTATG
>JAKPBN010000184.1 GCA_029778945.1 Spirochaetota bacterium
CCACCGGCAAGCTCATCCAGGACGCCCGCTCGGGCGCCTACAAGACCAACACCTCGTACTACAACTACGACTCGGCCGCCGGCATCAAGTACACCGTCGACCTCACCAAGCCCGCCGGCCAGCGCGTGGTGATCTCCTCCATGGCCGACGGCTCGGCCTTCGACCTTGGCAAGACCTACTCCGTGGCCATCAACTCCTACCGCGGCTCCGGCGGCGGCGGCCACCTCATCGCCGGCGCCGGCCTCGACAAGGTCGCCGTGGGCAAGCTCCAGATGGTCACCGGCTCGACCACCAAGGACCTGCGCTTCTACCTCCTCTCCTGGTTCAAGAACCAGCAGGGCGCGGTGACGGTCAAGACCTACGACAACTGGAAATTCATCCCCGAGGATCTCGCGGCCCAGGGTCGGGCCGTCGACTATCCCCTCCTCTATCCCGGCGCCAAGTAAGCTCCTGGCTTCCTGACGCGATCCATGGCCGCCCCTGCAAGGGGGCGGCCTTTTATTCCCCGGATCCAGGCCTGGGCAGGCCTTGCGCGGCGTTTGGAGTCGCTTTTCCCCTTGCTTGGAGCCCATATGCTTGCTACTTTTGAAGCCTGGAGCCCTGCCGGAGACCGGAGGGTTATCCACCCGCCGCTCCGCATGGAGGACGGAAAGGGAGCCGCGACAGCCGTGAAGAGGCCGCCGAGGCTCCAGAGCTCCCCTATAGGAGGAAGCAGATGAAGGGAAACCGTACCTACATGGATATAGGCTCTATCCTGGATGAGGTTTTTGAGGCGGCCAAGGATTTTGGGGCCAAGATGGGCAAGGAGTTTGGCGTCCCTCCGGAGGAGGGTTTCAACAAGCCCTGGAACGAGGCCGGGCGGGACGAGAATGCCGATTACTATCCCAGCTATTCCTATCCCCCCATGAACATCTACCTGACTTCGGCCAGGTCCATTGTCTTCGAATTTGCCCTCGCGGGCTTCGACGAGAAGGACATCAGCCTCTCCTTCCAGGGTGACTACATGGTCTTCTCGGCCCGGATCGCCCTGGATGAGGCCGAGGCCGAGAGCGGCCGCTACATCAAGCGCCGCCTCAAGCTCAAGGATGTGGAAAAGCAGAAGTACTATGTCCCGGCGGATAAATTCGCCCAGGAGAAGGTCAAGGCCCTCTTCAAGAACGGCATCCTCAAGGTCATCGTCCCCCCAAAGGAGGAGGGCGACCAGGGCGAGGGCATCCGCATAGAGATCGTCAAAGAGGGAGAATAAGGAAGAGGGTAAGCCACAGAGACACAGAGAAGAACGAGGGATTGGCAGAAAGGATAGAATTGCGTCACTTTCTAGACTAATCGAGTAGTGACTCCGTGACGGCACCGTACTTCCCATATATCAAGGGGCTGCCCGTATTGGACAGCCCCCTTTTATTGCAAGCGGAATCGATCTTATCTCATTATCCTATCCGCCACTCTACCCTCTGTGCCTAACGCTTCGCCTTCGGCTCCGTTAATCGAAGATATAGCAAAGCGTTTGGCCTCGGGCAAAAGCCCTCGGCTCTGTGGCAAATTCCCTCTGGAATTACGCACCTAGGTCCTTGGCTCGCCGCCCAGGTGACGCCTTACGTAGGGCTCGAGCTCTTCCATGTGGGTGCCGATAAACACCACCCCAAAGAGGGCGAGGCCCAGGCCGAGGACCAGGAAGAGGGGGAGGCTGTAGCCCTCGCCAAAGACCTGCCTGAGGAAGCGGAAATCCTTGGAAAAAGGGATCAAGACCATGGAGAGCAGGAACACCGCCCCGGAGACCGCCCAGTTCCTGGCATGGAGCTCCTTTCGCGGCCGTGGAAGCAGGCGTATGGCCGACATGATCCGCAGGTCGACGACCTCCCCTCCTTCCAGGCTCCGGGGGCTAGCGTCGTCGGCCTCCATCCAGGCGGCTACCGCCTCCTCGAGACGGCCCACCTTTCGGCGGCACTCGGGACAGGCGGCCAGGTGGAGGCGGAGGAAAAAGCCTGCCTCTTCACCCGCATCGAGCTCATCATAGCGATCGAGGAAGGTGCT
>JAKPBN010000208.1 GCA_029778945.1 Spirochaetota bacterium
ATTCTAGGCCTCGAGGCTCTCAAGATATTCCCGTATCTCCTGGGACTTGAAGCCCAGGCCCCGGAGGAGGGACCGGGCCTCATCCTTGTCGCCGGCGGTCTTTTTTAGGGCCTTTTCCCAGGCCTGGGCCAGGGCTTCCTTCCGCTCCTCCGCCCCAAAGACCTCGGCCAGGGCGGCCTTGACCACGCCTTCGTCGATGCCCTTGGCCCGGAGGCCTGTCAGGAGCTTGGCCGGGGTGGCCCCGGGGCCTCCCAGCCTGGACCTGAGCCAGGCCTGGGCATAGCGGCCGTCGTCGAGGAGGCCCTGGCCCTCGAGCCAGTCCAAAGCGAGGGCGATTGCCCGGCGAGGAAGCTCGTGCTTGGCGAGCTTCGCTGAGAGGAGGTAGCGGCCCTGCTCCGCCCGGGCCAGGAGGCCGAGGGCCCGCGACTCGGCCTCCCCGGCCGCGGCGGCCAGGCCCAGCCGGGCCAGGGCTTCCTCATCCAGGTCCTGGCCTGGCGCAAGGCCTTCGGGATCGATGCCCAGGGCCTCGAGGTAGCGGGGGCGGCACAAAAAGAGAGAGCCCCCGGCCACGATCTTCGTGGTGGAGGCTCCTCGTTCTACGGATTCTATCCGCACGGGAAAAAACTTAGCGCTTGCTGAACTGGAAGCGCCTGCGGGCTCCGCGCTGGCCGTATTTCTTGCGCTCGACCATGCGGGGGTCGCGGGTGAGGTAACCGGAGGCCTTGAGGGCCGTGCGGTTGGCCGGGTCGACCTGGGTAAGGGCCCGGGCCACACCGTGGCGGCAGGCACCGGCCTGGCCGTGGGGTCCGCCGCCGGTGACCGTTATGGTCAGGTCGTACTTGTTCTCGCAGGCAGCCACGAGGAGGGGCTGGCGGACATTGACGACAAACTCGCCCTGCTTGAAGTATTCGGCCACGTCCTGGCCATTGACAACGATCTTGCCGGAGCCCTCACGAAGGAAGACCCGAGCCACGGCGCACTTGCGCCTTCCGGTTCCGATGCCGAGATTCCTGACCATCTAGTATCCCCTTCTCACAGTTCGATGGAAGTCGGCCGCTGGGCGGCATGCGGGTGGTTGGGACCCACATAGAACTTGACGTTCTTCATGAGCTTCCTGCCAAGGGGTCCCTTGGGGAGCATGCCATGGACGGCGAGCTCGAGGGGCTCCGTGGGGTGGCGCTCGATGAGCTGACGGAAGGTCGCGCTCTTGAGGCCCCCGGGAAAGCCGGTGTGGTGATAGTACATCTTGTTCTGCCGCTTGCGACCGGTCACGGCGACCTTGTCGGCGTTGATGATCACGACAAAATCCCCAGTCTCCTGGGAAGGCGTGTAGGTGGGCTTGTGCTTGCCCCTGACCATCAGGGCGGCCTTGGCGGCCACACGACCAAGGGGCTTGCCCTCGGCATCAATCACGTACCAGGAACGCTCGGCGGTTTCCGGTGTCACAAAAACAGTCTTCATGTATCTATACCTTTACCTTCTCGTGGTTTAGAAAAGGAATACGTGCGGGAAGCATATTCCCACAGATGCCAATTCATGTCAAGTCATGGGAGAAGCGGACGAAAGGCCTGGCTTGCCAGGCTCTATTCCTTCTTGGCCTTGGCCTTCTCCGCGGCTTCCCGAGCCTCCTCGGCCTCCTCTTTCTTGGCCTCGATGCGGTCCTTGATATCGGCGATCCCGATAAAGACGGCAATAAAGCCCACAAAAAGGGCCAGGACGGGAAGGGAACCCCGCAGGAAAGCCACTACGTCAGCCCACCAGCCCAGGGGGCCGGGGATGCAGGCAAAGATGGCAAAGGCTACGAAGACGATCCCGGCGATGAGGGGAACCATGGGCAATCCTCCTGGTCTGGATCCCTGCCTAAGCTGGCGCTGGGGTGATCCTTGGTTTCCCATGATAGCATTCGGCCTGGGGAAAGGCAACGGCCGGGGCCTGGGGAGGCGCAAAAACCCCCACCCCTACCGGAAAAGCCGGTCCTCAGGATATACTCCCCATCCCATGATAGGCCCCAAATCCCTTGCCCTCTACAAGAATCGCCCCGTCCTCGTCCTCGAGGTGAGGGACCGCCTGGAGATCCGCCTCGAGGATGGCTCGAGCCTCCGGGTCAGGGACAAGGACCTGGAAGCCCTCCATCCGGGTCCCCTCGCGGCCCTTCCCAGGCCCGCGGAGGGAGGGGATTTCGAGACCGCCCGAGGGATGGCCGAGCCAGGTTCCCTCCTTCCCTGGGCCGAGGCCGCCGACCTCGTCTTTGGCGCCAACGGCCCCGCCGAGGTCCTGGCCTGCTGGAAAGAGGGCCTCGAAGGACGGCGTTTCCGCCTAGCCGAGGGGGGCCTCCAGGCCCTTTCGGACGAGGAAGTCGCCAAGGAGGCGGATAAGCGGGCTAAAAAGGAAGGGGAGGCGGCCGAGAGGGCTGGCTTCCTGGACCGGGCCAAAGCCGGCCGCTCGGGCAAGGCCGAGGCGGCTTTTGTGCCCGGGGACGAGCGCTTCCTCGCGGAGCTCGAGGCCTTTGCCCTGGGCAAGAGCCAAAAATGCCGCCTAGCCGGGGAGCTCGGCCTCAGCGAAACCCCCGAGGGGGTCCATGCCTACCTCCTCAAGACCAAACGCTGGGATGAGTTCGTGAATCCCCATCCCTCCCGGGCGGGCTGCAGCCTGGGGACGCCCAAGCTCAGCCTGGGGGACTACGAGAGCCCCCTTCCCAGGGTCGACCTCCGGGACTTGAAGTCCTGGGCCATAGACAATGCCTGGAGCCACGACCCCGACGACGCCATAGCCTGGGACGGGACCCATGTCTATGTCCATATCGCCGACCCCGGGGCCATCCTGCGCCCCGGAGACCCCGCGGACACCGAGGCCCTGGGCCGGGGAGCTACCCTCTATCTCCCGGAGGCCACCTACCCCATGCTCCCCGACGAGGCCCTCACCCGCCTGGGCCTGGGCCTAGCCGAAAGCTCTCCGGCCCTGACCTTCAAGCTGGGCCTCTCCCCCGAGGGGGCCGTGGACTCTGTGGAGATCTTTCCCTCCACCGTAAAAGTCCGGCGCAGCCACTACGCCGAGGCCGACTCCCTCCTGGGGAGCGGCCAGGCCCCGGAGCTGGACGCCCTGGCCGGGCTGGCGGAGCTTCGCAGAGAACGCCGGGTCGCGGGGGGGGCCATCGAGATCGACATCCCCGAGGTGAGGACCTATGTGCGGGACCGGGAAGTCTTTATCGAGGCCCTGCCGGATACCCGGTCCTCGGGCCTGGTCCGGGAGATGATGCTCCTGGCCGGAGAAGGCGCGGCCCGCTGGGCCTTTGAGCGCTCCCTCCCCTTTCCCTTCTACAGCCAGGAGGCCCCGGGCGAGCCCGGGGAGGCCGCGGCCGGGGAAGGACTCGCCGCCCAGTTTGCCCGGCGCAAGCTGATGCGGGGGGGCATCACGGGGCCATCCCCGGGAGCCCACCGGGGCCTCGGCCTGCCCTTCTACGCCCAGGCCACAAGCCCCTTGAGGCGCTACCAGGACCTCCTGGGCCACTACCAGATCCGGGCCTTCCTGGAGGGCCGGGAGCCCCTGGACACCGATGAGGTGATGCGGCGCTGCGCGACCGCCCAGGCCGGCGCGGGAGCGACCCGGACCGCCGAGAGGGCGAGCGACCTCCACTGGAGCCTGGCCTCCCTCCTCCGCCACCCGGACTGGCAGGGCCCGGGCGTCATCGTGGGAGGGGGGGGGCCGGCCTGGCAGGCCTATATTCCGAGCCTGGGCCTTGAGACCCGGCTCAAGCTCGGGCCGGGGCGGAGCCTCGACGAGGAGATCCAGCTCAAGGTGGCGAGGATAGACCTGGCCGGCCTCGAGTCGGCCTTTGAGCCCGCCTAGGCCGTATTGACGCGCCTCCATACGAGGAACTATCTTGCCTAGCATGGAGCAAAAGGACTATCGGCTCGCGGCCATAATGTACACGGATATCGCCGGCTTTTCCCGGATGATGGAGACCGACGAGGCGGGCACCCTGGAGCTCCTGCGCTACCACAACGCGCTCATAGGCGGGATCGTCGCCGAGCACCATGGCACGGTGATCAAGACCATCGGGGACGCCCTCCTCGTGGATTTCAAGAACACCGTCGAGGCCATGCAGTCCGCCCTGGAGATCCAGGACAAGCTCTATGTCCACAACAAGGAGCACGCCGACCTGCCCCTCCTCGTGAGGATCGGGGTCCACCTGGGGGACATCTACTTCTTCGAGAACGACGCCCTCGGGGAGGGCATCAACATAGCCGCCCGCCTCCAGTCCCAGGCCAGGCCGGGCTGCATCTGCTTTTCCGGGGATGTCTACAACCTCGTCCTCAACAAGATCGAGTTCCGGGCGGAAAAGCTGGGCAAGGTCTCCCTCAAGAACATCACCAAGGAGATCCACGCCTACGAGATCACCACCCCCAACGTGGAGTTCGATCCCGACAAGGACAAGCCCCGGCCCGGCTACAAGCCCGGCTCCTACCTCGACCAGGCCGAGAAGGATGCCGAGGCGGCCATGAAGGAGGACGTCCTGGACGACAGGATGGCCCATTCCCATGCCCCTGCCCCCAGGCCGGTCCAGGCCAGCCCGGCCGTGCAGGCGGTCCCGGCGGTCCCGGCCGCCGCGCCTCGGCCCGTCGAGCCGCCTCCCCCCGCCCCCACCCAGGCAGAGGTTGAGCGCTCCTACTCCCCCGAGGGCTCCCGGCAGATCCTCGACGAGATAAAGAAGGCCATCCTCCAGGACATCAAGACCGAGGGCCGTCGCCTCACGGTGCAGGAGGCCAAGGCCCGCTACGGCTCCTACGGGGTCGAGGCCTCGGAGGTGATCGCCTCCATGGCCGAGGCCGGCCTCCTCGTGAGGACCAAGCCGGCAGAAACCTCCCAGGCCCGGGGCTTTGTCTATGCCTCGGACGGCAATGGCCAAAGCTTCGACGCCGGCGAGATAGGCCGGAACATCGAGGCCGCGGTCAAGGGCATAGTCGGGGAGATCGAGCGCTCCGTGGGCCAGGCCGTCGAGCGCCACCAGGGGGACGAGTACCGGAACCGCTACGATCGCCACGAGGAGCGCAGCCTGCGCCGGGCCGAGCGCCACTCCCGGAGCGAGGTCCTGGCCACGGACAAGTGGGACCGCAAGCTCGAGGAGAACGACGCCTGGAAGACCCGGAAGGAGGAGGGGGCCTCGGACTTTGAGTCCTACCGCTCCGGGGTCGTGGCCAGGGCCAGGCGCCAGAGGGGAGGCCTCGTGGGCCACCTCCTCTCCTACCTCGCGGTCAACGGCGGCCTCATGTATATGTTTCCTGTGGCGGCCGGCCACTACAACTGGCCCCTGATCGTGGCCGCAGGCTGGGGCATCGGCCTCGTCTCGTCCTTTGTGGCAGCCCTGCGCGGGGGAGCCAAGGCCAAGGAGATCGAGGCCATGCCCGAGCTCGAGGGCCAGGGCCTGGCCACCTACAAGAAGCTCAACCGGGTCCGGGACTCGATGGCCATGCACACGGCCTCGACCCTCACGGTCCCCGTCCTCCTCGGGATCATCAACCTCTCCTATGCCGGGGGCCGGGACTTCCTCTGGTTCCTCATCCCCACGGTCTTCATGGTCCTCTCCTTCATCTCCCACCTCGGGAGCTTTGGGGGCACCCGGGCCAAGCTCCAGCGGGAGATCCTGGCCGACCAGGGAGTCGAGGGCGGCTGGCGCAATATCTTCAAGGCGGGCAGGACGAGGCGGGCCATGGGCACGGCGATGGGGGACTACACCTCCCTCTATGAGGAGGCCGAGAGGGCCAAGGAGGCGATTCTCCGGGAGATCAAGGGCTCGGCCTATGACTCCGACATGGGCCCCTCCCTGGATGCCTATGTGGGCCAGGTCAAGCTCCTCGCCCAGTCGGCCAACGAGATAGAGCGGATCGTCGGGGCTATCCCCATGCAGGACCTGTCCAAGGACAAGGCCGCCCTGCAGGCCAAGGCCGCCTCGGCCTCCAGTCCCTCGATGGCCGAGGAATACCAGAAGTCCATCGAGGAGATCGACAAGCAGGAGAAGTCCTACGGAGACCTCCAGAACCAGAGCGAGCTGATCAAGCTCCGTCTCTCCTCCTCGGTCAACCAGCTCAAGCAGATGCGCCTCGATGTGGCCCGCCTCAAGGCCGCCGGGGAGGATGGCACCGGCGGGGTCGGGGAGCTCAAGCGCCGCACGGACGAGCTGTCCACCTATCTCCAGGACCTGCGCAAGGGCTACGACGAGAACCTCCAGGATCCCTTTGCCGAGCTCGCGGCCAGAGAGGCCGCGACGGCCCAGGAGGCCGCCCGGTCCAAGGCCCTCGGGGACGAAGCCAAGGACAAGGCCTAAGGCCGGGTCCCGGACCATGCGCGTCTTCTCTGCGGACAAGGGCTTTGCCCTCGAGCCCGGCCTTGTCTTCCTGAACCACGGCTCCTTTGGGGCCAGGCCCCGGAGGGTCTCCGAGGCCCAAGAGGCCCTGCGCCGCCAGGCCGAGGCCAGCCCCGTGGCCTTCCTCTCCCGCCAGTCCGGAGCCCTCCTCGCGGGGGCCAGAACTGCCCTGGGAGCCTACCTGGGCTCAAGCCCCACCGACCTGGCCTTTGTCCCCAACGCGACCACGGGGGTCAGCATCGCCGCAGCCTCGGTCGGCCTGGGGGCCGGGGACGAGGTCCTCATGAGCGACCATGAGTACGGTGCCTGCGACCTGGCCTGGGAGAGAGCCTGCCGGAGGGCCGGGGCCCAGGTTAGGCGCTTCCAGGTCCCCCTGCCCTGGGCCGGAGACGGAGACTTCCTTGCCCGCCTCGAGGCGGCCCTCTCGCCCCGGACCCGGGTCCTCTTCCTTTCCCACATAACCAGCCCCACGGCCCTCCGCTTTCCCATCGCCGGGGCCCAGGGCCTGGCCCGGGAGAGGGGCAGCACCCCGGTGATCGACGGGGCCCATGCCCCGGGCCCCAGAGACCGCGACCTCG
>JAKPBN010000214.1 GCA_029778945.1 Spirochaetota bacterium
TGGTCAGGGTCTTTCGTGATCCCATGGGATCTCAGGAGGACAAGATGGTCGTACAGGCCCTTGTCATTAGTCGTGACGGCCCCGCCTTCCCCGGTGGTGATGGTCTTCACGGGATGGAAGGAGAAGACAGTCATATCGGAATACTTGCACGAGCCCACGGGGCTTCCGTCGGGGTAGATCGAGCCTATGGCGTGAGCCGCGTCCTCGATGACAAAGAGATCGTGCTTGTCCGCGATGGCCTTGATGCGTTTCATGTCCGCGGGCAGGCCCGCGAAGTCGACTGGCACGAGGACCCTGGTATGGGGGGTTATCTTCTTCTCGATCTCGTCCGGATCTATGCAGTAGGTCTTGGGATCGATATCCGCGAAGCGGGGGATTATCCCGTTGTACACGAGGCAATTGGAGGAAGCCACAAAGGTAATCGGAGCGGTGATGCCCTCAGAGCCCTTGGGCAGATTCAAGGCCTGGGCCGCTATGTGAAGGCCCGCAGTGGCATTGGAGACGACAACGCAGTACTTTGCCCCGGTGATCCTCCGGATGCTCTCCTCCATCCGCTCGACCTCGGGTCCCTGGGCGATATAGTCGGACTTGAGCACCCTGACGACGGAAGCGATATCATCGTCATCGATATCCTGGTGGCCATAAGGCAGGAATTTGTCCATAGTGACTCCTCTTGGTAAAGAATTCGTCTAACGCACCTTCATAAGCCTAGCAATCGCAGATAGTTTCTTAGGGACGCCCCGGCCCTTTTACAGTGCCGGCCCTCAGGCCCAGCCCGGCGGAAACCTGAAAACCAACGTCCCTGTCGCGCACAACCAGCTCAGGATCGAGGGATACAAGCAGCAGGCCTTCCTGCCATTTCAGGGGCAGGGAGATGGACATGTAGAGGGTCCGCGCCGAGGCTTCCAGGACCGCCGAATCCGCGTAGAAATCCGTGGTAATGAGATTGGCGGCATTCTTCCCAAGAATGAGCAGCTCGTAGCCTAGAGAGAAGCCAGGAACCTTGGGCTTTAGCTCTCCCGAACTCCTAAGCCAAAGGGCTCCAGGCCCGTAGGGACTTGTGAGTGGGAGAAGGACCGACCCTCCATCGACTACGTAGCGATAGATCATCCTGAGAAAGGGGTTTGGATCGAGGGGGTAATTCTGGGTGCCGTCATAGTTGCCCCAAAGGGAATGGGTGTAGCCAGCCTCGAGATAGAGGTCCAGCTTCCCTATCCCCATCTCAGTCCCAAAGCCCGCCCCGAACACGGCGGCAGGGATTGTCGTGGCCCCATTGTCAGCCATGCCAAAAGTCTCGGCGTTAAAATCATCCAGCCCAGCCTGGGCGGCCAGCCAGAACCCTGGCAGGGGATCCCATCGGGCGTCTAGGACAACCGACATGTTAACCTGCTGCAGCAGGGCTTGATGCCAAGAGATGACAGGCAGAAAGTCCAGGATGGAATAGCGATTGTTGCGCCGAGCGAACATGACATGGGCCGCGCCGCCAAAGCTCCAGGTGCCGAAATCCCAGGTAAAGCGGTGCAGAGCCTCGAGGATCGTGGTGGGGTTACCCTCGTAGGCGGAATCGCCAACACGGGACCGGCCATCCTCAAAGCCATAATAATAGGGGCCAGTGAGGTTCCCCGCATTTGGATCGACGTCATATCCGTCCAGGGCCTCAACCGAGCGAATTGTGGCAAGAAGCCA
>JAKPBN010000231.1 GCA_029778945.1 Spirochaetota bacterium
TGGCCGCCACCGCCGAGGCCAAGGCCTTCATGATGCGGGAGCGCTCGGTGGTCCTGGCCTTTGAGAACGGGGCCAAGGTCGACCTGGCCCTGGTGGGCCTCGGGGGCGTCGACGAGAACGCCTCCATCGTGCGCACGGGCTATGTCAACGACGAGAACCTCGCGGAGATCAAGGCGAGGGGTGCCGTGGGGGACATACTCATGCGATACTTCGACGGCCAGGGCCGCCACATACCCATGTCCTTCGAGGACAGGGCCGTGTCCCTGGAGTGGGAGGCCATCAAGCGCCTCCCCCTGGTGGTGGCCATGGCCTTTGGGCCCTCCAAGCTCGGCGCCATGCGGGGCGCCATGGCCGGGGGCGTGATCCATGGACTCGTGACCGACCGGGAGAGCGCCATCGCCCTCCTGGCCGGCACTGAATACGAAGTCGTATAGCGCTTCGCCAGGCCTGGTCGGTCTAGGACCGCTTTGGCCACACGCATCTATGTCAATCGGACGGCCCGGGGGCCGTCCAGGAAGGAGTCAGGCATGGCCGGTTTCGACAAGTATTTCCTCATGAAGGCCCAGGACGCGGCGGACTACGCCACCGGAAAGCTGAAGTTCTTTGAGGCCGGAGCCGACCTCGAGACCAAGGAGATTGGGGACGGCAACCTCAACTACATCTTCAGGGTGGTCGACAGGAAAAGCGGCAAGTCCGTGGTGATCAAGCAGGCGGGCAGCACCGCCCGCATCTCCGAGGACTTTGTCCTCTCCCTGGACCGCAACCGCATCGAGAACGACATCCTCAAGCTCGAGGGCGAGCTGGCCCCGGGCTTTGTCCCCAAGGTCTACGCCTACGACCCCATCATGAACTGCTGCGCGATGGAGGACCTCTCGGACCACCTGATCATGCGGGGCGCCCTCCTCCAGAGGAAGAAGTATCCCCTGTTCGCCGACCACATCTCCACCTTCATGGCCAACACCCTCCTCTTGACCTGCGACGCCGTGATGGACCACAAGAAGAAAAAGGCCCTCGTGGGCTCCTTTATCAACCCCGACCTCTGCGAGATCACCGAGGACCTGGTCTACACCGAGCCCTTCAACGACCTCAAGAAGCGCAACGACCTGTTTGCCCCCAACAAGGACTTCTTCGAGAAGGAGCTCTACGGGGACGATGCCCTGCGCCTCGAGGCGGCCAAGCTCAAGTTCGACTTCTTCCAGAACGCCCAGTGCCTCATCCACGGAGACCTCCACACGGGCTCGGTCTTTGTGCGCCCCGACTCGACCAAGGTGATCGACCCCGAGTTCGCCTACTACGGCCCCGCGGGCTATGACGTGGGCAACGTGCTGGCCAACCTGGTCTTCGCCTGGATCAACGCCGACACCACGATCGCCGAGCCCGCGGCCCAGGCCGACTATACCTCCTGGCTGGAGGAGACCATAGCCCAGAGCCTCGACCTCTTCAAGCAGAAGTGGCGTGCCCTCTGGGACAAGGCCGTCACCGAGCCCACGGCCAAATACCCGGGCTTCGCCGAGTGGTACTTCGACGGCATCCTCCGGGACACCGCCGGCGTCACCGGCCTTGAGCTATGCCGCCGGACCGTAGGCCTGGCCAAGGTCAAGGACATAGCCGGGATCGAGAACCCCGCCCAGAGGACCCGGGCCGAGCGCGTGGCCATCAGCCTGGCCAAGCGCTGCATCTTTGAGCGCGACCTCATCCGGAGCGGAGAGGACTATCTCAGGCTCCTCGCCTGGGCCGCCGCGAAGCATCCCCGGGCCAAGTAAGGCCGTTCCGGCGAGGCTAGGCCAGTCTCGCCGGAACGGTGGAGGACCCATGAAGGACTATCGGATCGTCTTCCTCGACCTCGATAACACCCTGCTCGCGTTCGGGCCCGCCGAGGACCAGGCCATGGCCCAGACCTTCAAGGCCTTTGGCCTTGCCCTCGACCCAGGCATGGTCCAGGCCTACGAGGCCATCAACCGGGAGCTTTGGGCCAGGCTCGAGAGGGGTGAGATAGGCACGGCCTTCCTCAAGGTCGAGCGCTTTCGCCGCCTCCTCGCCCAAGGCCATCCCGATATAGACCCGGTGGCCTTCAGCGACACCTTCAGCTCCTGGCTAGGCCGGGGCATCTTTCCCCTCCCCGGGGCGGTGGAGCTCTGCGCGAGCCTCTCGCCACGCTGTCGCCTCGTGGTTGTCTCGAATGGCATCAAGGAAGTCCAGGTCCCCCGGGTAAGGGATTCCCCCCTTTCCCCCTATATCGAGGCCCTCATCGTCTCCGAGGAGGCCGGGGTCGGCAAGCCCGATCCCGGCATCTTTGAGCATGCCTGCAGGCTCCTCGACTTCCATGACAAGGCGGCCATGCTCATGGTCGGGGATTCCCTCGCCTCGGATATCCAGGGCGGGGCCAATTTTGGAATCGATACCTGTTGGTATAATCCTGGACATCGGGATAGGTCCGCGGGGCCCGTGCCTACCTATGAGGCGGACAGCCTTGCCGCCATAGCCGGTCTCCTTGAGGGCATTGGCCCGGGCCGGGAATAGGTGTAGAATCCGGGGCATGAGCAAGGCCCTCCTGATCATCGACATCCAGATGGACTATTTCCCCGGCGGCCGCATGGAGCTTGTGGACAGCGAGGCGGCGGTCGAGCGCCTGCTTCCCCTCCTGGGCGCATTTCGCGCCCGGGGCCTGCCCGTGGTCCATATCCAGCACATCGCCACCAAGGCCGGGGCCAGCTTTTTCCTGCCCGCCAGCCCCGGCGCGGAGATCCACCCCAAGCTGGCCCCCCTCCCCGGGGAGGATGTCCTTGTCAAGCATTTTCCCTCAAGCTTCCGGGGCACCGGTCTCGATGCCCTGCTCAGGTCCCGGGGCATCGAGTCCCTGGTGGTCGCGGGCATGATGACCCACATGTGCGTGGACACGACCGTCAGGGCTGGCTTTGACCTGGGCTGGCCCATGGTGGTGGTCTCTGACGCCTGCGCCACCCGGAGCCTGGCCTTTGAGGGCCGCTCGGTCGAGGCCGGGGCTGTCCAGGCCGCCTATCTTGCCGCCCTGGACGGCACCTTCGCCCAGGTCCTCCCCGTTGCCTCGATCCTGGACCTGATCCCGGCATGAGCCCGGGCCTGGCTATCGTGACCGGGGCAGGCCGGGGCCTGGGCAGGGAAGTGGCCCTTAGCCTGGCCAAGGCCGGCTGGACCGTGGTCATGGCCTGCCGGAACCCCGCCGCCGCCCGTCTGGCGCGGGACGAGTTAGTCGCTCTTTCGGGCAGCCCTCGCATCGAGGTCATGGAGCTCGACCTTGCGAGCCTCGCATCGGTGCGGGCCTTTGCCGCGGCTTTCCTGGCCCAGGGCCGGCGCCTCGACGCCTTGGTGAACAACGCGGGCATCACTTCCCGGGAGCGCCGGCTCAGTCCTGATGGCCATGAGCTCGTGGTGGCCACCAACTACCTGGGGCCCTGCCTCCTCAGCCTGCTTCTCCTGCCCGCCCTGGGAAAGGACAGCCGGGTAGTCAACCTGACGTCCAACATCCATGGCTGGGGAGCCTACCGCCTGGACAGCCTCGACTCCCATGCCTGGGTGAGGGCCTATGCGGTCTCCAAGCTCTGTGTCCTTATCTCCAGCCTGGCCCTGGCCAGGGCCCTCGAGGCCCGGGGCGTCACGGTCAATGCGGTCCACCCCGGGGTGGTCAATACGGGGATCATGTTCACCGGCCGCTGGTACGACATCGTCATAGATGCTCTGCTGAGGCCCCTGTATGTGGGAGTCCCCGAGGGCGGCCAGGCTATCAGCCGCCTCGTCCTCGACCCGGCCCTGGCCGGGGTGACGGGGGCCTACTTCAGCGGCCTCAGGCGTAAGAGGCCCTCGGCCCTGGCGGGAGGGCCGGCCAAGGGCCGGGCCCTCCTGGAGGCCACGGCGGAAATCCTTGGCCCGGACGCGATAGCCGCCCTCGCTAGCCTCTCCTAGTCCTGGTCCTCTACCACATTTTCCGGCGCCAGGGCCAGGGCCTTGGGGTCCTTGAGAAAGCCCAGGATATAGCGGAAGGCCGAGGCGTAGTACTGGCCGTCGCAGATGCGCTCGTCCCCCACCACCTTGAGGCTGAGGTATTTCCTGTCCTCGACCTGGCCCTCCTTGTTGATCTCCCGCCGCCTCTCCTTGGCCCCAAAGGCCACAAAGATCGAGGTGGTGCCAAAGTCGTAGAGGTGGTGGAAGATGGGCCTGATGCCCAGGGAGCCCATGTCGGTGACAAAGGCCGAGGTATGGAAGGGCGAGGCCCGGTGGATGGCCTTGGGCAGGAGGCCCACAAAGTCGAGGCAGCGCAGGACCCAGATGACAAAGCGGAGGATAAAGCCCGGGATGAGCATAAAGAGCCGGGCCGCCCTGTCCGTGTTGTTCGAGCTGCCTAGGTCCTTGCTGAGGAGGACGGCCTCGTTGACCTTGCGCTCCACGTCCCAGATCGTGTCCGTGGGCTCAAAGCGGAGCTTGACTGTCGTCTCGGGGCTATCGGCGTCCAGGCGCTTCTTGATGGCCAGGGAGATTGTCAGGTCCCCTCGGGCATAGATCTTTTGGCCCGCGACAAAGCGGTTGAGCTTGGGCCTCTGGGACATGGCCCGCACGAGGGCCGCGATAAAGACATGAAGGTAGCCCAGGCCTGGATGGCCCGAGTCCCGCTGCTCCCTGAGCCAGGCATCGGCCCGGCCTATGTCCAGGCTGTCCTCGAAATAGACATGGGAGTCAACCCTCGTCCTCATGATATAGGGTGTTATCTGGTAGAAGGGATCGAGGGTCCTGATCCGCCTGCCGTCGTAGCGATCCCCGAGACGCCGCCTGCGCCGCCCCGGGGGAGGAGCCTTGCCCACCGTTCCATCCATGAAAACCTCCGGAAGGTGCACCACAATACCCCGGTTTTGTCTTCCGCGCAACGATTGGCCCCTCCTGGCTCGCCCCGGCGGCATTTGATTTTCCTGGCCTCCCGCACTAGCCTTTTCCGGGACGACCCAATCCCCCTCCATGGAACCAGGAAAGGAAAAAATGAGAACAACCATATCGAGGAAGCTCGGCCTGGGCTTCGGCGCGGTCCTGGCGCTTATCGCTCTGCTTGTCGCCCTCAACTATCTCTCGGGATTCCAGCTTAGGTCTATCCAGGACGAGGGGGCCTTGAGGGCCTCGGATGCCCTCCTTGCCACGGAATGCGCCGGCGCGCCGGCCAGGCTCTACCAGGTGATCGCCGACGCCATCATCAACCGAGATTTGGCGGCGACCGAGGCCTCATGGAAGGCCGGGGTCAAGGAGGAGACCCGCCTTCTCACGATCCTGAGCACAGAGATCGATGCCCCCGAGGAGCAAAAGGCCCTGGACGGGGCTAATGCGGATTTTGCCAAGATTGTGGGAATCTTCGAGGGGGAGCTCCTCCCCCTCCTAAGGTCAAGCAAGGGCCTGACTCCAGAGATCCTGGCGATTGACTACAGGTTTGATGCCCTGATGGCCTCGTATGTGTCCTCCATCGGCCTCATTTCCGGGGCCATGAAGGCGGAGATGGATTCCGGCGATGCCCGCTACGACCAGATCCAAGGCGCCACCGTCCTCATTACCCTCCTCGTCTCCGCCTTTGCTTTCCTGCTCGGCCTGGGCCTGGCTCTTGCCATTGCCCGGAGCGTGAGCCGGCCGATCAGGGCCGTCACAGCCATAGCCGGGAAGCTGGCCGAGGGCAACATGCATGTCGACATCGAGGAGCGATTGCTTAGAGGCAGGGATGAGACCGGGGATCTAGCCCGGGCCTTTGGGACCATGACGGCGCGGCTCTCCGAGATTGTCGGCGAGGCCAAGGCGGTCTCGGACAGCGTGGCCTCGGGCTCGGCCCAGATCAGCTCGACGGCCCAGCAGATATCCCAGGGCTCGACGGAGCAGGCGGCGGCGGCAGAGGAATCCTCAGCGTCCATCGAGGAGATGGCCGCGGCCATCAAGCAGAACGCCGAGAGCTCGATCGGGGCCGAGAGCTTGGCGCGCAAGGTCTCCACCGACGTGGAGGCCGGTGGAGAATCGGTCAGGAACACGGTTGCCGCGATGGGGGAAATCGCCTCTAAGATAGGTATTATCGAGGAGATCGCCCGGCAGACCAACCTCCTTGCCCTCAATGCCGCCATCGAGGCCGCCCGGGCCGGAGAGTCGGGCAAGGGCTTTGCCGTCGTGGCCAGCGAGGTCAGGAAGCTCGCTGAGAGGAGCCAGAAGGCCGCCGGCGAGATATCCACCCTCTCGGTCCGGAGTGTCGCTGTCGCCGAGGAGGCCGGCCAGGTGTTGGATTCCATTGTCCCCGAGATGCGCCGGAGCGCCGAGCTTGTCCAGGACATCAGCGCCGCGTCCAGCGAGCAGTCCCAGGGCGCGTCCCAGGTCAAGAAGGCCATCACCCAGCTGGACATGGTGATCCAGCAGAATTCCTCGGCCTCGGAGGAGCTGGCCTCCATGGCCGAGGAGCTCGCGGGCCGGTCCGAGTCCCTGGCCCGGACACTGGCCTGGTTCAAGATGGCCAGCTAAAAGCCGCGGCCGGGACAGGGGCAGTCGCCCCCATCCCGGCCGCGCCATCTAGGATGCCATCACTGGAGGTGGATGTACATCGTCGAGGTCGAGATCGCGATCAGGGTCACCACGATGGTGTTGAGGAAGGCCCCGGTATACACGTTGTTGGTCTTCTCCAGGAACTTCTTGGTCAGCAGGGTCGAGGTGAACAGGATAGCCAGGGTGCCGTACAGGGTGATGCTGTTCAGGTTGACGGTCGGGAAGGCCGCGACGCCGGTCGCGAAGAGCTTGCCATACTGGATCAGCTGCCAGAGGACGAGGCCGCCGATGTTCATGAGGAATGCGACTAGGTAGCCCTTGCGGCCCTGCAGGAACTTGCTGTTCGTGTTGATCTGGAGGGCTATGCCGTTGGCAAAGAAGTAGAGGAAGAAGAAGGGCATGTAACCCAGGGCGGTGAGGAAGTGGTTGATGTTAAAGGCCCGAACGGCGAAGAGCCAGAAGCGGAAATCCGTCTGGAACAGGGCATCCACCACAAAGAGGATAAGGTAGCCGGCGGCGGCGATGGCCACCGCGGTGACAAAGGACTGCAGGACGGTCCTCCAGCCAACCACAAAGCCGTACTTTGTGAGGTCGACCTTGGCCGGCCCGTTGATGAAGAGATGGGCGATCGATAGGAGGATGGCCACAATGCCGGTCACGGCGACCGCCCAGTAGATCATGGCGTTGGTCTGGGGCTCGTTAAAGATCGGGGACAGGTTGAAGATGCTGTTCGCTCCGGCGGTCAGCCCAAAGGTGATAAACGAGGAGGCCGTGACCGCGAGGAGGCTCGGGACCGTGTCCGCCTTTTTCCGGGCCAGCTGGACGATCACCGCGATGCTCGCGAGGACCGTGAGGGCGAGGGCGACGTACTTGATCTGGGCTAGGCCAGCGGGGAGTTTTCCCATGAAGGCGGGGTAGTAGATGGCCGGGATGGCGGCACTGACCGCGGCCAGGACCCAGAAGGCGATCTTCTTGGCCAGGGTGGTGGGGCCGTCAAACTCGAGGGCTGCGGTCTGGACGTCCTTGAGGGCCGGTCTCTTGACCAGGATTTGGACTAGGGCGATGAAGAGCATGAAGAAGCCGATCAGGCCGGCAAGCTCGGAGATCTCCTTGAGGAGCCAGATCTGGTTCCTGGGCCCGAGGCTTGTGGCCGGGGCGTATTTCCCAAAGGCGGTGTTGTAGAACTGGATCTGGTATCCGGTGGTCACCGTCGAGAAATGGTTCCAGGCGTGCATCTCGCTGGGCTGGTAGATGATCCTCTTTCCTTCCTCGGGGGTCGGGTAGAAGACCCCGGCCTGGGGATTCTCGGGGTTGCCCAGGAAGGCCTTGCCGTCCACGGTGCTCACGTAGTCCTTCCTGACCACAGTCTGGCCGGGCTTGGCGTTGGCGGCGTTGAAGAAGAATTCGTCGTAGCGCGCGGCGATCTTGCCCGCGGTCCTGTTGGCCAGGGCCTTGCTCGCGACGGCCTCGGTGACCCCGAGATAGCCGGTGTAGAGGAAGTCCGAGCCGGCGGTCAGGACGGCGCTGATCTTCCGGACCGCGGGCTTGGCGTCTTTCACGCTCTGCTGGTACTGCTGCTCATCGAAGAAGGCGGCCATGGTGGAGGAGAATCCGCCCATGGAATGGCCGCTGACGGCCAGGATGCCGTTACCCTTCTCATCCTTGAGCACATAGGGCTGCTTGTACATGTATTGGACCGCATCCCAGACCGAGGCCGGCCAGTAGCCGAACCAGGCGTTGTTGATGTCGTTCTTGCTCAGGTAGGAGTCCCCATGCTCATAGCAATCCAGGGCCAGGACCACGTAGCCGCGCCTGGACATCTCGATGGCTGGAGCGTCCTGCATCTCCTTTGCGTTCAGGTAGCCGTGGGTGGTCACGATAGCTGGCCTGGGGGTCGCCGCGCTGGCGCCCTGGGGCATGTAGAGCAGGCCGTTGAGGACGCCCTTGTCTGTCTTGAAGGAGATCTCAGAGGTTTTCACCGAATAGAAGGACGTGTTGAAGAGGTTTGCGAAAACCGTACCCAAGATCATGAGCACTAGGCTTATCGCCAGCCAGAATTGCGGTTTCTTTACGTTCTTGCCCATAGCCAATTGCCTCCCTGTTTTTCCTTACTTTCGCCGTATCCAAAAATGATAACGTTTATTATATATGATAGGCTTTGGTTGTCAAGGAAATATGCAAGCTCCCCGGGGGCGTCGCATTGGGCTTGCCGGGACCTAGGGCCGGCTTTCCTGCCGGCCCTAGGTCTGAGGATGAGGCTGTATCGTGTTGCTAGGGTTAACGCTACGCGATTGCTTCGGGAACTGCTGCGATCGCTCCGCTAGGCCTCCGCTCGCTACGCTCGCTTCGGCTCGAAGTGGCTGAACTCCATAGAGAACGATGCTCGGCCTTGGCTTACGGAGCGGAGGCTGGTGGTAAAGCCGAACATCGCGGCCATGGGGGCCTCGGCGTGGATGACGTCCATGGTCTGCTTGGAGTCCGAGCCGTGGATCATGCCGCCCCGCTGGGACACGAGGCTCATGGCCTCCCCCAGGAAGTCCTTGGGGGTGGTGATGTCAACCTTCATGATGGGCTCGAGCATGACCGGGTCGGCCTCCCGGCAGGCGGCGTCATAGGCCATGTTGGCGCAGGCCTCGTAGGCGAAGGGCGTGGCCGTGAGCTCGTCGTACTCGATGCCTATGAGCTTGACCCCTATGTCCACGGCGGGATAGCCGAACTGGATCCCGCCGGCGAAGGCCCCGGTGATCGCGTGCTCCACGGCCTCGAAGTACTCCTCGGGCACCTGGGGGGCGCGGACGGCTTTCTCGTAGCGGTTGCCCGTGCCCCGGGGCAGGGGCTCGATCCGGAGGGTTAGGCCGGCGCCGGTGGGCTTGCCCGCCAGGACCTTCTCGAACTTCTCCTTGCGCTCCACCGCCTTGGAGACCGATTCCCGGTAGGAGACCTGGGGGTTGCCGATCTTGGCCTGGATCTTGAACTCCCGGATGATCCGGGTCACGAGAACGTCGATGTGGAGCTCGCCCATCCCGTTGATGATGAGCTGGCCCGTCTCCTCGTTCTCCTTGCTCGTGAAGGTGGGATCCTCCTTGGAGAGGACCTCGAGGGTATCCTTGAGCTTCTCCCGGTCCGAGACGGTCTTGGGCTCGATGGCCACGGAGATGACGGGCTCGGGGAAGTGCATCTTCTCGAGGAGGACGGGCCAGCCCTCGGTGCCGATGGTGTCCCCCGTCTGGGCCAGCTTCATGCCCACGATCACCGCTATGTCCCCGGCCAGGGCCTCATCCAGGGGCTCGGACTTGTTGGCGTGCATCCTGAGGAGGCGGGTTATGCGCTCCCGTTTCTTCTTGGTCACATTATAGACCACGGAGGCGTTCTTGACCGAGCCTGAGTACATGCGCACATAGCACAGGGGGCCGGCCTCGCGGTCGTACTGGACCTTGAACACGAGGCCTAAGGGGTAGCCCGAGGCCGAGCAGGGGACCTCGACGTCTTCTTCCTTTTTCATGTGGAAGGCCTTGGCCGGGGGCACCTCGTCCGGGGCGGGCAGGTAGGCGACCACGGCGTCCAGGAGGGGCTGGACGCCCACATTGCGGCGGCTGGCGCCGCAGACGGCAGGCACCAGGTGGCGGCCAATGCAGGCGGCCCGCAGCTCCTTTTTGAGAAGCTCCACGGGAACCTCGGCCCCCTCGAGGTAGAGGTTGGTGATCTCGTCGCTCGTCTCGGAGAGGGCGTCTATGAGGGTGTCCCGCCGGGACTTGGCCTCGCTCTCGCGCTCGCTCGCGATGGGCGACCGGGTGATCACCGAGCCGTCCTCGCTGAAGCGCAGCTCCTCCATGGCCACAAGGTCGATGATGCCCTCGAAGGAGTTGCCCGCCCCGATGGGGCAGTTGACCGCCACCGGCTTGGCCGCGAGCTTCTGCCTCATGTCCTCGAGGACGGCGTCAAAGTCCGCCCCCAAGCGGTCCATCTTGTTGATGTAGGCGATCCGGGGCACGAGGTAGCGGTCGGCCTGGTGCCAGACCGTCTCGGACTGGGGTTCGACCCCGTCCACGGCGGAGAAGACCGCCACGGCCCCGTCGAGGACCCGGAGGGAGCGCTCGACCTCGGCGGTGAAGTCCACATGGCCGGGGGTGTCGATGATGTTGACCTGGTAGCCGTGCCAGAAGGTGGTGGTGGCGGCCGAGGTGATCGTGATCCCCCGCTCCTGCTCCTGGTCCATCCAGTCCATGGTGGCCTCGCCGTTGTCCACCTCGCCGATCTTGTAGGTCTTGCCCGAGTAGTAGAGTATGCGCTCGGTGGTGGTTGTCTTGCCGGCGTCGATGTGGGCCATGATGCCGATATTGCGGGTCTTGCTTAGGTCCATAGTGGGGGTCTCCAAAGGTCTTTGTGGGGCAAATATATGCGGGATCAAGGCTTTTTTGCAAGGCTAGGGGGCGCGCCGGCGGGCCCTGCGGGGCTGCCCGCCGTCGGGCTATCCGCGAGTAGTCCTCGGCCCCGCGCCTAGACTTCTTGCGCGCGAGGCCTGTGGGCTACTCGCTTCTATCCCTCGCGCGCTGGCTGGCGGTAGCCTCGGCTTTCGGCCCAAGCGGAAAGCCCAGGCTATTACCCTAGCAAACCGCATCTATCGGCCGAAAATGCATAAATCCTATTGATGCAATAAAATATTCGCTCATGGCCTTCTTCTCGGCTCACCTGACTTATTTCAGAGGCATGAAGCGCTGCGCAAGGTCCCCGGCGTGGTGGTGGTGGAGGTTGCCATGCCCGAAAAGGGGATAGTAGCGGGAGCCTTTCCTAGGAGGGCTCTATCATTGCTGCTTGAGTGGTTTGCCCTACATAAGGACGAACTGCAAGAGGACTGGGAGCTTGCCCGCAATCACCAGCCATTGTCGAGAATACCCCCCTGGAATAGGATTTGCCCATGCTCCATGTAGTAAGTGCCCGGAGCGCCGGAGGGTTTCAGCTCGAGATTCGCCTTTCTGATGGTGTCAGCGGAATCGTCGATCTATCCGACAGTCTCTGGGGCCCGGTTTTGTCCCGGAGGCCGCCGCATCCCTTGCGCTTTGCCGCATACTTAGCATAAAGCCGAAAAATCAGTATACTCAATTCCATGTCCACCGTAGAATTGCTCGCTCCCGCCGGAAACCCCGAAGCCCTCGATGCCGCCCTTGGCGAGGGTGCCGATGCGGTCTATCTCGGCCTAAAGTCCTTCAATGCGAGGCTTCGCTCCTCGAATTTCGCCTTTAACCAGTTTGAGGCCACCGTCGAAGTGGCCCATAAGGCCCTCAAAAAGGTCTTTGTCACAGTCAACACGGTGTTTGAGGAACGCGAGGCCGACCGGATGTACCAGCTTCTCCAGTACCTGGAGCGGCTGGGCCCGGATGGCATCATCGTCCAGGACCTGGGCGTCGCCGAGCTGGCCTCCAAATACTTCCCGGCCTTGCGCCTCCACGCCTCGACCCAGATGAACGTGGGCTCGGCCAAGGGGGCCAACTTCCTCTCCCGCCGGGGCTTCCGCCGGGTCGTCCTCTCCCGGGAACTCTCCCTGGAGGAGATCAAGGCCGTCAGCGAGGGCACCAACCTCGAGACCGAGGTCTTTGTCCATGGGGCCCTCTGCGTCTCCGCCTCGGGCCTCTGCCTCTTCTCGAGCTACCTTGGGGGCAAGAGCGCCAACCGGGGCCTCTGCGCCCAGGCCTGCCGCCGCCTCTATGCCGAGGACCGGGGGGAGGGCTTCTACTTCAGCCCCGACGACCTCGAGCTTGTGGCCAAGGTCCCCGACCTGGTCCAGGCCGGAGTCGCCTCCTTCAAGATCGAGGGCCGGATGAAGAGCGCCGAGTACGTGGGCGCCGTCGTCTCGGCCTACCGCCACATGCTCGACAACTGGCAGCTCGACCCCGAGCGGGCCCTCGTCAAGGCCCGGTCCCTCCTCCAGGGCGACTTTGCCCGCTCCAAGACCACCTTCAACATCGACGGGGCCCTGGTGGGCAAGCTGGGCCAGACCACGGACGAGGAGGGCCGGCCCCAGGGCGGCCGCCTCGACCTCTCCTACATCAGGCCGGGCCAGGCCGGGGGCACGGGCCTCTACCTGGGGCGGGTCAAGGAGGCGCGGGCCTATGATGATAAGCATTATGCCCTTCTCGACACCCGGCCCCAGGAGTCCATGGGCCCCGAGGGGATAGAGACGGAAGGCCCCAAGGGCCTCGGGACCTCGGGGATCCTCGTGGGGGACTCCATCCGGGTCCACTCCGGGGACGACTCGGGCCGCTACACCGCCAAGGTCAAGGAGGTGATGGAAAACCCCAAGGGCTCCCTCATCCTCTTTGACGGCTCCTTCAAGGCCGGGGACTCGATCTACCTCGTGCAGCGCAAGAGCCTCGGGAAGCGCTGGAAGCCCGTCCTGCCCAATGACATAGGCAAGTACCACAAGTTCCCCTCCCGGGACTCGGCCCCCCGGGCCCAGGTGCCCAAGCTGGACAAGGCAGAGCTCGACGCCCTCCCCGAGGGCATCTATACCCTCGTAGGCCGGGTGGGCGACCTCCACGTGATCCTCTCCGCCCGGCCCACGGCGGCCATGATCCTCTTTGACCGCAAGAACGCCGCGGGCCTGCGCAAGCACGAGAAGGAGCTGCCCTTCAAGCGGGACCAGCTGATCTTCTGGCTCGATCCCTGGTTCCCCGAGGCCGACTCGGCCTGGCTCTCCGAGGAGCTCGACTACTGGGTCGCCAAGGGCCAGCGCGTCTTCGTGGCCAACAACCTGGCCCACCTTTCCATGCTCCGGGGCCGCAAGACCCCCCGGGGAGAGGCCGTCCTCGTGATCGCCGGCCCCTGGCTCTACGCCTTCAACTCCTACTCCACGGCCTTCCTCGTCTCCGAGGGCGCCCGCTTTGTAATCCCCCCCATGGAGATCTCCAAGCAGGACTTTTTCCGGTCCGGCGAGGGCCTGCCCCAGAAGCTCTTTATGCCCGTGGTCTTTTCCTTCCCGCCCCTCTTCAGGATCCGGGCCGACCTCACCAAGAAGTACGACTTCAAGCGCTTCCGGGACCGGGAGGGCATGGAATACTCCCTCGTGGGCAAGGGCGACTATTCGACCGTGACGCCTCTTATGCCCTTTTCCAATGTGGACCGGGTGCCCTTCCTGAAAAAGGAGGGGATCACCAAGGTTATCCTCGACTTTTCCCAGATCGAGCTCGGCAAGCCCCTCTACAAGCAGGTCTTCAAGGCCTGTGACGAGGGGACGGTCCTGCCGGAGACGGGTCGTTTCAATTGGAAACAGGGCTTCTGGTATCCCGATGAGGCTAGGGACGGGGACTGATCGTCCTTGACTACACCCCCCTCGGGTGCTACCCTCGCTTTGTTAGCCGAAATGCCATTTTGGCCAACAAACCGAAACGAGGGGCTACAGGATGAGTGAATCCGCGGGCAAGGCACTGGATCTTCTGTTCTACCTGGCCAAGACCGAGGGCGAGGTTACCCTTGCCCGGCTTTCCCGGGACACGGGCATGAACAAGGCCACAGCCCTGCGCTACCTCGCCGTCCTCGAGTCCCGGGGCGTCGCCGAAAGGCGGGGTTCGGGCTGGTCCCTCGGCCTGGCCCTCTACGAGTTGGGCACCCGGGTGCCCGTCCGCTCCCTCGTGGTCGAGCGGGTCAGGCCTTTCCTGGAGCGCCTTGCCCGGGAGACCGGAGAGACCGCCAACCTGGCCTGCCTGGCGGGGGGTTCGGCGGTCTACCTGGACCGCGCCGAGGCCAACCGCTCCCTGCGCATGCGCTCGGCTCCCGGAGACCGCCTACCCCTGTATTGCACCGGGGTGGGCAAGGCCATCCTCTCCATCCTTCCCGATGCCCGCGCCCGGGCCATCCTGGGCAGCGAGACCCTCCCCAGGATCAACGAGCGCACCATCATCGACCCCGAGGAGGTGATGAAGGAAGCCGCCCAGTCCAAGGAGCTAGGCTATGGCCTGGACAAGGAGGAGTTCGAGACCGGCCTCACCTGCATGGCCGTCCCTCTGGGCCTCCCGGAAAGCGACTTCTACGGCGCCCTCTCCGTCTCGGGCCCCACGGCCCGCATGCGGGATCCCACCGTGAGGGACGAAATGCTCGCCGCCCTCCGCCGGGCCTCATCCTCGGCCCACATTGCCCTTCGCGCCCGGCCCGACGACCGCCGCTTCGAGCGCCCCGTCGAGATCGACCGGGGCATAGGAGAATAGGGGAATAGGGGAATAGGGAAGCCACAGAGGCGCAGAGGCACAGAGGGAGAAGCACAGCGGGAATCCGAGGAAGTGAATAAGATAATTGGACTCAATAATTCCTTTTCCCTAGATATGCATTTTCGATTTCTCTCTTCAATTCCTCTGTGTCTCTGTGCCTAACGCTTCGCTAGGCCTGCGGCTCTGTGGCACATCTAACCTAGAACACCTCTTCCGCGACCTTCTCCCCTTCCTTCTCCGCGTCCTTTTCCCCGTCGGGGGAGGGGGCCTTGTTGAAGGCGGGCTTGAACTCCACATGCTCGGCCACGATTTTCACTTTCGACTTGGACTTGCCCTCGAGGTCTGTCCAGCGGTCTTGCTTTAGCCGGCCCACGACCCGGACCCCCCGGCCCTTTTTGAGGTTTTCCGCGCAGCTCTGGCCGAGCCTCGCCCAGGCCTCCACATCGAAGTAGGACACTTCCTTCTCAAGCACGTCGTTCTGCTTGAAAAACCTGTCCGAGGCGACGGCGAAGTTGCACACTTGCGTGCCCGAGGGCAGGGTCTTGTTCTCCGGATCCCGGACGAGATTCCCCTCGAGCAGGATGCTGTTGAGACTGTTCATTTCTTCCTCCTTGCGCCGCATCCGGCTGGTCCGCTTAAAACGGGCTCTTTTCTCCGGACCGCGCGGAAGGCAATACGCCCGGCTGGGCCCGGGCCGCTTGAGGTCCTGGGAAGGAAGAATCGGGGTCAGAATGGATTTTCCTGCGGGGGACTTGAAGCGCTGGGGCTTGCGGGAGCGGAGAAGCGATTCCTAGTGTCCGGCTTGCCTCAATTGGCTATATTGAAGCCATGGACAGCGCGGCCCCCCTTCCCCTCCTCGGCATCCTTGGCTCAGGCAAGCTGGGCTCGGTCCTGGCCAGGCGGGCCCTCAAGGTCGGCTATCGCGTCCTTGTCGCCAACTCCGGCGATCCCGACAGGCTGGCTATGGCCCTGTCCTACCTGGCCCCGGGGGCCGAGGCCTGCCGGGCCAGCGAGCTGGCTGAGTGGGCGGACATCCTTTGCCTGGCCCTGCCCTTTGAGGCCTTCCTGGCCGCCCCGCTCCGGACGGGGGAAGGCAAGATTGTCATAGATATGATGAATTATTTGCCCGAGGCCGAGGGGGCCATGCCCGGGCTCGAGGAGAGGCCTGAGGCCTCGAGCGAGGCCGTTCAGGCCAGGCTCCCCGGGGCCAGGGTCGTGAAGACCCTCAACCACCTGGGCTTCCACGAGGTCGAGGAGGATGCCCTGGCCCCGGGCAGTCCCGGGAGGAGGGCCCTCGGCCTGGCTGGGGATGACTCAGGCGCCCGGGCCGAGGTGGCCCTGTTCCTTTCGCGGCTTGGCTTTGACAGCCTCGACCTAGGCCCCCTCCGGGCGGGGAGAATACTAGGCCCCGGTGGGCCGATCTTCGGAAAGCGGCTTAGCCTGGAAGACCTAGCCGGGCTTGCCGGCATGGGGGGCTTATAGAAAAAAGGAAAAGCGTACGGTTAAGCGTACGATTTTCCTTTTTTTCCTTGTAATCACTAGTCGGGGGCCCTGGTCGTACTATTCCAGTATCGCGGGGGAGCATATTTTCTGGCTTGACAGGGGGCTCAAGTCGGCCCATAACGGTACTGGTATTACCACAGACTATATTGGATA
>JAKPBN010000238.1 GCA_029778945.1 Spirochaetota bacterium
CGTCAATTCGGCATGGCACGATGATCGGTCCGTGCTAGAATAAGGACATGAGCAAGGGTCATAGCTGGGCACCGGGCCTCGTCCTTGCCCTCCTCCTCGCTGGAGGCTGGGCAGCCACGGGGCAGTCCGTTGGCGGGGGTTCGCCTCCCGGCCACGTGAGGACCCTCAGGGTCTGGACCGAGGGCATTTCAGTCCATCTCACCTGGGAGACTGATCCCGGCCTGCCCCAAGGCTATATCGTCTATCGCTCGAGCCAGAAGCCGTCTATCGAGACCCTGGACTCGGCGGTGAGGCTGGCCGAGCTGGGGCCGGACGCCACGGAGCTCGTCACGGCCGAAGTGCCCGAGGGGGACTGGTACTACTTTGTCCTCTCGGTCCAGGCCGATGGCCAGGTGTCCCAATCCCTCGAGCTGGCCCAAAACTTTACCCGCCTTCCCCTAAACATGCCCCCCAAAGACCTAGCCTTGGCAGCCCCTGCCAAGGAAGAAGCCCAACCCGAGCCGCCGACAGCTATGCCTCCGGCAGAAACGCCGCCGGCAGAAACGCCCCCGGCTCCCAAGACGGCCGCCTTGGACTTGCCTCCGCCTCCGGCCGAGCCTAGCCAGCCCCTGGCTTCCGAGGACTCCTCGACCCCGCTCACTCCAGCGCCCGTTACGGTACCCCTGGCGCCGGCCACTGCGCCAGACCGAGCATCCGTCCCCGCCCCCAAGCCAGTGACAACGCCTGGGCTGGCCCTTGCCCCTACGGCCCCTACACCGGCCCCGGCCCAATCGGCTGCGCCGATCCCAGTCCGGGGGGTGGATATTGTGCAAAGGGAAAGTCCCCTCCCCTATTACCTCTATCCCGGGATCCCATCCCTCGTGCAGGCCGCAGGGCTCGGAGGCGAAGGCATGACTGAGCTATCGCCCTCAGGCCGCCTCGCCGTTGAGCGATTCCTGGAAGGGCAAGCCGGAAGCGAGCCTCGGAGTCCCGAGCTAGTCCTGCCCGTTGGCGCGGAGGATGAATACTGGGACGAGATACGCAAGGCCGCGGAAGAAGGCGATTGGGCCGCCGCCCAGGCCAAGGCTCGCATGGTCCTGGGGGAAGGAACCAGGTATTCCGGGGACTTGCCGGAAAGGGCAAGGATCGCCCGCTGGTACCTTGGCATCAGCCTCGCAAGCCAAGGGCTTTGCCGGGAGGCCCTGTTTGAGCTCATACCCTCGCAAGAAAGCTATCCCCGGGAAACCAAGGCCTGGATCGATTTTTGCCTTGCCAGGCTTTCCGGTAGCGGAGACAGCCCCTAGAAAGTGATCGGGGACTCGAAGCTATACCGGGTCTTGTGCCGCCAGACTTCTCCTGGCCGCAGGATGGCGCCTGGAAAGTCCGGATGATTGGGGGAGTCGGGGAAGACTTCCGTCTCCAGGCACAGGCCCGAGTGCTTGTGGTAGACCCCAGGGCCCTTGCCGTGGACTCCCTCGAGGAAGTTGCCCGTATAGAGCTGGACCCCCGGCAGGGTTGTGGCGACCCTGAGGCGCCGGCCGCTTTGGGGCTCCCTAAGGTCGGCGAACTCCACAAACAAGCCCTCCTCGCCGCTTGCCCGATCGATCACAAAACAGTGGTCGTAGTCCCCCGCCGCGGCCATATCCCGCCCCAGGGCCTTGGGCTTGCGGAAATCGAAGGGCCCCCCGGCCACGGGAGCCAAGACGCCTGAGGGTATCATCCCAGAATCCACCGGGAGGTAGCGGGAGGCCGCGAGCATGAGCTCGTGATCCAGGATATCTCCCTTACCGTCACCCTGAAGGTTAAAGTAGGCATGCTGGGTAAGGCCCAAGACAGTGGGCGCGTCCGTTTGGGCCTCAAAGACCATCTCAAGGTCACCGGCCTGGTTGATCGTATAGATCGCTTGGACCCTTACCTGCCCGGGATATCCCTCGTCCCCGTCGGGGCTTTCCAAGTCAAGCCTGAGACCGGCCAGGCCCGGGGCCACAAAGGGCTCGGCCTTCCAGACTCGCCGGTCGAAGCCCACGAGTCCCCCATGGAGGTGGTTGGGGCCGTCGTTTTTCGCCAGCTCATAGGTCTTCCCGTCCAGGCTAAAGCGGCCCTTGGCTATGCGGTTGGCATAGCGCCCAACGGTGGCCCCAAAATAGGACTTGGACTTTTCCCAGTCTGCCAGGCCGCCATGGCCCAGGAGTATGTCCTCCCGGCCGCCGGCCTCGGAAGGCACCAGCCAGGAGACGAGGGTGGCGCCGTAGTCGCTCATCACTACCCGATAGGCTCCGGCCTCCAGGGTCCAAAGGGAGGCAACTTCACCCAGCCTCGTGGTGCCAAAGGGTGCTTTCTGTATCGCCACGGCTTACCTCTTCAGGACAGATGGTAGTACATGCGGTAGAAGAGCTCAAAGGCACCCGCAGGGAGGATGCGCTTGAGGATGACCGCCAGGCGCTCAAACATGGGACCCACGGTGTACCGGGTCCTCAGGCGCCGGGCCTCGATCAGGGACTGGACCAGCTTGGCGACTTCCATGGGGTCGTGGCCGGCGGTCTCATCCCGTACCTGGACACCCATGGCCGAGGCATAGAGGTCAGCGTAGGGGCTGCCCTCTGGCAAGGATGGCCGTCGGGCGGCGGTAAAGCCCGTCCGGAAGTCTCCCGGCTCGATCAGGCAAGCGCCTATCCCAAAGGACCGGACCTCATAGCGCAGGGATTCTATGAATCCCTCGAGGGCATACTTGCTCGCGGAATAGAAGGCCTGGAAGGGCATCCCCACGACTCCAGCCATCGAGGACATGACAATGAACCTGCCTGAGCCGGCCTGCCTAAAGCTGGGCAGGAGGGCTTTGACAACCCGGACTACCCCCAGGAAGTTCGTATCCATCTGCAGCTTGATCGCCTCCAGGTCACTGTCTTCCACAGCCCCGGAGATGCCCATGCCCGCATTGCAGACAACGGCGTCGATCCTGCCTTCCGCGGCCAGGATCGCGGCTATCGCCTTGGCCACCGACTGGTCATCAGTGGCGTTCATGCCGATCATCTCAAAGAATTCGTCGGCCTTCTTGACATAGGAGGAGGGATTCCTGCAGGTTCCATAGACGCGGTAGCCTCTCTTGGCAAGATGGGTGGCACAGGCATTGCCTATGCCGCTTGAGGCACCGGTCACGAGGACGATTGTAGTCTTGCTAGCCATGGATCACGCTCCTTGAGTGGCCATGGTAATGGAAAGCCCCGGGACCCGCAAGCGTCGTGCCCCATCCTTGACATGGGGGCATGGACGAGGGTATAGGGGGCAATGCCCAGTGCCACCACCCGTAAAATCGGATCGCGCTTTGCCCTGGTATGCCTCTTTGCCGCCCTCTCCGCGGCGGGGGCCTTTATCAGCCTACCAATACCAGGCAGTCCCGTCCCCATAGTGGTCCAGAACCTCTTTGTCGTGCTGGCAGGCCTCCTCCTAGGCCCCCTGGAGGGCGGCCTGGCCGTCCTGGTCTTCCTTTTTGTGGGAGCCCTGGGCTTTCCGGTCTTTTCCGGGGGCCGAGGAGGCCTGGCCCATTTCTTGGGCCCCACCGGGGGCTATCTCCTGGGCTATCTTGCCGCGGCCCTGGTCGCGGGCATGCTGGGCAGGCGGAGGGGCCTTTTTTGGACAATTGTCGCCACGGTCACGGCCTATCTGGCCATCCTCGGCCTGGGCGTCGTGGGGCTTCACTTCGTAAAAAACGTGGACTGGACCAAGGCCCTGGCCGTCGGAGCCCTGCCCTTTCTGCCCGGGGACGGACTCAAGGCCGTCCTTACGATACTCGTAGCCCTACGGCTCGGCCCTTTTACGGATTCCCTCCTGGGGCGCTCCCGGCCGGAGGGCCAGGCGGCCACGGACAAGGGCAACGAACTTGCCTGAGATCCTCCTCCAGACCACGGCCCTTACCCAGGAATTCGAGCCCGGTAGGCCCGTGCTCCAGATTCCCCCCCTGGCTTTTCCACCCTCGAGCCTAAGCCTCCTTGCGGGAAGGAATGGCTCGGGGAAGACAGTCTGCTCCAAGAGCCTGGCCGGCCTCCTCGGGCCTAGCCAAGGAGAGGTCAAAGTCAAGGCCACGGCTCTCCGGGACTATCCCGGTGGAGCGGCCGCCGCCGTGGGCTATGCCTTCCAGGATGCGCGGATCCAGGCCGTAGGGGAGCGGGTCTTGGATGATTGCCTCTTTGGCCCCATGAACCTGGGAAAAGGCCCGGCCGAGGCCGA
>JAKPBN010000258.1 GCA_029778945.1 Spirochaetota bacterium
CTGTCTATGGCGATGCCCCGGTGCGCGCAGTCGTCCTGGAAGTTCAGGCAGACAAGGCTGGGCAGTCCCAGCTCGAGTAGCTCCAGGCAAAGCCCCAGGTTGCGCTCAAGGTTGGTGCCGTCCACCACGTTGATGATGAGGTCGGCCCCTTTCAGGATGTCCAGGGCCCGGGAATCCGCCTCGGAATAGCTTTTGAGGGAGTAGAGGCCGGGGCCGTCCACAACCTCGTATTCCTCGCCGGCGTGGAAAAAATGCCCGACCTGGGCCTCCACAGTAGTGCCCGCATAGTTGGCGGTGATGGCCCCAGTCCGGGTGATCCGGGAAAAGAGGAGGCTTTTGCCGACATTGGGATTGCCTACGAGGACTATCCGCCGCACGGATCAGCTTGCCAGGGGAGCCAAAAGGATGGAGTCCGCCAGGTCCCAGGCCAGGGCAAAGCTTCCGCCCCCTCGCTCCACCACGATGGGACCCCGGCGGGGTGAGGAGGAGAGCTTCTTTAGGGAAATGCCCGGCACAAGGCCCAGGGAGGCAAGCCTATCCGTCGAGCCGGGGCCGGCCTTGATAGCCACAATACGAGCTTTTTCTCCGTCCGGCAGGCTAGCCAGGCTTAGGGGCGCCGGATAGTTAGAAGCAGCTAACATTATGGCATTAAGTTAGCATTGCCTTACTTGCTTGTCAATGCAGGCCAGGGGACTAGGACTTGCTTGGAGCCTTGCAGCCCTCGCCCAGGGCGGCGACGAGAAGCCCGATGAGCCCCGGGACGCTGTCCGCCGTGAGTGGCGCTTCTTGGCGGTCGATCCCGATGCGGATGCCGTCGTAGACGACATACACCGCCGCGACGACCTCGTGGGGATCGAGGCCCCGGCCTAGCTCACCCCGGGCCATGGCCTCCTCCACGGCTGCCAGTTTCGCCTCATAGAGGTCGGCCACGAGCCGGTGGTAGCGGCTGTTGAGCTCCGCGAGCTCCCCTAGGCTGTCGAGGCCCACGAAGTAATTCGCCTTGTACTTGCGGCAATGGTTGAGGCAATTGCTAATAGTCAGGCCGAGTTTATCCAGGATTGTGCAGTCTTTCCGGTCGATGATCGAGCCATGGGTCTCCCTCAGGAGGGTTTCCCAGCGGTCGAAGGTCTCTTTGTAGAGGCCATACTTGTCCTTGAAGTAATAATAGATCGGACCACGGGAGACCCCAAGCAGGTCGCTTACATCGGTAAGGTTCGAGGACGCATAGCCTTTGAGGGAGAAAATATCGGTGGCGACTTCGATTAGGCGCTCCCGCAGGTTCGGTTCAAGGCCCATGCTGCTCCTTCGGTAGTCAACAATACCCAATTCCTCAAAGAAAAACCATTCGGTCCGCAGGAGCTTCTGGCCCTGTCAAATCGTGCAATATTTAGCTTTAAAAAAACATGCATGCATGTATAATCAAGAACGAGCAAAGACCCGCCCGGGTATGGATACACCAAGGCCCGGGCGAACAAAAGGAGAGTTTCAGGTATGGTCGGCAGCAAGAAAGCGCTTCTCGCGGTGTTCCTCATGTCCCTGGCGCTGATCGGGGGCTGGTCCCAGGCCAGGGGACCTAAGATCGATCTTGGGCGCTGGGCCATGGAAAACAAGAGCTTGATAAGGACCGTCAATAACGGTTCCTGGTCGAGCAATCCCAAGGATGCCCCAAGCGACGAGGACTTGGCGGCAATGTTCCGCTTTGCCTGCGAGACCCAGAGCGCCGTCGGCTGGAACGAGTACTTTTTTATCGCCGTCCGGGATCCCGCAGAGCAGGAGGCTATAATAGGCCATCAGACCTGGAAGGGCGCGACCACGCCGGGGACGGTGACCGTCCTCATCCTCGCTGACCAAGCCGCCGACCCCCAGCACCACAAGACCCCCTACGATGCCAAGAGCCTCTATATGCAGACCACTATGTCCTATTTTGATACGGGTATGGCTTGCGGCCTTCTCAATTTCGCGGCCTATAGCCTCGGCTATTCCACGCACTATTTTGCCTCTCCCGCCGGATCGGCGATCAAGCCCAAGGACGCCTCCATCAGCTATGGAATCGGGGCATACAACACCCCCAACTGGGACATCAGCCGCTACCTGCACGGCAAAAACTATGTCCGCGGCTGGGGCCTCCCCGAGCCGATGGCGAAATTCCCGGTAGAGGGCAATTGCATAATGATCGCGGCCGTGGTCATAGGCCGGGCCAACCCCGCGATCGACGCCACGAGCGCGGCGACTAACCATGGAAGGCCCCAAAACTGGGCCATCTGGGACGGCGCGAGTACAAGCGCTTCACCGGGGCCAGGCCTTGCTCCGGCGGTCCCGGACGCCACCTCCTCGGCGACCAAGTAGGCCCCCGGCCCAGCCTAGCTGGGGCCTCCTACTCCGGGCTAGGGGCCTCAAGGAGGCCGTGCTCGACAAAGCTAAAAAAGCCTTCCGAGGAAAAGATCAGATGGTCGAGGAGGCTAATGCCGAGGACCTCCCCGGCCTGCTTAAGGCGCCGGGTGATATCCAGGTCCTCCGGCGAGGGTTCGAGGCGCCCGCTTGGATGGTTGTGGCCCACCACGACGGCGCAGGCCCTGTCCATCAGGGGATCGGCGAATACCTCCCGGGGATGGACAACGGTCCTATTCACCAAACCCACGGAGACCACCCGGGCGGCGATCACCTCGTGGGCCCCGTTGAGGGAACAGCAGATAAAGCGCTCTTGCTTGCGGTCGGCCCAATGGGCGATCAGGGGCCAGACATCCTTGGGCGAGGCTATCCTTCGGTCCCGAAGGCCATAGAGGCGGCGCCCGAGCTCGAGGGCGGCCGAGACGGCGCAGGCCTTGGCCTCCCCCATCCCCGGCAGGCGAATGAGGAGGCCGGGATCGGGCGGGTCGGCAAGGCCGTCAAGGAGGGCCAGGACCTCCTCGGCCAGGGTTCCGACTCCCAGGCCACGGATCCCCGTCCCCAGGAGGGCCGCCAGGAGGTCCCGGTCCGGTAGGGCCGAGGGGCCTTCCCGAACAATCCTTTCTCGGGTCCCGGGCTTTCCTGGAAGGGCCGGGGGAGCTTCGTAGAGCATGTTGGGCTTCATGTACCTTCCTCGGGCATAGAACGACCGCAAGGAGGCAGGCCGATTGAGCTTCCCTGGCCCAAGCCAGGGCTTCCTCAAGCCGGCCCAGGCGGCTATTATTCCCGCACTGAAAGCGAGGGACTAGTCCGTGAACAATAAGCTATGGAAGCGCATCGGCCTTATGGCCCTGGTCTTTGGCCTGAACTATGGCCTAGACCGGATCACCAAGGTCCTGGCCATCGCCTACCTCAAGGGCCGGGGCGCCTTTATCTACCTCAATGGCTTCTTCCGCCTGGAGTATGCGGAAAACAGCGGGGCCTTCCTCAGCCTGGGCTCGACCTGGCCCGCGGCCATCAAGTACATACTCCTCGGGGCCCTGCCCCTGGCGGTCTGCCTCTATGCCCTCTGGCATTGCGTCTTCAAGGAGACGCGGACTTCCTGGGCCCTCCTGATCACGACCATAGTCGCCGGGGGCCTTGGCAACCTCCAGGACCGGGTCTTTAACGACTTTAGGGTCGTGGATTTCCTGAATTTCGGGATCGGCAACTTTAGGACCGGCATCCTCAACGTGGGGGACATGTCCGTGACCTTTGGGGCTATCGCCCTGGCCCTGGTCATCTACCTGGCCGAGCGCCGGGGCGAGATCGAGTCCGGCCGAAATGCGAAAAAAGGCTAGGCTTTCTGGCCAAGTCCTTGTTTGCGCTCGCCCCTCATCGGCAGTATAGTTGGAGGCGCGGCCAGGACCGGGGAGTGCCCCGAGTCCCTTTGGCCGAGCTAGGCGCATATCAAGAGCAAGGGGGTTGGCATGAAGAGCTTGAAGGGTACGGAGACTGAAAAAAACCTGATGGCGGCATTTGCGGGGGAGTCCCAGGCGCGGAACCGCTATACCTACTATGCCTCCAAGGCCAAGGAAGAAGGCTATCAGCAGATTTCCCTCATCTTCGAGGAGACGGCTGCCCAGGAAAAGGAGCATGCCAAGCGTCTCTTCAAATTCATGGAGGGCGGCGAGGCCACGATCACGGGGACCTTCCCCTTTGGCACGATAGGCGCCACGGTCGACAACCTGCTCCACGGGGCCGAGGGCGAGAACTACGAATGGAAGACCATGTACCCGAGCTTCGCCAAGAAAGCCCGGGAAGAGGGCTTTGAGGCCATAGCCACGGTCTTTGAGGCCATAGCGGTGGCGGAAAAGCAGCATGCCAAGCGCTACGAGAAGCTGCGCAAGAATATCCAGGAAGCCAAGGTGTTCAAGGCCGACAAGGCCGTGGTCTGGCGCTGCCTCAATTGCGGCTATATCGCCGAGGGCCTGGAGGCCCCCAAGGCCTGTCCGGCCTGCGCCCATCCCCAGGCCTACTTCGAGCTCCTTGGCGAGAATTGGTGAGGTCCTTGAGTCTAGGGCCGGGCGTGGCCCCGGCCGATCCCTTGATTCCAGGAGGCTTTTCATGGCCGGTCTATTGAAGGTCTATCGCTGCGAGCTCTGCGGGAACATTGTCGAGGTGGTGCACCAGGGCGGGGGCGAGCCCTCCTGCTGTGGCCAGGGCATGACCCTGCTGACAGAGAATACCGTCGATGCCTCCAAGGAAAAGCACCTGCCCGTGCTCACCAAGGTGGCCGAGGGCTGGAAGGTTTCCGTAGGCTCCGTTCCCCATCCCATGGAAGCCGACCACTATATCGAGTGGATCGAGCTCATCGAGTCCCGGGCCGATGGCGCCCCGAGCCTAGTCCAGCGGGCCCATCTTAAGCCCGGAGACAAGCCCGAGGTGATCTTCCGGAGCGCGGCCGCCCAGGCCACGGCCCGGGAATACTGCAACAAGCACGGCCTCTGGAAGGCCTAGAGATCAGCCAGGCTTTTTCAAAGGTTCCCTAAGGAGCCCGAACAAGCGCCCCAGGGCGCGCAACCCGAGGAGCACAGCATGAAGAAGTACGTTTGCGATGTCTGCGGCTACATCTACGATCCGGCCCAGGGCGATCCCGACGCCAAGGTCGCCCCCGGCACGGCCTTTGAGGCCCTTCCCGCCGACTGGGTCTGCCCCCTCTGCGGCGCGGGCAAGGACAGCTTTTCCCCGGCCTAAGGCCTAGGCCCTGCGCCTCCGGAGGGCCCGTCATGGGGACGCGTTTCCCATGGCGGCCCCCCGGGGGTAGCCTTACCTGATATGGAGCACAGTGTGATCTCTCGAGAGGATTTTGTTTTTACGATCGGCTATGACGGCGAGCGTGCCATCGTTGACGGCAAGGCGAGGAAGCAGTACGGGGCCCTCACCACGATGGAGCTCGCGGAGAAGGGCCTGTTCCGCGCGGCCTGCTCCTCGGCCCTCTACTCCAAGGACGAGGCCGAGATGAAGGCCTTTATCGACTACTTCAACTCCAAGGCGGGGACCAAGTACAGCCAGGCCGAGGAAGTCCGGCGCCTCTTTGGCGTCAACATGTTTGACATCGCCAAGACCGTCGTCCTCTAGCCCTACCTGAAGGCCTCGGCGATCACGCACTTGAGGTAGCGGGACTCCCCGTAGCCCGAGACGATCGGGTGGTCGAGGTCCTGGCTCCTCTCCTCGAGGATGCGCAACCGCTTGCCCGAGTCGGCCGCAGCCTCCTCCAGCATCGAGGAAAATCGCTCCCGGTCAAACCAGTGGGAGCAGGAGCAGGTCACAAGGATGCCACCGGGCTCGAGCAGCTTGAGGGCCCGCAGGTTCAGGTCCTTGTAGCCTCGGTGGGCTCCCTCGATGGAGGCCCGGTTCTTGGCAAAGGCCGGGGGATCGAGGACCACGAGGCCAAAGCGCTCCTTTTCCCTCTCAAGCCCCCGGATATAGTCAAAGGCGTTGGCCGCCACGGCCTTGACCTTGCCTTCTAGGCCGTTGCGGGCCGCGTTGGCGCTTACCTGGGCCACGGCCTCCTCGGAGGCGTCCACGGCCAGGACGGATTCCGCCCCCGCGGCGGCGCAGGAGAGGCCAAAGCCCCCGGCGTTGCAGAAAGTGTCCAGGACCCGGCGGCCCCGGGCATAGGTGGCGGCGGCGGCCCGGTTTGACCTCTGGTCGAGGAACCAGCCCGTCTTCTGGCCCCCCACGAGGTCTACGGCATAGGTCAGGCCCCCCTCGGTGATGAGGATGCTGTCCGGCACGGTCCCGGAGATGGTGGCCGTCACCGCCTCGAGGCCCTCGAGGACCCGGACCGGGGCGTCCGAGCGCTCCACGAGGCCCGTGGCGGGAAAGACCTCGGCCAGGGCCTCGACAATGAGGTCCCTGCGGTCGGCCATGCCCCGGGAGAGGATCTGGAGGGAGAGCCAGCGGCCGGCCTTGGCGGCCCCGCCCGAGGCGAGCCCAGCCTGCCCTGCGGGCTGGCCGACAAAGGAGTCCACGATGAGGCCCGGCAGGCCATCGGCCTCGCCAAAGACCAGCCTCAAGCTTTGCCTATCGGGATCGAAGCTCCGTTTCCGGAGCTCCAGGGCCCTAGTCAGGGTCTCCACAAAGAAGTCCCTGTCGGCGGGCCGGGGCTTGCGGGAATAGATGCGGGCCCGGATCTTGGACCGGGGATTGAAGAGGGCGACCCCCACGGTCTGGCCCCGGCCATCCCGGATCTCAACCTCGTCCCCGGCCTGGGGACTGCCCTCCACCCGGGCTATCTCATTGTCATAGACCCAGGGGTGGCCGGCCCGCAGCCTGAGGTCTTCCCGGGGTTTAAGGGTAAGTACGGCTCTATCCATACGCTGGAGCCTACACGGCTTTGGCCCGGGGCTACAAGGGATGGGGCCCTGGACTCCCCTGGGGATATGTCAGTACATTTCTTTCGATGCGCCTAGGGCGTACGCGGGCATATCCGGTTCGCAGGGGCATCAAAGGGGTAAAGCATGAATTACCGTAATAGCCTCCTCTCCCTCGCCATGGCTGCCCTGGGACTTGCCTCCTGCGGCGGTGTCGTGGGCAATGGCAAGATCGAGACAGAATCGCGCAATGTCCAGGGCTTCCACTCCATCAGCCTTGGAGGCTCGGGCTCCCTGGCCGTCCACAAGGGTGACTTCAAGGTGGAGGTCACCGGAGACTCCAATCTCCTCCCCTATATACTCACGGAGCTGATTGGCTCCGAGCTCGTGATAGGGGTGAGGCCTGGGGTCAACATCATCAAGTCCTCCCGTCTCCATTTCGAGGTCAGCCTCCCGGAGCTCGCGGGCCTCAGGGTCTCCGGCTCGGGCAAGGCCACCGTCGATCCCTTTTCGGGCAAGGACCTGAGGCTCGGCGTTTCCGGCTCGGGCTCGATCCAGGCCGAGCCTGACTATGCCAGCGGGGATCTCACCTTGTCGGGCTCGGGCAGGATCAAGCTCAAGGCAAGGTTCTCCGCTCTCACGGCCAAGTTGAGCGGCTCCGGTGATATGGGTCTCCAGGGCTCCTCGCATAGCCTGGACCTCAGCATTTCCGGCTCGGGCCGCTTTGACGGCAAGGAATTTCCCGTGGACAAGGCTACGGCCAAGCTCTCGGGCTCGGGCAAGGGAGAGGTCCGCGTCGCCTCGAGCCTTAGCGCCCGCCTTTCCGGTTCCGGACGCCTGGCCTATTGGGGCAATCCACGGATCGATGCCTCGGCCAGTGGCTCTGGGGGCCTGCGCAAGGCCGGAGACTAAGTTCGGCAGAATTTCGATTAGGAGTCCCACAGGCGATGACCCCTGACCGGTTCCAGTATGACCTATTTCGGGTCCTCGCCCTCCCCATCGTCCTCGTCCTGGTCTGGCTCCTTGCGGATAGCCTCAAGACCGACCAGAGGCGAAGGCCGGTGGGCCTGGCCTTTGCCCTCTTTGTCCTCAGCACCATAGGCTATATCACCACGAACACCCTGGAGATATGCTCGACCACGGAGGCCGCCTCCGAGCTTTGGGCCAAGGCTATCTACCTGTGCGTGGCCTTCCTTCCCATCCTCTGGCTCCAGTTTAGCCTCCGGTTTACCCGCAAGGGCCGGGGCCTCCCATCCTTCCTCCTAGGGGTAGTCCTCTTCTTCCCCGTGACGACCCTCGTGATCCTCCTGGTGCCTTCCCTGGAATACCTCATGTGGCCCACTATAACCTGGCACTCCCAGGGCCCCTTCCAGGTCTCAGTCCGCACTCATGGACCCTGGTTCTATGCCTACGCGGCCTATACCTATTCCTTCTTTGTGGCCGGGGCCATCCTCGTGCTCAGGACCCTGGTCCTGCATCGGCGCTACTATCGCCGCCAGGCGGGGGCCCTGATCCTGGGAATCGCCTTGCCCCTTCTCGTGAGCCTGCTATATGTGCTCAGGCCCTTCCCTGGCCTCATCAAGGATTTTTCCTCCTTTGGCTACGCCGGGGCCGCCCTCTGCTTTTGGTATGCCCTCTACCGGAGGGACCTCTTTGCCCTAGCCCCCCTTGCCCGGAGCCTTGTGGTGGAGCGCATGCGGGATGGGATTATCGTCCTGGACTCGGGGGGCTTTCTCGCCGACGCCAACGCCCAGGGCCTGGCGATCCTGGGCCTGGGGGAGGGTGCCTTGGGCCACCGGCTTCCCGCCGCGCTACTGCCGGCCTCCCTCATGGAGGCCCTTGAGACTCGGTCGTGCAGGCGCTTTTCCACAGACGGGGAGGGGGGGCAGCGGCATTTCTCCATCGAGGTCCTCGAACTGGGGGATGACTCCGAGGGCATCCTCGGGGTTATCCACGATGAGACCGAGGCCCGGGCCCTCCTTGCCCGGGTCGAGGAGCTGGCTTCCCGGGACGAGCTCACGGGCCTAGCCAACCGCCGCTACTTTCTCGAGTCCGCCCAGAGGGAGCTTAGCCGGGTGCTGCGCCATGGGGGCCACCTCGCGGTGGCGATGTTCGACCTCGACCGGTTCAAGAACATAAACGACAGCCGGGGCCACGCCGCCGGGGACCGGGTGCTGCGGGAATTCGGCAGGATCCTCGCCAGCGAGATCCGGGGCGAGGACGTGGCCGGGCGCATGGGGGGTGAGGAATTTGCCCTGGTGATCTCCGGGGCCGAGGGGGCCCGCAGCCTATGCGAGCGGATCCGCGAAAGGCTGGCCTCGACCCGGGTGGAATGTCCCCCGGGGGAGGCCTTTTCGGTCACTGTCAGCGTCGGCCTCGCCTGGCTTGAGGACGGCCCGGCGAGCCTCGACGCTCTCCTGTCCCGGGCCGACGAGGCCCTCTCCCGGGCCAAGGCCGAGGGCCGCAACCGGGTTGTGGCCTGGAAGTAGGCGCTATCTGCGACTACGGCCGCTAGCGGCGGCCGATGACCCAGAGGCCCACGAGGACCACCGAGTCGAGGGACAGGCTCTGCAGCCAGGTCAGGAAGTGCTTCGAGTCAAAGCCATCCACGACATACTGCAGTATGAGGACGAGGGCCCAGAGGCAGAAGAGGATAAGGCTGACGAGGCGCTGGACTTCCCCGGAGAGGGCGACAAAGAGCCCCACGACCAGGATGATGCCCGCCACGAGCTCGACGATGGCCATGATGAGCTGGAGGCTGTCGTTGTGGCCAAAGGTCCTGCGGAGCTGACTCAGGGTCGAGTCATGGCCTTGGATCCCCAGGATGCCCAGGGTGAGGAAGAAAATGCCGATCACAAGCTGCAGAAAGAAGACCGAGGAGAGGGAGAGAGACGGACGCTTTGCCATAGGGACTCCTGCATGATGGAATCCCTATAGTATAGTCCCTTTCGCCCGGCCTTCCAGGCCAGGCCCTAGAGCTCCAGCTCCCAGGTCTCGCTGTGGAGGTCCCGGCCAAAGATCCTCTCCTCCACGGTGGACACCAGGCGGAAGCCCGCCTTGAGATAGAGGCGCCGGGCCCCCTCGAGGATGGACTCGGTCCACAGGACTATCCTCCTATAGCCCGAGCGCCGGGCAAAGCCCACGCATTCCCCGACCAGGGCCTCCCCGAGGCCCCTGCCCCTGGCCCGGGGCTCCACGAGGAGGAGCCTGAGCCTGGCCGTAGTCTCGTCCTCCCTGACCAGGGCCACCGAGCCCAGGCGCTCCCGGCCATCCCGGGCTATCCAGACCCTCTCCCCTTTCCGCTTGCCCCGGCCCGCAAGCTCGGCCACGATGCCCGCCACCAGGGCCTCGAAGGATGAGTCAAAGCCATGCTCCTGGGCATAGATCTCCCCGTGGCGCTGGACGATCCAGCCCAGGTCCCCGGGCCCCAGGTCATGGAGGGCAAAGCCCCGGGCCGGGCTCCGGCCCCCCAGGGCCAGGCTTGCCTCGTCCAAGGCCCCCACGAGCCTCGCCCTGTCCCCTAGGGCCAGCTTTCCAAGCCGGACCGCCGCGGCCTTGTCCGAGGCCTTCTCAAGGCTTGCCAAGGCCCGCCTGCCGCTAGCCGTGAGGCCCAGGGGTCTTCTTCTTTTGTCCCTGGGATCCTGGGACTTTCTCAAGAGGCCCGCCTCGCCGAGCTTGGCCACAACCCGGCTCAAGTAAGCCTCCCCCAGCCCCAGGCCCGCCGCGACCTCGGCCGCCGTAGGCCCCTCCCCAGTCCCCAGCTCGAGCAGGAGCCTAGCCTCCACGAGGGAAAAGCCCGAATCGAGGAGGGACTCCTGGAGGAGGCCCAGCTCCCTAGTCCAAAGCCGGCCAAAAGCCCTAAAGGCCGCGATATCCCCTTGAGGGACCTCGTTTTTCGCCATACTTCACAAAGTAAACTATATACTTGTTTCTGTGAAGTATTATCCCCTGTGACAGCTTTACGGAGGCAAGCCCGCCGCCAAGCCTCGCGCAACAATTTTCCCCGCGCGAGCTTGGCCGCGAAGGCGCCGCCTCCCCTGCGCCCGCTCCCCCCTGCCCAGCCCGCCGCCAAGCCTCGCGCAACAATTTTCCCCGCGCGAGCTTGGCCGCGAAGGCGCCGATGTGAGGCGACCGCTCCTCCCTATTCCCGCCCCCGCGCTTAAGCTCCGGCCCCACGGGAAAGCGCAACCGGTCCGTCCCCCGATCCGCGTGGGCGGTGGCCACCCACGGACCCGCCTGGTTGGGTCAACCCCGCCTCACTTACCCGGGGCAAAGCAGGGCGGCGGGTGGCATGGGGAGGACCGGAGGCCGAGGCACGAGGTCTCCCCGGCCCTCCCCATGCCAGGCCCCGCCCCACCAAGCCCTAGGCAAGTAACCCGGCATCGCCCGAACAAGGCGAGTATATGGGAGTCCTCGCCGACTCGTTGAAGCAGGGGACGGACTCGGTTACGATGGGAGGCCATGAGTGCCAAGAAATCCCTCACGGTCTTCCGCTGTTCCTCCTGCGGCCATGTCGAGTCCAAGTGGCTGGGGCGCTGCCCCGAGTGCGGGGAATGGAACACCCTCCGGGAATCCGCCTCGGATGCGGGTTCCGAGCGGGGAGGGGAGACCTTTCCCCTGCCCATTGGCTCCATCGACCCCAAGAGCGGGGAGCGCCTGGCCTCGGGCTCGGCCGAGGTCGACCGGGTCCTGGGGGGAGGGATCATGCGGGGCTCGGCGATCCTGGTGGGCGGGGAGCCCGGGATAGGCAAGTCCACCCTCCTCCTCCAGCTCTGCGCCAAGGCCACTCTCCAGGGCCGCATCCTCTATGTCTCCGGGGAGGAGTCCCCGGGCCAGCTCCGGCTCCGGGCCGACAGGCTGGGCGCCCTGAGGGAGGGCCTCGAGGTCTTCTGCTCCGCCAGGCTCACGGCGATCAAGGGGGTCCTCGAGGCCCTCAAGCCCGAGATGGTCGTGATCGACTCCATCCAGACCCTCCACGCCGAGGAGGCCGGGGCCGTGCCCGGGACGGCCAACCAGATCAAGTACTGCGTCCAGGAGCTGACCTCCTGGGCCAAGGAAAGGGACGCCGCCCTCTTCCTCGTGGCCCATGTGACCAAGGAAGGCACGATAGCCGGCCCCAAGGCGGCCGAGCACCTGGTGGACGCCGTCCTCACCTTTGAGCAGAGCGAGGGGGAGCTCCGGATCCTGCGGGCGAGCAAGAACCGCTTTGGCTCCTCCGAGGAGATCGGGATCTTCCGGATGGTCGAGGCCGGCCTCGAGGAGGTGGCCGACCCCTCGGGCCTCTTCCTGGTGAGGCGCCAGGGCGAGATGCCCGCCGGGGTGGCCGTGGCCGCCGTCCACGAGGGCTCCCGGGTTATCCTCGTGGAGATCCAGGCCCTCTCGGTGCCGGCCAAGGCGGGCTTTTCCCGGATCTATTCCGAGCGCATCGATGGAGGCCGGGTGGCCCGGGTGGCAGCGGTCCTGGAAAAGCACACGGGCCTGCGCTTTTCCGACCAGGACCTCTATGTCAACGTGGCCGGGGGCATGCGCCTCCAGGAGCCGGGCATAGACCTGGCCCTGGCGGCCGCCCTGTATTCGGCGCGCTCAGGTATTGCCCTGCCCCCGGCCTCGGCCATGGCGGGGGAGCTTTCCCTGGCCGGGGAGCTCAGGCCCGTGCGCCAGATGCGGCGCCGGGCCCGGGCGGCCAAGGCCCTGGGCCTCGACCTCGTGCTGGGGCCCGGGGGCGAGGAGGGGGCCGGCAAGGACTGGAAGGTGGTGTCCGACGCGAGGGGGGCCCTCAAGGCCATCTTTGGGGA
>JAKPBN010000267.1 GCA_029778945.1 Spirochaetota bacterium
TCCTGAAGAGGCTAGCAGCCTCATTGATGGCCTTGATGCCCCCAGCCAGGGGGAGCCCGTGCCTGGCCTTCCAGGAATGGAAGCTAGGCGAAGCCTCGCCACGGCCATCCTTGGAGAGGAGATGGCCAGGCTCGACACGATCGAGGCCGCCATGAAGGGCAGGCTGGACCTCTCACGGGAAGCCTTCCTGGCCCTGGTGGAGGAAAGCGACTACCTCCTCTGGCCCCTGCCCGATGGGCATAGGCTCCCGAGCCTTGCCCAGGACCTCCTCAACCGCCTCCTTGTGGAGCTGCAGTACTGGAGGTGGAAGCTTGGGGATGTGGATGCTTTTCTGGAGGAGGGCCGCAGGGCCTAGGCCTGGCTCGCCCCGCAGGAGGGAGGGCCCGCCTGCGGCCGGAGAGCTACCTTTCCTTGTCTTCGTTTTCCCTTAGCACGGCCAGGAAGGCCTCCTGGGGCAGCTCGACATCCCCGACCATCTTCATGCGCTTCTTGCCCTCTTTCTGCTTTTCGAGGAGCTTGCGCTTGCGGGAGATGTCGCCGCCATAGCACTTGGCCAGGACGTCCTTGCGCACGGGGTTGATCGTCTCCCGGGCGATGACCCGGGACCCGATCGCGCCCTGGATGGCGATCTTGAACTGCTGGCGGGAGATGGCCCCCTGGAGGCGCTCGCAGACCTTGCGGGCCCTCTCGTAGCCCGAGGGCTCATAGACGAGCTGGGACAGGGCGTCCACGGGCTTGTCGTTGATCAGGATGTCGAGCTTGGCGAGCTTGGTGGGCCGGTAGCCGATCACCTCATAGTCGAAGCTCGCGTAGCCCCGGCTCGTGGACTTGAGCTTGTCGTAGAAGTCAAAGAGGACCTCGGCCAGGGGCATCTCGAAGACAAGCTCTACCCGCTTCTCGTCGAGGTGGGTCTGGGACACTATGCTGCCCCGCTTGTCAAAGCAGAGGGTGTTGAGGTTGCCTATGTAGGCCAGGGGCGTGATGATCTGGGCCTTTATATACGGTTCCTCCGCGCTCTCTATCCGGGAGGGGTTCGGGTACTCCGAGGGATTGTCCACAAAGACCGTCTCCCCGGTATCTAGAGTTAGGCGATACCGTACGCTCGGGGCGGTCATGATGATGGACTGGTCGTACTCGCGCTCGAGCCTCTCCTGGACAACCTCCAGGTGGAGTAGGCCGAGGAAGCCGCAACGGAAGCCAAAGCCCAGGGCCAGGGAGTTGTCCTTCTCGTAGACGAGGGAGGCGTCGTTGAGCTTGAGCTTCTCGATCCCCTCCTTGAGCTCGTCGTACTCCGCCGCGTCCATGGGATAGATGGAGGAGAAGACCACGGGCTTGACCTCCCGGAAGCCCGGCAGGGCCGAGGCGCAGGGGCGCTCGGCGTCGGTGACCGTGTCGCCCACCCTAACGTCGGAGACGGTCTTGATCCCGGCCTCGATATAGCCAACCTCGCCGGCGGAGAGGTCGTCAGTCTTGTTGAGGATGATGCGGAACTGGCCGGTCTCCTCGATGGTGTACTCGGCCCCGCTGGACATCAGCTTGATCCTCTGGCCGATCTTGAGGGTCCCCCCAAAGACCCGCACATGGACGATGACGCCCTTGTAGGGATCGTAGTGCGAGTCAAAGATGAGGGCCTGGAGGGTGTCGGTCACCTTCTCCACCGGCGGGGGGACGCGGGCGACGATAGCCTCGAAGAGCTCGTCCACCCCGGTGCCGTAGCGGCCCGAGACCTCGAGGGCCCCATCAGGATCGAGGCCCAGGTCATGCTCGATCTGGCGCTTGGCCTCGGGGATGTCCGCCGAGGGCATATCGATCTTGTTGATCACCGGGATGATCTCCAGGTCGTGCTCGAGGGCCATGTACATGTTGGAGAGGGTCTGGGCCTCGACCCCCTGGGTCGCGTCCACAAGGAGGATGGCCCCCTCGCAGGAGGATATGGCCCGGGACACCTCGTAGGAGAAGTCCACATGGCCCGGGGTGTCGACGAGGTTGAGGGTATAGGTCTTGCCGTCCTTGGCGGTGTAGTCGAGGGCCACGGCCTGGCTCTTGATCGTGATGCCCCGCTCGCGCTCGATATCCATGTTGTCGAGCATCTGATTCTGCATCTTGCGGGAATCGATGACCCGGGCCTTCTCGATAAAGCGGTCGGCCAGGGTGGACTTCCCATGGTCTATGTGGGCGATGATACAGAAATTCCTGATGAGGGCGGGGTCTCGCATTGGGCCATGGTATAGGAAAAGGAGGGCTTTTTCAATCCGCTTGCGAAGCCGCCCCGGCCCTACGATACTCAAGTCCTATGCCAGCCTCCCGAGCCTCCCGAGCCTCCCGAGCCTCCCCTGCGACCTCCCCCGTCGAGCCCGAGCGAATCACGAGTCTGCGGCCTGGCCCGGCCCGAAAGGGAGCCTATGTCCTCTATTGGATGCAAAAGGCCCAGAGGGCAGGGCAAAACCCCGCCCTCGAGGAGGCCGCCGCCCTCTCGACCCGGACAGGGCTTCCCCTGCTTGTCCTTTTTGTCCTTGCGGACTTCCCCGGGGCCGCCCCAAGCCATTACTGCTGGATGCTCGCCGGCCTTGGGGAGACCAGCCGGGAGCTCAAGGCCCGGGGCATGGCCTTTGTCCTCCGCCAGGGCCCTCCCCGGGAGATAGTGCCTGAACTGGCCAAGGATGCGGCCTTCCT
>JAKPBN010000274.1 GCA_029778945.1 Spirochaetota bacterium
AAGAAGAGCCTCCCGGTGATCCTGGCCTGCGCCGCAAGGCCGGAATTGAGGCCTGAGCTGGCCCGCTGCTTTGCCGCCGCCCGGGCCGGGGGCCTAGGGGTGCCGGAGGTCGAGGAAGCCATAGGCCTCCTCGAAGGGGCCGGGGCGGTCTCGGAGGCCCTGGACCAGGCCCGGGCCCTCCTGGAGGCCTCCAAGGCCGGCCTAGGCGCCCTGGTGCCCAGTTCCCGGGGCCTTGAGGGCCTCCTCGGGCTCTTTGACCTCCTGGATCCCCCCAGGGCCCGGGAGTCCCCCCAGGCCTGACAATACCTGGGGCGAGGATCTATACTTGATGGTGGAGGGTTCATGGCTTCCGAGACCTTTGTCGAGGCCGATGTCTGGACCGTGGCCCAGACCGAGCAGGGAAATGTCGTCCTCATCCGACCCCGGGGCTCAGACCTCGCCGTGCCCATCATTATCGGCCAGCTCGAGACCCAGTCCATCCTCATAGGCATGGGGGGGGTCGAGGTGCCCCGGCCCCTGACCCATGACCTTGCGGTCTCGATCCTCAAGGCCCTCAAGGCCAGCCTTCTCCGCATAGAGATAAATGACCTCCAGGAAGGCACCTTCTACGCCCGCCTCGTCCTCCGCCAGGGGGCCGACGAGATCCTCGTAGACGCCCGGCCCTCGGATGCCATAGGCATGGCGGTACGCACGGGCTGTCCGGTCTTTATCGCCGAGACCGTGGTGGACGAGGCGGGCATCTCCGTGAGCCTTGTGACCGATACGGCGGGCGCCACCACCCTGGGAGTCGACGGGGCCGACCCGGAAGGCCGTGGCCTCGAGGGCCACGGAAGCGAGGATGGCTCCGCCGAGGGGCTCTCCTTCGAGGACGAGGTCCTCCAGGGCTCAGAGCCGGCCCGGGAGACCGGCCTCTCCGCCTTGCTGCGGGAGGAGCTCGAGGAGGCCATAGCCATCGAGGACTACGAGAGGGCGGCCGAGCTGAGGGACAGGCTCAGGGACCTGGGCGAGGGCAGATAGTCCCGGGGATGCGCTGGCCTTGGAAAGCCATCTTGGGCTACAATCGAGGCCGAAATAAGTCAAAACGTATGGATAGGGGTGTGAGGTGCGGCGACTCCTGAACAGATATCCCCGGAAGCTTTTTCTCCTAGGCCTTGTCTGGGCAAGCCTCTTTGCCTTTTCCCTTGCCCCTCCAGCCTCGGCCGCGCCCAAGGAAGCCCCGCTCGGGGCCGCCCCGGCCCCAGGCCATATCGACCTGAATGCCCTGGACGCCTGGGTCAGGCCCGGCTTTAGCATCGAGTGGGCCTACTACGTGCCCGACCCCAAGGACAAGGCCTGGACCCGGATCCCGGCCAAGCCCAGCGACCGACCCCTGATCTATCGCGACCTTCCCCTTGAGGGCGGGACCCGGCGGGGGCGCTTTGCCGTGGGCCCGGCCCCCGCGGATACCTTTTGCGTGATCTTTGCCTTTGAGGCCAGCGCCGAGCTTCTAGCCAGCTCCTCGGGCACGGGCCTCCTCCTGGGGGACATAGGCAAGAACTGGGATGTCTACCTCAACGGCGCGGTGATCCAGCATGAGGTGAGGCTGGGCAAGGGCGGCATCATCGAGACCGAGAGGGCCGTCC
>JAKPBN010000278.1 GCA_029778945.1 Spirochaetota bacterium
AGAGGGTCCCAAGGTCGACGAGGACGGCCTTGACCGGGCTGTCAGCGGATCGATTCCCCGCCTTGTCCACGGCATAGGAGCGGATGCGATATTCGACGGTGCCCGAAGACGATCCCTCAAGAATCAAGGGGCCGGTGACGGCGGACTAGCTGCCCGGCCGGGAGTCCACATCCACCGCGACCATAAGCGTCGCTTCCGATGGGACAAAGGACAGGCTCAAGGGCCGGGATGAATAGCCCGGGACCTCGGTGGAAAGCCTGGGGGGCGGCGGCGGATCCCGATCGATGACAAAGCTGGCCTCGCCGCCCTCATCCAGGGCTCGGCCGGCGGAGTCAAAGCTTCGATACCTGAGGGAATAGGCTGTGAGGCTTCCCTCGGGGGGATCGAGCTTGAGGCCCTGGCCTATCGTGGAGGAGGAAGCCGTGGGCTCCCGGGGAGGCTGGGCCGGATCGGTGGACAGCTCATAGCGCAGGAAGCCCGGCCCCGAGCTTTGGAGCAGGAGGGACTTGGAACTCAAGCCCCCTTCGGGCAGGCCCAGAAGGCTGGTCTTGTCGGGATGGCCGGGAATATCCAGGGCAAGGGTCTGGACGGCGCTCTTGCGGCCAAGGCTATCGAGGCCGTACCAGGCAAGCTGGACCTGGCCCGCAAGGCTGCCCAGGGAAAGAGGTAACTTCACCGGGGCAAAGGGCGAGGCATCGACCGAGACGTAGACCTCGCCGTCATAGGGGGGATAGACCAGCATAAGATGGCCCCCCAGGGCATCGGCGCTGATGATGGGAGCCAGGGGGGGAAGGACGGGGGCCTGGCCGCCGAGGACTAGCTCAAGGGGCTTGGCCCGGTAGGCGAGCTTTCCATCCTTCTCGAGGCCTAGGAAAACCCTAGCATTTGACTTCCAGCCCGGGGGCCAGGAAAAGTCCAGACTGACCCCACCCTGTCCAGCGGGGCTCACAAAATCCTCTCGGCTAGGGCTAGCCCCGACGGGATTGACTGCCACAAGAAGATTCGATCCCTCCGGAGGGGCAAAGACAAGCCTGAGGCCCGAGTCCAGGCGGATTTGCTGGGGATCCCCAAGCTCGGCGAGGGGGTCGAGCTCAAAGGCCCCGGCCTCGCTGGAGGCGGGAGGGGAATAGTCAAGGCCGGAAGGGGCTAGCCTATAGACCTGGGACAGGAGGGGGCCGGAATTTCCGGCCCGGTCTATCCCATAGGCGAGGAGGCGCCAAGTCTTAGCGCCTTCCCCAGGGAGGCCGATCTCCAGACCCTTGGCCGGGTCATATACCGAAAAGGCCGGCTCGGCCCCGTCCTGGGCAGGCGCCAGGGCATAGCGGATCTCTGTGCTGTCCCGGGAGGAAAGACTCAATCGGAGTTCGCTGCGGTAAAGCCCCGAGGGCTGGCTCGCCTGGGGCAAGCCCGGGGGCCGCCGGTCGATGGCCAGGGTTCGCCTGAAGCCGGCCCCACCCCCCTCCCGGAACTCCAGGACATAGGTCCTTTCCTCTCCCAGGGTGGCTGAAAGCTCCAGGGGCTCCGCGAAGCTTAGCCAGGGCATGGCTGGGCCGGAGGAGTCGGGAGCGATGAAACGGTATTCCCCTGCCCGGTCCAGGGGTGGAGGCAGAACCACGACGGTCTGGGCCGAGACGGCAGGAAGAGCCTCGGGGCTCAGGACGAGGGGCAGGGAAACCAGGCCTTGGGGAAGGAGGGCGAAAAGGACCAGGGCTGTCAGGGTGGCCCGAACCCGGTGACTCGCCATGGATGGCCCCCCTATCCCCTCAAGACCTTGAAGACCTCCCGGAGGCCGGGATCCTCGGCGTAGTACTGGGTTTCCAGCTCCTCGTCCGTAAGGCCGACGAGCTCATGGCTCATATAATGGATCCAGACTTCCTGCTCGGGACTGTCCACTATGTGCTTCCTGCACCAGTAGTCGGGCTGGATGGGGCAGGCTTCTCCCC
>JAKPBN010000293.1 GCA_029778945.1 Spirochaetota bacterium
CCGCTCGGAGCTCCACGGCCGCCATTGACGCCGGCCCCGGGCCTGTCGTAGCATTGCCCATGTTCCCCAGCACATGCTATTCCCAAAGGCGCAAGGCCCTTCTCCAGGGCCTCGCCTCCCGCGGCCTGACCGAGGGCCTCGTCCTTTTCCCCGGCAACGGCGAGAGTCCGATAAACTACGCGGACAACTGCCATCCCTTCCGCCAGGACTCATCCTTCCTGTATTTCTTCGGCATCCCCAAGCCAGGCCTTGCCGGAACTATCGACCTGGCAACCGGATCCTCCCTCCTCTACGGGGATGATCTCACGATGGACGACATCGTCTGGACCGGCCCCGAGCCCAGGATAGCCGAGCTGGCGGCCCTTGCGGGCATCGGTGACTCCCGCCCCTCGGCCGCTTTAGCCCAGGACCTCGCCATGGCCCTCAGGGAAGGCCGGAGGGTCCACTACCTGCCTCCCTACCGAGAGGATACCCGGGTCCTTCTCGCCGCCCTCCTCTCCCGCCCCCGGGAGTCCATCCAGGAGGGATCCTCCCTTGACTTCGTCAGGGCCGTGGTGGCCTGCCGGGAAATCAAGGAGGAGGCCGAAATCGCCGAGCTTGAGGCGGCAGTCGCCATGACGGTCGAGATGCATCGGGCTGCCCTAGCCCTCGCCAGGCCGGGGATGAGGGAAGCCGAGGTGGCTGCCCGGGTCACCGAGCTTGCCCTCGCGGCCGGTGGCGGCCTGTCCTTTCCCGTGATCGCCACCATACGCGGCGCCGTCCTCCACAACCACAGCCACGGGGCCAGGCTCGGCCCGGGAGACCTCTTCCTCCTCGCCGCGGGGGCCGAGGCCCCCTCAGGCTATGCCGGCGACCTCACCACCACCTTCCCTGTCTCCCCTAGCTTCGATGCCCGGCAGGCCTCGATCTACGAGATAGTCCTGGCCATGGGCAAGGCGGCGACAGCCATACTGCGGCCTGGCCTGCCCTTCGAGGCAGCCCACGATGCCGCCGCCAGGGCCTGCATCGAGGGCCTCAAGGGCCTGGACCTCATGAGGGGTGACACCGAGGAGGCCCTCGCCGCCGGAGCCCACGCGCTCTTTTTCCCCCACGGCCTCGGCCACATGATCGGCCTCGACGTCCACGACATGGAAGCCCTCGGTGAAGCCTGGGTGGGCTACGACGGAAAGCCACGATCATCCCAATTCGGAAGAAAATCCCTCCGCCTGGCCAAGCCCCTCGCCGCGGGCATGGTCCACTCCGTCGAGCCGGGCATCTACTTTATCCCCGAGCTTGTTGCCGCCTGGAAGGCCGAGGGGCGAAACACGGCCTTCATAGACTTCGGGCGAGTGGAGGCCTTTCTCGGCCTCGGCGGGATCCGGAACGAGGAGGACTGGCTCGTCACCCCAGGGGGTGCCAGGCGCCTCGGCCCCGGCTTCGACAAGTCCATCGCGGCCATAGAAGCCGCCAGAAAGCCCTGAGGGCAAGGAGCATCCATGGTCCAGGTTTTCGCCTCGGTCTTCCAGGATGAGGCATTGGTCGTCAAGAGTCTCCTCGAGTCGGCAGGCCTCGCGCCCCAGATCCTCGTGGATGGGATGCTCGACGTGAACCCCCTCT
>JAKPBN010000297.1 GCA_029778945.1 Spirochaetota bacterium
CATCATGGCCTATGCCAGGGATGGCTTTGGGGAGGCTGTGAAGGACGTGAAGTTCTCGGATCCTAAAATCACCCTCTTCTCCAATGTGACCGGCAAGCGGATCGAGACCGGGGCCGAGGCCAAGAGGCTTTGCGTCGAGCAGATTGTCTCTCCGGTGCGCTGGATCGACGAGGAAGCGTCTATCCACGGGGCGGCCTTTAGCCAGCTCCTTGAGACCGGCCCGGGCAATGTCCTTGGAGGTTTGTGGAAGTCCGTCGAGGGAGGCTGTCCCTGCCTGCCCGCGGGGACCCTGGACCAGATCGCCGCGATATCCCTCTAAAAGGTGGAAAATGCCATGGCAGGACTACTCGCAGGCAAGGCCTGCATCGTTACCGGGGGCTCTCGCGGCATAGGCCGCTCCATCGTGGAGCTCTTTGCCCGGGAAGGGGCCAGGGTCTGGTACTTCTCGAGGAGCGAGGCCGAGGGCGCGGCCGAGCTGGCAGCGGCCGCCGCAGCCGGAGGCGGCTCGGTGGAGCGCCAGGCCTGCGACGTCTCCTCTGAAGCCGAGGTCGAGGCCGCGATAGAGGCGGTGATCAAGGCCTCCGGGGGCCTCGACATTGTGGTCAACAACGCGGGCATTACCCGGGATGGCCTCGTGTTCCGGATGTCCCTCGAGGACTGGGAGGCAGTGATGAGGACCAACCTCACGAGCGCCTTCCTGGTCTGCCGCGCGGCGGCCCGGCACATGATCAAGCGCCGGACCGGCTCGATCATCAATGTCTCCAGCGTCGTGGGCATCATGGGCAACGGGGGCCAGACCAACTACTCGGCCTCCAAGGCCGGCCTGATCGGCTTTACCAAGAGCCTCGCTCGGGAAGTCTCGAGCCGGGGGGTGAGGGTAAACGCCCTGGCCCCGGGCTTTATCGACACCTCGATGACGGACAAGATCCCCGAGGAGGCGAAGGAAAAGCTCAAGACCGGGATACCCCTGGGCCGGACGGGCTCCCCCGAGGAGGTAGCCAAGGCGGCCCTCTTCCTCGCCTCGGACCTCTCCTCGTATATTACGGGGGAGATACTCAAGGTCGACGGCGGGATGGGGATGTAGCATGAGCAGACGCAGGGTTGTCGTGACTGGCCTGGGAGCCGTGAGCCCCCTGGGCAATACGGTTAAGGAATTCTGGGAGGGCCTCAAGGCCGGGAAGTCCGGGATAGGTCCCATCACCCAGATAGACGTGAGCGACCTGTCCTCCAAGATAGGCGGCGAGGTTAAGGGCTTTGAGCCCGGCCTCCGCATGGAGGCCAAGGAAGCCAAGAAGATGGACCGATTTTCCCAGTACGCGGTCTATGCGGGCCTCGAGGCCCTCGAGGACGCGGGCCTGCGGAAGGAAGACCTGGACAGCGAGCGCACCGGGGTCTGCCTGGGAACCGGCCAGGGCGGGGCTATGAGCCTCGAGGAGGGGGTCGCGCGGCTCTACGAGCGTGGTCCCAGCCGGGTCCCGCCGATGACCGCCGTCAAGGCCCTAGCCAACCTGGGGGCGGCCAACCTTGCCATCTATCTCAACGCCACCGGCCCGAGCCAGTGCCTCGTCACAGCCTGCGCCGCCGGCACCGATGCCATAGGCACGGCCTTCCGCTGGATAGCCGACGGCCACGCCGACCGGGTCTTTGCCGGTGGCTCCGAGGCCTCCATCACCCGCCTGGGCATGGCGAGCTTTGGGATGATCCAGGCCCTCTCCACCAAGCGCAACGACGACCCGACCCACGCGAGCCGGCCCTTCGAAAAAGACAGGGACGGCTTTGTGATGGCCGAAGGCGCCGGCATCCTCGTCCTGGAGGACCTGGAGTCAGCCCTAGCCAGGGGCGCCAGGATCTACTGCGAGGTTGCGGGCTTTGCCAACACCTGTGACGCCCACCACCTGTCTTCCCCCGACCCCGAGGGCCGGGGCGTGGCCAGGGCCATTGGCCTGGCGATCAAGGATGCGGGCCTCCTGCCCTCGGACATTGACTATGTGAGCGCCCATGGGACGGCCACGCCGATCAACGATCCCATAGAGACCAAGGCCCTCAAGCTCACCTTTGGGGACCATGCCCGAAAGCTCAAGATATCCTCGATCAAGTCCATGATCGGCCATGCGATGGGCGCCGCGGGGGCCCTCGAGTCCGTCTCCCTGGTCAAGGCCATCGAGGAGAGCTTTGTTCCCCCCACGATCAACCTGGACGAGGCCGACCCCGAATGCGATCTGGACTATGTGCCCAAGGTGGGGCAGAAGCTGGAGATCCGGGCGGCGGTCAAGAACTCGATGGGCTTCGGGGGCCAAAACGCCGTGGTGGTATTCAAGAGATTCCAGGGATAGCGAGGCGGCCCCTTGGGGCGGCTACGTTGGGAAGATCCGCAGGGCTTTTAAGGGACTTGGTGGGGCGGGGCCTGGGGCCTCCAGGCAGGGGGCGGCTCGCTGCGCTCGGCCCCCTGCCGGTAGGCCCCACCCGCCGCGCCGCCGAATTTCTCGAAAGCCTTGGGCGGGGTTTTGCCCCACGAGGCTGCCCTCAAGGGCGGTTGCGCTGAGCCCGGAACCCCTCGAAGCAGGGTAAGGGGTGCTAAGGAGCGGCCAGTAGAAGGGGCTGCGCGGACTTTTACCTACTCGCCTTGGGGCTGCGGCTGGGTTTCAGGCTTGCTTTGGGAGGAGTGGGGCCGGGGACGCTGGCCCGCGGGTTGCGCTTCGCTGCCCGCGCATTTAGGAAGAGTTTAGGGCGGGCGCTTGGAGGCGAGGGGCGGGTGCCGGGGACGCTGGCCCGCGGGATCGCTTCGCTGCCCGCGCATTTAGGAAGAGTTTAGGGCGGGCGCTTGGAGGCGAGGGGCGGGCGCCG
>JAKPBN010000311.1 GCA_029778945.1 Spirochaetota bacterium
ACCGGGCTAGGCTAAAGCTTGGGGGTGGAAAAGATGGCTAACCTTCAAGTCAGGGACCTGGATGATCGTCTTTACGAGTTCCTAAAAAGATCGGCACGGCTCCGGAATCGGTCAATCAGCCAGGAGGTTATCACGATAATCCAAGACCACCTCAATTCGGGAAAGCTTGCCACAGGCAATGCCACCCTGGAGTTCCTGGAGTTGACCGGGGCATGGAAGGACGATGCCACGGCCGACGAGATAGTCGAGGGCATTAGGAAGGGCCGGGAAAAATCCCATCGCTTTGGAGCCGAAGATGGCGTATTTGATTGATACGGATATCCTGATCTTTAGCCTAAAAGGGGATGCCCGGGCCCATCGATGGATGGAGGCTAACCAGAATGTCCCCAAGTTTATATCCGTGATCACCTATGGCGAACTAATCTACGGGGCAAGGAAATCCAGGCATCCGGAAAAGAATATTGCCACGACCAACCGGATCGCCGAATTGTTTCCGATTATCGATATAAACCGGGGGATTATCGAGGTCTTTGGGGAGCTTAAGGCTCGGCTTGAGGCAGGTGGAAGCAGGATCGCGGACATGGATTTGATGATAGCCGCAACCGCGATGTATATGGACCTTTCCCTGGTCAGCAATAACACGAGCCACTTTGGAAGGATCGGTGATTTGGATTTGGCGGACTGGGCTGTCTGATATGTCGTGGTTTGGTGAGTGCGCAAAATGGAATAATGACAACGCATATTGAGTATTGTGGATTTCCGAGGGAGGGCCTAGGCTAGAGTCCTCGAACAGGAGGAAAACCCATGGCCTACGAATTTCCCAAGGCAGCCCATCCCCTTCCCTCGGCAGGAAAAGACGAGCTCCTTGTCATAGCCGGCGCCGGCGGCTTTATCGCCGGTACCCTGGTCGCCTACTTTAGGGACAAGGGTTTTTCCCGGATCAGGGCTGTGGACAAGAAGCCCCTGGGAGAGTGGTACCGGACTAGCCCAGGGGTGGAAAACCTCAGCCTGGATCTCTCGATCGAGGCGAACTGCCACCGAGCCTGCGAGGGCGCCACCGAGGTCTATAACCTGGCCGCCGACATGGGCGGGATGGGCTTTATCGAGACCCACCGGGTGGACTGCCTCCGCTCGATCCTGATCAACACCCACCTGGTCGAGGCAGCCTGGAGGGCGGGGGCCAAGCGCTATTTCTATGCCTCCTCGGCCTGCGCCTACAACACCGACCTCCAGAAGAGCCCCGAGGTGGTCCCCCTCAAGGAGAGCGACGCCTATCCCGCGATGGCCGAGCGGGGCTATGGCTGGGAAAAGCTTGTGTCCGAGATGTTCTGCCAGGAGTACTGGGCCGAGCGGGGCCTCGCCACCTTCATCGCCCGCTTCCACAATGTCTACGGGCCCTACGGGACCTGGGATGGGGGACGGGAAAAGGCGCCCGCGGCCATCGCCCGCAAGGTGATCGAGGCCAAGGCGAAGAATACCATGGCCATCGACATCTGGGGGGACGGGACCCAGACCCGCTCCTACATGTACATCGATGACTGCGTTAAGGGCATAGACATGATCACCCACTGCGACGCCCTCGTGGCGACCCCGATCAACCTGGGCTCCTCGGAGCTGGTGTCGGTCAACCACCTCGTGGACATCGCCGAGGGCATAGGCGGGGTCAAGCTCAAGAGGACCTACAAGCTCGATGCCCCCAAGGGTGTGGCCGGGCGCAACTCGGACAACACCATGATCAAGAAGGTCCTGGGCTGGGAGCCCAAGACAGCTTTTACCGAGGGCCTTGCCAAGACCTATCGCTGGATCGAGACCCAGTATGCCGACCGGGCGGCGGGAAAGCGAATCGTCGAATGAGCCTGGGTCCCGGGGGCGGTCTGCCCTACCGCCTCGCCCTGGCGGGGGGCTGGATAGACCAGCCCTTTCTCTCCCGCCTCGATCCGGAGCCCCCGGGCTCAATGACGGTGGTCTCGGTGGAGCCGGATTTCCGCTTTATGGACCGGGCAGGGATGGCCACGAGTACCCGAAAGGCCGCCGAGCGCCTCTGGGGACCCGGCCTGCCCAAGGGGGATCCCGCCTCCCTGGTCCGGGAGCTCTACGCGGCGGAAAACTCAGGCAGGCCCGAGCCCTCG
>JAKPBN010000312.1 GCA_029778945.1 Spirochaetota bacterium
CCGGCCGAGCTCAAGGAGATGGCCGACCGCATCGAGCGCCGCCTGATCCTGACCCCCCGCCAGCTCGAGATCGCCGAGGTCAAGCCCGAACGCATGGAGGCGACGGGCCTCGACTACCTTGGCAAGGTGAGGATTGTCGAGCGGGCCCTGCGCAGCCAGGGCGACCGCCTCGAGATCCTCTATCGCCTGCCCGGAGAGGAGCCCAGCCGGGTCCTCGTCCGCCCCGTCCGCCTCGAGAAGGCCGAGAAGGGCCTCATCCTCGAGGCCGAGGACCTCGGCTCGGGCGGACCCATCCGCATCCCCCTAGGAGCCGCAAGCTCCGTGAGGCGGATGCGAGCCTCACTATTCGGAGAAGAATCATGAAGAGCAATATCGCCTACCAGGCCGCCCCCAAGGGCGAGCTTTCCTTCGAGAACCAGGTCCAGCGCAAGCTCGCCGTCCTGATCGACGCCGACAACACCCAGGCCTCCATCGTGGACGGCCTCCTCGCGGAGATCGCCAAGTTCGGCGTGGCCAGCGTCAAGCGCATCTACGGGGACTGGACCTCGACCAACCTGCGCTCCTGGAAGGACAAGCTCCTTGAGTACGCCATCCAGCCCATCCAGCAGTTCGCCTACACCCAGGGCAAGAACGCCACCGACTCCGCGATGATCATCGACGCGATGGACCTCCTCTATACGGAGAACCTCGACGGCTTCTGCATTGTCTCCAGCGACTCGGACTTTACCCGCATAGCCGCCCGCCTCCGGGAGGACGGCAAGCTCGTCCTGGGCTTTGGCCAGCGCAAGACCCCCAAGCCCTTTGTGGCGGCCTGCGACAAGTTCATCTACACGGAGATCCTGCGCCTGCCCGAGGAGGAGCGGGAGGAGCGCGAGGACCGGGGGGAGAAGGAGCCGGCTCCCAAGGCGGCCTCGGACCTCAAGGGCGACCGCAAGGTGGCCAACCTCCTCAGGAGCGCCGTGGAGGACGCCGCCGACGAATACGGCTGGGCCTACCTCGGGGCCGTGGGCACCTATGTGGCCAACCGCCAGCCCGAGTTCGATCCCCGCAACTACGGCTTCCGCAAGTTGGGCGATCTTATCAAGGCCTCGGGCCTCTTCGAGATCGAGGAGAGGGACAATCCCTACAATCCCGGCAAGCAGGTCTACCTCCGGGCCCTGCCCAAGGGAAGAAGGTAGGCCTTCACCAGCCCAGTAAGCGCTTCCGGTTGGCGATGCCGATCCTCTCGAGTTCCTCAATGAGGGGCCTTGAGGGATCGGTCCCCTTGTTGACCTCCTGGGAAAACTGGTTCATGGAAAAATGGCGGAAGAGCCAGACCCGGTCCCGCAGGTCCTGGGGGGCCGCATGGTAGGCCTCGCCCAGGGCCTCCGCATAGGGCCTAAAGAGGCCCCGGGGACCAAACTCGCCCAGGCCGGAAAGCCAGAGCACGACCTTGGGGGCGCTGGCCCCGTGGAGCTTTCTCGCCATGGCCGCCATCCTCTGCTGGCTTTCCAGGAAGAGGCCCTCTAGGCACCGGCCCTCGGCCTCGCCTTTTTCCCTAGCCAGTGCCAGGAGGCGGCGGAGCTCGGCGGTCTTGGGGGTGTGGAGGGGGCTCTTGTTGAGGATCACCACCTCCCTGCGAAAGTCCATCCCAAGACGGTCCCGAAAGAAGCCCTCGGCAAGCCTTCCTGACTGGCCCACGAGGTAGCGGTTGTTGGCCGCGAGCTGCTCCTTCTTTCCGGGGTTGTCGGCCACCAGGATAAAGGAATAGCCGTCCCCTGGCCCGAGGTCGTCCAGGGCCCGGTTATATACGACGGGGGTCTCGATCCGGTAGTCCTCGTAGCCCTGCTCCAGTCGCAGCTGGTCCTGGAGGGCTGCGAGCCAGGGGCTTTTCCGGCCAAAGGCCTCGACCAGGGCGATAAAGTCGTGGCGGACGGCCTCGAGGGCCGCCCAGGCTTGCTTGTTCATGGTGTGGCCTTGAGGATGCACCTTCCCCTGGGCTTTGCGCAAGGCGCGGCCTGGCCCGGGGATCCTCGGCTAGGCTTTTTGCGGCTATTGGATAGAAATAGCGCGACAAAACTGAATATTTAGGGTAGCAACAGCATAGATAATTGGGTTTGAAGAGTGTGGAGGCTATAAGAATGAAGAAGAGACTGGTCCTCGGCCTTGCCCTCGTGGCTGTCCTCAGCCTTGGGGGATGCATGTTCCTCATCGGCAATGTCTGGGGTGCCTACTCCTCGGACGGGGATATAGACTATCTAGGTCTTTCTGGTTTCCCCTCGGGGACAATTAGCGAATACACTTACTACGAAACCGGAGAAGGGACTTTCGATGTCTATTACCGGACCTTTTATAGCGGATTGTATTATCCCGGAGATGCCTTCGGCAATGGTGGCGCTTCGAGAAGCTACTACTGGCATTATACCTATACCGTAAGTGGGACCTTCCTTGCCGATTCCTACTATTGGCTATATCTGAACCATGATGGACTTTGGGTTGATGGTGTAGACAGCTATGCTGCCCGAAGCCTTGTGGCTCCTGCAGAGAAGCTTGGCCAGGGGAGCCGGACTTTTAAGAAGGAAGGCCTGACCATCACCGTCACCGGGGAGATAGTCCAGTTGACCCCCGAGGAAGAGGCGAAACTCCCTGTAGCCACAATTATTAAGAAATAATTCCCGGTTCAGTGTCAGCCCCAAGGGATTGTCCCAAAATGTCGCTACAAACGCAGAAGTCCAGCAAGGCGCCGGGAGAAGAGCAAATCAACGGAGATGATGATTATGGATATTCAGCGATCGCCTCTTTCCTTTTCTCCAGCGCCTTCTCTTTCCCCGTGCCTCTGAACCTAACGCCCGCTTCGCTCGCTGGACTTCGTTCTGTGGCAAAGTATCCGCATTTTGAGATTTCTTTTCTCGGCTCTTAACCCAATAGTGACAGTTCTAGGACCCGGCCGGGTTAGATAAAGAGTCGGGCGGATAGGCCCTAGGCCTTACGCCCCTCTAGCCACGGAGGTTCTATGACTACGCTTCGTCGTTCCGCTCTTGCCCTGGGCGCCCTGGGAATCCTGCTCAGCCTAGGAGCCTGCCAGTTTATGCTCCTGAGCTCCGACTACGGGGCCCTCCACTCGGATTCCACCTTGAGCTATGCCTCGATCGGGGGATTTCCCTCTACGGGCCTTGGCCTCGACAGCTATTACTCCATCCCCTCGGGAACCCACGATGTCTATTACGTGGCCAAGTACGGCAGCCTCTACTATCCGGGGAATTGGCTCGGGACCGGAAGCTCCACCTACTCCCTGACCTATGTCTACCACTATACGTATACGGTCTATGGGACGGGGCGGAGCTTCGATCTCTACCTAAACCATAATGGGATGGGCTATTCGGGCAACACCGAGGTCGCGCAGAAGAGCCTAGGTGGGGAATCCCTCCTGGGCAGCCATGAGTACCAGCTCGGGGATGCCCGGGTGGTGGTGACCGGGGAGATTCTTGAGCTCAGCCCCGAGGCCCTGGCGGCTCTTCCGGTCAGCGAGCTAGCCGGCCAGTAGAGCCCGCTCCGGGCCCCCTTTTTTGTCCTAGCGCGGGAAGGCTATAGTTCTTCCATGTCCAGTCAGCTAGCCAAGGCTCTCGCCCTTGGCGCCATTCTTACGATCACCGCGGCCTGCACGGTGGATACCCGGGGCTTTGAGGCCCGGAAGGCTATCAGCGCGGCCCTGCCCTCAGGGATAGCCAGCCAGGTCCTTGCCCGGGTGGACAAGGACCCCAAGGCCTTCCTCGACCTTCTTTCCAAGGCCAAGGCCGAGGAGGCGGCGCTTCCCGAGCTCCTCCGGCGGGTCGACAAGGCGGTGGCCCTAGGCCCGGACTTTGTCCCCACGGACCTGGTGGCTCTGGACGGGACCGGGCTCTCGGTGTCCCGGCCGGGCCATCGGCTCCGGAAACCCGCCCTCACGGCCCTCCTGGCCCTGGATGCGGCGGCCCGCAAGGACGGGATTGTCTTGGTGGTGGGCTCGGCCTATCGCTCCTACGATTACCAGGTCGAGGTCTATGCTAGGACGGTCGCCCAGGAGGGGACCGAGGCCAAGGCCGACCGCATCTCGGCCCGGCCGGGCAAGTCCCAGCACCAACTCGGGATGGCCCTGGACTTTAGTCCCATAGATGACAGCTTTTCCCGGACCAAGGCCTCGGCCTGGCTCAATGCCCATGCCCCGGCCTTCGGCTTTAGCCTCTCCTACCCCCAGGGCCTGGAGGCCGTCACCGGCTATACCTGGGAGTCTTGGCATTGGCGCTATGTGGGGCCCGCGGCCATCGCCCTCCAGAAGAACTATTTTGGGGACGTCCAGCAATACCTGATCCAGTTCTGGGAAGCCTATACCACAAACAAGAGATAGCAAGCCACAGAATCGAGGCCCGGCACGCCGGGCCGAAGATCTAGCGCAGCCGAAAGCTGAGAGCTAGACCCAGAGGCACTGAGAAAAGCTGTAGAGAAGAGGATCGGGATTTAGGAAAATTTGGATCGGGAAGAATGCCACAATTCTCGAAATAGCTTCCTTAAATTAATGAGCCAACGGAAATCTCAAGGGATATCCGTTGGCTCTTATATTGTCTTCTCTCCGTGTCTCCGTGGTGTGCCTTTTCTCGATATCTACCTGCGGGCGGCGCGGCTCGTCTCCAGGCGGAAGCCCTCTGACATGGTCTCCGCCACCTTGCGCAGCTGCTTTTCGCTCGTGAGGCCATAGTCCTTGAGGACGGCGGCCTCGATCTGGTCAAAGCCCACATTGCCGGCCTCGACATCGCAGAGCATGTTGGCCAGGTAGACTGTGTTGACTACGTCCTTGAAGGGCGTGGGCACGCTCGTGGGCTCGTGGTGGTAGCGGATGGCCGCCACGAGGGTCTCGGGGAAGTTCCACTTTTCCGCCACCCGGGCCCCGATCTCCGCGTGGTTCATGCCGCCGGCGATGTCCTCGAAGGTCGCGGCCTCGATGCCCTTGTCCGCGCAGAAGCCCCGGATCTTGGCCAGGAGGTCGGGATGGACGGTGGAGAAGACGATCTTGCCCATGTCGTGGAGCATGCCCCCCACATAGGCGTCGTCCAGGAGGGCCTTGTTCGAGGCCTTGAAATTGCGGGCCAGGTTGTAGGAATAGTAGGCCGCCCGGTAGGAGTGGTCCCAGAGCTTCTTGCGCTCCTCCGTGGAGTCGTCCCCCAGGATCTTGAGGGTGCCGTAGGAGTAGAGGAGGCTCCGGATAGTGCGCATGCCCGCGAGCTTTACGGCGTCCACGATGTTGTCCACCTTCTTGGAGAGCATGAAGGCGGCGGAGTTGACCAGCTTGAGAAGGTCGGCGGTCATGGCGGGGTCGGTGGAGATGGACCGGGCTATGTCGACGATCTGGCTCGTGGGGTCGGCGATCAGGCGCTGGACCGTGACGACGTTCTCCGGGAACTGGGGAAGGCTCGTGATGGACTTGACGATCTCGTCCGAGAGGAGGTTCACCGACTCCAGGCGGGTGGCCGCCACGGGGACGGTGATCCGGGCCACGGTCTCGCCGCTTTCCGCCCAGATGTCAAAGCAGTCCTCGTCGAGGCCGATTTTCTTGAGCATGAGGACGAGGATCACAAGCCCGAGGCCCGCCCCCTCGGAGGGGTCGAGGACGTTCGAGAGGGCCTCCTCGAGGGAGTTGTACTGCCGGGAGCGGGCGAGCTTGTCGTGGATGCGGATCGCCTCCTTCCGGTTGATCTCGACGTTGTTCCGCACCTCGATGAGGATGTTCGGGCCCTTGGCCTGGAAGATGATCTTGATGTAGTAGCCCCTCTCCTTCTGCTTGGAGAGGTAGTAGGCTATGTTCTCCAGGGTGTCGGCCTTGAAGGTCCGCATGCCCTCCTCGTAGTCATCCGGGTCGTTTATGTCCAGGACCTTGGTCTCGAAGTAGACCCGCTTGGTGTTGGCCTTCTTGGCGTTGACCGCGAGCTCCCGGAGGCAATAGACCAGGTAATCCTTGAGCTTTTTCTGGCCCAGCTCGGCCAGGAAGGCGTCCAGGACCTCCTCCATGTAGACCTCGATGTCGTGGGGGAGGGTATAGGTCGTGATGGTCAGGGGGATCGAGGACTGGGCCGCCCTCTTGATCTTGGGCACGTCTACGACAAGCTCTGCTGCGGGCATATATACACACCTTTCACTTATTGAGATTTGCGATTCTATCGACCAATAATACTCTCAGGCGCCCGCCAATTCAACAGCGCAATCAACCAAGATAGTTTTTGATGGTCTTGGCCATCCGGACGAGCTCCCGCCTCACCTTCCCGTTGAAGGAGGCCGGGGGGAAGTCCCCCTTTTCCCCGGCTTCCCCGGCCTCCAGGCCCGAGAGGACCTCCAGGCCCTCGTCGATGGTGGACACTGCCCATAGGTGGAACTGGCCGGCCCGGATGGCCTCCTGGACCTCATGGGGGAGGGTCAGGTTGATGACATTCCGCCGGGGTATTAGGACCCCCTGGGTTCCGGTGATCCCCGCCTTCTGGCAGACCCGCCAGAAGCCCAGGATTTTCTCGTTGACCCCCCCCACGGGCTGGACCTGGCCGGTCTGGTTAAGGGAGCCCGTGACCGCTATGTCCTGGCGCAGGGGGATCCCCGCCAGGGCCGAGAGGAGGGCGTAGACGGTCGAAGCCGAGGCCGAGTCCCCCTCGACGGCCGTGTAGGACTGCTCGAAGCAGATAGAGGCCGTCACCGCCAGGGGGATGTCTCGGGCGTAGCGGCTCCGGAGGAAGCCCTCCACGATCATCACGGCCTTGTCGTAGATCTCCCCGGAGAGGCCCGACTCCCCCTCGATGTTGATCAGCCCCGACTCTCCGGGGCTCACCTGGGCCGAGATCACCGCAGGAAGGCCAAAGGAGTAATAGCCCCGGTCGTGGACCGCGAGGCCATTGATCCTGCCCACGGCCCGGCCCTGGACCTGGAGGATGATCTCCCCGGAGGAGATCATGTCCGCAAGCTTTTCCTCCGGGAGGTCCGAGAGGCGGGCCTTGGCGGCCAGGGCCTGGCGCACCGCGGGGGCGTCGATAGCCAGGCTGGCCATGGACCTGGCCCGGTAATCGGCTTCCCGGAGCAGGTCGGCCACGGTCCCAAAGCGGGTGGACAGGCGGTTCCGGTATTCCGCCAGGCGGACCCCTTCCTCGGCCACGGCGTTGAGGCCGTCCGGGGTGACCGGCAGGAGGCCTTCATCGTCCACGACCTTGCGGACAAAGGCGGCGTAGTCCCGCAGCCCCTCGGGGGTCCTGGCCATGGAAGAGTCGAACTCGGCGTGGATCTTGAAGAGCTTCTGGAAGTCTGGGTCGGCCTGATAGAGGAGGTCGTAGGTGGACTCTCCGCCGACCATGATGACCTTGACGCTGACCGGGACGGCCTCGGGCTTGATCCAGGCCAGGCCCTGGGGGCCCTCCCGGGGCTGGATCTCGACCCGGGCGTCCTGGAGGACCCGCTTGAGCCTCACCCAGGTCTCCTCGTCGGCCATCACGTCCTCGGCCCGGAGCACAAGGTAGCCTCCGGCGGCCTGGAGGAAGGAGCCGGCCCGGATGCGGAGGTAGGAGATCTTGGTGTCCCCCTCCTCCTCGGGCTTGGGCTCGATAAAGCCAAAGAGGTTGGCCGCCGTGGGATGGCCCTCGACGACTATGGGAGCCGAGCTGGCCCCGTTCCGGTCCACCACGAGGTTGATGCCGTAGCGGGCCAGGACGGGGGAGCGGCGGCGCTTGCCCTCGCCCTCGGCGGCGGCCCGGAAGAGGTAGAGCCTCTCCTCAACGTCCGCGGCCAGGCGCTCGATCCAGTCCCGGTGCTCCTTGGCCGTCCAGCCCTCCAGGAAGAGGCCGGCCTCGGCCTTGACCTGGGGCCGGAGGACCTCGTCCCGCCTCTCGTCCACCCGGTCCTGGAGCTCGGTCCGGCCCCGGCGCAGCTCCGCGAAGAGGCGCTTCATCCGGTCCACATAGCCGTACCACTTTTCCCTGAGCCTGTCGTAGTCGGCCTCGGGGAGCTCGCCCTTGGCCACGAGGTCCTGGAGGGCCTCGAAGCTGGTCTCCTGGGCCTCTCCGCCCTCGGCGGCCGGGGCCAGGGGGACAATATCCATCCCGGGGCTGCCCGCCGCCTCGACCTGGACCGCCCGGAAGCCCTCGGTGGCCAGCTCGGCCTCGAATTCGGCCAGGCGGCGGTTTTCCTCGGCTTCCAGGGCCTCGATGGCCGCGGTCTCCTCTTTCTTTTGGGCCGGACTCTCGGCCTGGAGGGCCACGATGCGCTTGAGGGATTCCACAAAGCGGTGGAGGTCGCGCTTGAAGTCCCGGCCCTTGCCGGCCTCGAAAAGGAGGACCCGGGGGGTGAGGGGACTGTCGAAGTTGTAGACAAAGGCCACGTCCTTGAGCCCCCCGGGCGGGGGCGGGGCTTCCTCGAGGAGGCGCTTAATCGCCGAGCGCCGGCCCGTGCCCGGGGTGCCCGAGACGTAGATGTTGTAGCCCCGGGCATGGATGCCCATGCCCATCTTGAGGGCCTCGACCGCCCGGGATTGGCCGATCACCTCGGAGCCCCAGCCCGGCATGGTCTCAAGGCAGCCCGCGTCTCCCCCGCAGGCCTCGGCCTCGAGGTCGACAGAGAAGGCGGCCTCCTCGGCCGTGAGTTCGAGTCTCGAGCTGTCCATCGTCCCTCCTACTTGGCGTGCTCTATCAGGGTGGAGACCGGGACGAGGTCATAGCCTGAATCCTCCAGGGCGTTGACCAGGAGGGGCAGGAAGAGGAAGAGGTAGTCCGACCTCCCTCCCTCGGGGGCCCCGAGGCGGAGGGGGATCACGGAGCCGGGCTTGGCCGCCGCCAGGATCCTCTCGATGAGGCGGTGGGCGTCCAGGTAGGAGTTGGGGAGGCGCCAGGCGTCGGCGGCGCTGACCCAGTCCAGGCTGTCCATGTCCCGGCCGACATAGCGGTAGTTCATGGAGGCCCCGGCGGCCAGGATGTCGTCGTTCCGGGTATAGAAGGGGGTGTGCCAGAGGAGGGCCAGCTCCTTGCCGGTGGCGGCAAACCACTCGTCCTCGGCCTTGGCCAGGCCCCGGCGGATATAGTCCCGGTCGGCGGCAAAGCGGGCGTCCGTGGGGTCGACGGTGGTGTAGAACATGGAGCCCACCTCGTGGCCCGTGGCCGCGAGAAGCCGGGCCTGGCCGGGGTTGCGGCGGACAAACTCGCCGTTGACAAAGAAGGTGGCCTTGATCCCGTAGTCCTTGAGCGTGTTGAGGACTGGCACGAGGCCCTCGGCCTGGTCCATCGCGTCAAAGGTGATCGCCACCTCCCGGCGCCGGATCCTCGAGCCGTGGTCAAAGGCGTTGGCCTGCCGGGGCTCGTCCCGCTCGGGGAAGGGGGCGTAGGCCAGGGTCGGGGCCGCGAGGAGGGGCGAGGTCCCAAAGGCCTTGATGGAGCGGACCATCACGAGGTTGCGGAAGGGGCCCGGGGCGGCGGCGGTGGTCTCGAGGTAGACCCGGAAGGCGGCGGAGTTGGTGGCCGCCGGGAGGACCTTGTAGCTTTCTGCGGGGATCCAGGACCCGGCGCCGTAAGCGTCGGCTGGGGCGGCCTTGGGCTGGATCTTCCAGGCTCCCGGACCGGTGGAGGCCATGAAGGAGCCGTCCTCGCCCCGGCCAAAGCCCTCGGCCTGGGCCAGGGCTATCAGGTCCCTCGTGCCCGCCGAAAGGGATACCTCCTCGATCAGGCGGGTCGAGGCCACGACGATGCGGGCCGGGTCGAGCCAGAGGGCGTGGAGGGCCCCGGGCGCCTTGACCTCGGCCTCGAGCTTCCAGTCGGCGTAGTTCCTGACCTTGACCC
>JAKPBN010000318.1 GCA_029778945.1 Spirochaetota bacterium
GGCGGTCTCGGTCTCCCCGGCCTCCACGGCGGCGGCCAGGGGAGTCCTGCCGGCCAGGTCCCGGGCGTCGATCTCGGCCCCGGAGCCCACGAGGAGCTTGGCCGCGTCGGTGGCGCCGGAGCGGGCCGCGATAAGGAGGGGGGTCGAGCCCCGGTTGTCCCTGGCCTGGACCGAGGCGCCCCGGCCCATGAGGAAGCGCAGGGACTCCAGGTCCCGCTTCCGGGTGGCCTGGTGGAGGGGGCTCTCTCCGGAGAGGTTGCGCGAATTGGGATCGGCCCCGGCGTCCATGAGCTCAGGAAGGCAGTCCCGGGCTGACCAGAGCACCGCGATATGCAGACTAGTGTCGCCCATCGCGTCCCTGCTGGCTAGGGAGGCCCCGGCCTTGAGGAGGGCCGCCACCGAAGTCCGGGCATTGGCCTTGACGGCCGCGCCAAGAGGGCTCATGCCGTCGGCGTTGCGGGCGTTGGGGTCGGCTCCCTTCTGGCAGAGGAAGTCGATGGAGTCCTTGAGGTTGAGTCTGGCGGCGTGGTGGAGGGGGGTGTCACCATAGGCGTCCCTCGCGGCTATGGTCTGGGAGTTGAAGAGCCAGTCCACGGGGCCGCCCGGGGCGGTGAGGGCCGTGGAGAGGGGGGTCTCGCCGCGCACATTGGAGGCGAAGATGTCGGCCTTGGCCGCGAGGAGGGCCTCGCCCTGGGTCCGAAGGTTCTTGCGGACCGCCAGGTGGAGGGGGGAGTCCCCGGCGTTGTTGCGGGCATTGGGATCCCCGCCCTTGGAGGCTATGAAGGCGATGGCCTGGGGATGGGCCTCCTTGGCGACAGCCACATGGAGGGGGGTATTGCCGCCATTGTCCCGGGAGGAGACGTTGGCCGGCGTGATGATCGCCGCGAGGGCGGCGGTGGGCTCGACCTTGGCGGCGCTCGGGGCAGCGGGCTGGCCGCCCGGAGCCGGGCCGCCCATGGCCAGGGCGGTCAGGGCCAGGGCTACCGTGAGGGGCGTCTCGCCCTTGCCATTGGCCAAGAAGATGTCGGCGCCCCGGGCCAGGAGGGAGGGGGCGTACTCGAGGTGGCCACCCCGGAGGGCGATGTGGAGGGCCGTGTCCCCTGCCGCGTTGGCGGCGTTCACGGGAGAGCCCGCCTTGAGGCGGCGGTCGACCAGGGCCGGGGTATAGCCTACCTGGACCGCCACATGGAGGGGGATGTTGCCGTTCCTGTCCTTGAGGGAGGGATCGGCGCCGTAGGAGAGGACGAGGTCGACTCCCTGGTCCCGTCCGGCCTCGGGGAGGGCTATATGGAGGGGGGTATTGTCAAAGCCATCCCTGACATTGGGGTCGGAGCCCCCCTTGAGGAGGATCTCCGCTCCCTCGAACCAGCCCGAGCGGACGGCCTCGTGGAGGGGGGAGGAGCCGGCGGCATTGCGGGAATTGGGATTGGCCTTGCGGCTGAGAAGGAATTCCACAAAGCCCTTCTGGCGGGCCATCACGGCCTCATGGAGGGGCGTGTTGCCATCCTCGAAGCGCAGGGTGCCATAGTTCATGGCCCGGGCGGCCTGGGAAAACCAGGCGAATTCCGGGAAGCTGGGGGAGGGGCCCCGGCTTATGAGAAGCTCGGCGATCTTGGCGCTCTCGATGCGATCCGGATGGAGGAGGGCCATGTCGACCGGGAGGCGGCCGGCCTGGTTCCTGGCTGAGGGGTCTCCCCCAAGGTCGAGGAGGCGGCGGGTCGCGTCCTCAAGGAGGCTGTCGGCCGCTATGTGGAGGGCCGTGGTCCCGTCGGCGGCCTTCTGGTTGACGGTCTTGTCGCTAAAGACGGCATCAAAGACGGCCCCGCCCCGGGCAAGGGCCGCGGCGGCCGCGGTCGAGCCGGTCTTGTCCTGGGCAAAGATCGAGGCCCCTCGGGCAGCGAGGATCTTGGCCGGGCCGGCCTTGCCCTCGTCCGCGGCCAGCCTCAGAGGGGTCCTGCCCTTGGCGTCCGTGGCCTCAAGCCTGGCGCCCAGGCCGGTCAGGAGCTCGACTATGTCCGAGGCGTCCTGGAGGACGGCCCGGTGGAGGGGGTAATAGCCCTCGGAGTCGGGCGTGTCGAGGAGCTCCCGGTTCTTGAAGAAGTCCTTGATGCCCGCCGCGTCCTTGGCCCCGATCAGGGCCGAGAGGTCTGGCTTGGCCGGGGGCGGCTGGACGGCCACCGGCTCGGGACTGGGCTTTGGCCCGCTGCCACAGGCCGCCAGGCCGAGGAAGCCCAGGCTAATGCCCAGGATAAGCAGGATGGGATATGCGTGACGGGTGCGAGGTCTCATGGGGGCTCCTTGAAAGCCTTTTGTCTCTCTTCTAGATTCGGAAGAAAGGAGGGTGTACTCTAGCAAAGAAAGCCATAGGCCCTGGAGGTTACGATGCTCATCGCTTCTCTTATGCCCCGGAAGGGGATCTGGCAGGCTCCGCTGGATGCCTTGGCGGCCCGCCATCCCGAGCACCGCTTTATCCTCGATCCGGCGGAGGCGAGCGCCTCCCTCAAGGATGTGGACGCCCTCCTGGCCTCGGGCCTGCCCGACCTGGCCTTCCTCTCGGACGCCCGCCTCAAGGCTATCTTCCTCCCCTTGACCGGGGTAAACCACCTCCCCTTGGACAGCCTCAGCGCCCGGGGAGTGAGGATCTTCAATTGCCATGGCAATGCCGACTATGTGGCGGAGCGGGCCTTGGCCATGACCCTGGCCTTCCTGGGCCGCATCATTCCCTACCACCAGGACCTCCTGGAGGGCCGCTGGCATGGCTTCTGGGTGGGCCGGGGCGCCGAGGACCAGTGGGACAGCCTCTTTGGGCGCCGGGTCTGCATCTTTGGGGCCGGGGCCATAGGCACGGCCCTGGCCAGCCTGCTCAAGCCCTTCCGCTGCGAGGTCACGGCTTATAGGCGGAGGCCCGAGGCCCAGCTTCCCGAGGGCTTTGACCGGGTGGAGACGGACTTTAGGGCGGCCGTGGCCGGGGCCGAACTCCTCTTTGTGGCCCTCCCCCTAACCCCGGAGACCCGGGGCCTTTTTTCCCGGGAGATCCTCCTTGGGGCCAAGGACAAGTTCCTCATCAATGTGGGCCGGGGGGAGATCGTCGACGAGGAGGGCCTCTACCTGTCCTTGAAGGAGGGCGTGCTCAAGGGGGCGGCCATCGACACCTGGTACACCTATCCCCAGGCCGGGGCCACCACGGGGGAGCCTTCCCGCTATCCCATCACCAGCCTGGCCAATGTCGTCCTCTCCCCCCATGTCGCGGGCTCAACCCGGGAGGCGGCGGCCGAGGCGGCCGAGCAGACCCTGGCCAGCCTCGAGGCCTGGCTCAACACGGGCAGGTCCCCCAACGAGGTCGATCCCACCAGGGCCTACTAGGAAAAGAGCTCCTCGTCGGCCTCGATGAGCATCGTGGGATACTCGGCGTAGATCGAGAGGAGTTCGTATAACCTGTCAAAGGGCAGGGCGTTCCGGTCAAAGACCACGAAGGGGAGGGCCTCGGAGAGGCGGTCGGCGTTGAAGGCCCCCTTGCCCGACAGGAGGAGGCAGGTCTCCAGGTCCGTGGCTTCCTCCATGGCCCGGTAGGCCAGGGAGGGGTTGCGGGTGGCAAAGAACATCCGCGTCTGGTAGGTCGACTGGGGGTCGAGGCTAAAGGAGCGGGAGAGGTCGTAGTAGTGGTCGGGAAAGTAAAAGGCGTCGCAAAGCCTGGCCACGAGCTTTTCCGAGGGGATCCTCGTGTCCGAATAGAGGACGATCTGGTAGAGGCTGTGGGGATTGTCCCGCCGGAGCTCCCGGGCGGCCCTGGCCAGGCGGGAGAGGGACTCCGGGTCGTCCGCGTCCGCGAGGAGGGTAATCGAGTTGGCCAGGCGGCCGGGGTTGAGCCTCATCCAGTCGAGGTTTTCCTGCTTGCGGGCGTCGAAGAAGGCCCTGAAGCCTCCCTCCTCGGCCCGGAAGTGGGGACTGGGCGGGGCCGCCCACTCCACGTCAAAGCCATCCTCAAAGGCGCGTATCGCGTCGACAATGTCATCCTGGGAGATCCAGTCCGTGGAGGAGACCCAATAGGGGGGCTTTTCCATCCGGGTTATGCCCCATTCGGTCGCCCTCTCCCTCACCTCGGTGCCCGGGAGGACCGAGAGGGGATAGACCTCGGCCTCCTGGCCTAGGCCCTGCATGCCCAAAAAGTCAAAGGTGGAGATCACATCCTCGTAGCCGTCAAAGGGCAGGCCCAGGATGACTCCCGTCTTTACGAGGATCCGGTTTTTCTGGAGGATCTCCGCCCCCTTCTCGAAGGCCCGGCGGTCCCAGCCCCGGTGGATGGCCTCGAGGGCCTTGGGATTGGTCGACTGGAGGCCCACCTCGGCCGAGGCGAGGCCGGCGGCCGCGTAGAGGCGGCCCATCTCCTCGGTCACCGACTCGAGGCGGAGCTCCGCGTGGATGGCCAGGCCCGAGGTGTTAGCCTTGGCCAGGGCCACGAGGCGGTCGGCCAGGTCCTCGGTGGCCTGGAAGGAGGGATCCATGAGGTAGACCTCGTGGACTCCGGCCTTGCCCGCCTCCTCGATCACCCGATAGGCCTCGGCCCGGGGAAAGGAGCGTACTCCCTGGAAGTTCTTGCCGTAATAGCAGTAGCCGCAGCGGGCGGGACAGCCCCGCACCGTCTCGAGGTGGACGGGCCGGTCGGCCTCAAAGGGGAGGGTGCCCACAAGATAGGGGTTGGGCAGATCGGCCAGGTCCAGGGTCTGGGGAGAGGAATAGCGCCTGGCCAGGGGCTTGCCCTTGCGCAGGTCCTCGAGGAGCTCGCAGAAGGGCAGCTCGCCTTCCCCCTCGACGAGGGAGTGGAAGGGGGAAACGCCAAAAAGGGGGGTGCCCTGGACAACCTCGGGACCGCCGGCGACAAGGCGGATCCGGGGGGCCGCGGCTAGGATGGCCTGGGCGATATGGAGGCTGCGCTCAAGGTTCCAGAGGTAGAGGGAAAAGCAGACGAGGTCGGCTCCCGAGGCGACCGCCGCCTCGACGACGGCCGTGTCCGAGCCCTTTTCCTGGACCTCCCGGCCAAGGAGGGTCCAGTCCTCCCGCTTGAGGATGCCCCGGCCTTCGGCATAGGCCGTAAGGTAGGCTGCCGCGAGGGGGACATTGGCCCTCCCGCTTTCCCAGGTGGGCTCTTGGACTGGAAGCTGGATGAACAGGATCTTCATGGGCGTGTAGGCTCTTCCAGGGGAAAGATGAGGTTTCTATAGCCGGCGGAATCGGGAAAGTCGGGGAATTCGCGGGCCCAGGAGCCCCTCCGGTCTGGGGCCTTGAGACCCTCGCCTAGGCGGCGCAGGTAGTCCTCCCGCGAGATCCTCTGGGCTCCCAATCCAGCCAGGTGGTCAGTATACACCTGACTGTCGACGAGGGTGAAGCCCTCGTCCCTCAGGGCCAGGACGAGGGGGATAAAGACGGCCTTGGAGGCATCGTCCTCGAGGCTGAACATGGACTCCCCAAAGAAGACCGAGCCCAGGCTCACGCCGTAGAGCCCGCCCACGAGGCGGCCCTCGAGGCGGGCCTCGGCGGAATGGGCCAGGCCCAGCCTATGGAGGCCTATATAGGCCTCGATCATGTCCGGGGTTATCCAGGTTCCCGGCTGGCCGGGCCGAGAAGCCTGGGAGCAGGCCCTGATGGTGGCCTCAAAGTCCCTGTCCAGGGAAAGCTCGAATCGCCGCTTCCTAAGGAACTTCCTCATGGTGTGGGAGATATGGAGGCTTTCGGGGAGGAGGACAAAGCGGGGGTCGGGGCTCCACCAGAGGATGGGATCCTCGTCGGAAAACCAGGGGAAGAGCCCTTGGCGGTAGGCCGAGAGGAGGAGGCCCGGGGATAGGTTGCCGCCGGTGCACACGAGCCCATCCTCGTCGGCCTCCCGGGGATCGGGAAAGCCAAAGTGGTCCTCGGGACCAAGGCGGGGAAAGCGGGGATCCTCCCGCCCCTTGGACCTCACCGGGCGGCCCGGCCGTCGATGCGGCGACAGATAGCCTCGAGGCGGGGGTAGGCGGCCTCAAGGCGGGGGAGGAGGAGGATTACGGTGAGGATGCCACCGACCACGTCCGCGACCCAGTGGGCATAGATATAGACCGTCGCCGCCATGATGAGGGCCGAGAGGACGAGGAAGGGCAGGGCGAGGCGGCGGTCGTGGCGGGCCGCGAACACCGTATACATGATGCTCACCCCCACATGGCTCGAGGGAAAGGCCGCCCCCGAAAGGTTGACCTTGTCAAAGAGGTGGACAAAGAAGGAGGTGAACAGGCCTCCCTTGAAGTGGTCATACCAGGCGGCCTTCAGGTCCGGGAACCAGTACTTGGGGCCCTGGACCCGGAAAAAAATGTAGAAGGTGAAAATCACAAGCATATAGCCCGTGAAGGCCGCCATCTGCCGCCGGGAGACCTCGCTGCGTCCCGCCAGCCAGGGCAGCCAGGGCACGATGACCAGCATGACATAGAAGGAAAAATAGGAAGCGAACATGGTCTCGTTGACCACGGGGTAGTTGGAGAAGGCCGCGGAAAAGGCCCTGGCCGGGTCAAAGCCAAAGACCTTAGCGTCCACCCAGGCAAACCAGGCATCATGGGAGCCTCCCCCCGCCACCGGGGCGGAGAGGAGGATAGCCTCGCCGAAGAGCAAGGGAAAGATGAGCTGGGGGTAGAATTCCCGCACAAAACGCAGGGGCAGGGGCAGGCCAGAGTAATCCAGGCGTCCCACGAGGAGGACGCAGGCCCCAAGGGCCAGGAAGAGGGGAGCCATGAGATAGCCCCGGGCCAGCTCATGGCCCAGGACCTGCCTAAGGCCCGTGCCAGGCCAGGCTAAAGAGCAGAGGGCAAACACGAAAAAAAGGGCCGCGGAGTTGAGGTCAGAGACCTCGAGGCCGCGGCGCCCTATATGTCTGTCGATGGGCAAGACCGGCTCTCCTACTTTACGGTTATCACCACGTCTCCATCCACCACGTCCGCCAGGGCCGCTCCACCCTGGGCCAGGCGGCCGAAGAGCACCTCATCCACAAAGAAAGACTTGATCTTGTCCTCCACGAGACGGGATATGTTCCGGGCCCCGAATTCCCTTGAGTAGCCCTTCTCCGCCAGGTGGGCCACAAGTGCCGGGGTGGTCTCGAGCTCAACCTTCTTTTCCGCGAGCTGGACCCGGAAATCATCCAGGTTCTTGGCCACGATCTTCTCGATCACCTCGGGCGGCAGGCCCTCGAAGCGGACCACGGCGTCCAGGCGGTTGCGGAACTCCGGGGTAAAGGCCCGCTCGACGGCCTCGGAGAGGGCGGTTTCGCTCATCGCGCGGCCGCCAAAGCCTATCAGGTTCTTGCCTATGTCCCTGGCTCCCGCGTTGGAGGTCATGATGAGGATCACGTTGCGGAAGTCGGCCTTGCGCCCCTGGTTGTCCGTCAGGGTCGCGTAGTCCATGATCGAGAGGAGGATGTTGTAGACGTCGGGGTGGGCCTTCTCGATCTCGTCGAGGAGGACGACCGCGTGGGGGGTCTTGCGGATGGCGTCCGTGAGGAGGCCGCCCTCCTCATAGCCCACATAGCCCGGGGGCGAGCCGATGAGGCGGCTCACGGTGTGCTTCTCCTGGTACTCGCTCATGTCAAAGCGATGAAGGGCTATGCCCAGGCTCTTGGAGAGCTGGCGGGCCAGCTCGGTCTTGCCCACTCCCGTAGGACCCACAAAGAGGAAGTTGGCCACGGGCTTGTCCGCGGTGCGGAAGCCGGCCCGGCTGCGCTTGACGGCCTTGACCACGGCCTCGACGGCCAGGTCCTGGCCAAAGACCTCTTTTTTGAGGTCGGACTCGAGGGAGGCGAGCTTGTCCTTCTCGGACATCGAGACCGAGCGCTCGGGGATCCGGGCAATCTTGGCCACCACGGTCTCTATGTCCTTGACCC
>JAKPBN010000333.1 GCA_029778945.1 Spirochaetota bacterium
AAGCTGATGAAGTTGGCGTTGTTGTGGCGCCTGCACATCTCGGCCGTGAAGAGGTCGAAGACCTGGGCGCAGCGGATGCCCTTGACCTTGTTGGCCGCGATGGAGATGCCTATCCCCGAGCCGCAGCAGAGGATCCCAAAAGCGTAGCCGCCCTTCTTGAATTCCGTGGTCGCCGCGACCGCCTGGTCTGGATAGTCCACGGATACCTCGGCGTCCACCCCGAGGTTGGTGACCTCGTGGCCCAGGGCCTCGAGGTGGGCGACCAGCGTCTTTTTCAGGTCCACGGCCCCATGATCGTTGGCTATGACAATGCGCATGGCCGGGAGTATAGCCGGAGGCTCCGGCCTCGTTCAAGCGCGGGGCCCGGCCCGGGGCGTCCAGGCTAGGACAAGGAGGCCCCCATGGCCCGCTTTTTCCCCCTGCTCGCCTTCCTCCCGGCCCTTTGGGCCTGCAGCCCCCTCCCCCGGGAGGCCGTCCTTCCCAAGGGGGACTTCTATCCCCCGGCCCTGGTCTCGGTCCGGGCCGAGGATGGCCAGAGCCTCGTCCTGGGCTTTGACGAGGAGGTCCAAAGCCTCGAGGGGACCTATGTCCTCGAGGACGCCCAGGGGAGGACGATCCCGGGCCTGGGGGCCGCGGCCCAGGGCAAGGACCTGGCCCTCAGCCTGGGCATTGTGGAAGTGCCCGGGGCGGCCTACCGGCTGGCCGGGGAGGTCGAGGACTTGCGGGGCAACCGCTGCCGCTTTGTCCTCGAATTCACGGGCTTCAATTCCCGCCCCCCGGCCCTGGCCCTGAGCGAGGTCAGGCCCCAGAAAAACTCCTCCACCAAGACTCCCCACCGGGACTATATCGAGCTTGCGGCCCTTTCCGGGGGCAACCTGGGTGGGGTGGAGCTCTCCTGGCTGTCCTCGACCAAGATCCTCTCCTACCGCTTTCCCGCCGCCGAGCTTTCCTCGGGGGACATAGTCCTCCTTCACCTGGCCCCCGAGGCCAGGCCTGAAGAGCTCGATGAGACCGGGGCCGACCTGGGGCTTTCCGGGGGAATCGACGCCGGGCCAGGATACCGGGACTTCTGGACCGCCCTAGGCCCCCTCTCGGATGCCTCGGGGGCTATCTTGCTGCGGCAAAGGCCTGCGGGGAAGGCACTGGACGGGCTCTTCTATGCCGATGAGGCCAAGGCCGGGCCCCTCACCGAGGGCAAGCTAAAGGAACTCGTGCTTATCCTGGGCCGGGAGGGGGTATGGAAGCTGGGTGAGGGGGGACCGGACTACGGGGAGGCCTTGGGCTGGAAGCCCTCGGCATCCAAGTCCCTGGTCAGGCAGGCGGGGGGAGGCTGGACAGTCTCGGCCGCCGGGGCGGAAAGCCCCGGCTTGGTCAACCCTTAGACCAGGTCCTTGAAGAGGTTTTCGATCTCATGCTTGGGCACGGCACCGGTCTTCTGGCGGACCAGCTCCCCGCCCTTGAACACGAGGAGGGTGGGAATGGAGATGATCCCGTACTGGGTGGCCAGCTCGGCCTGGGCATCGACGTCCACGGTGCCTACCTTGAGCTTGCCCGCATAGGCCACGGCCAGCTGCTCCACCGAGGGGGCGATCATCCGGCAGGGGGTGCACCACTCGGCCCAGAAGTCCAGGAGGACGGGCTTTTCCGAGGAGAGGACCTCGGCCTGGAAATTCTCATTGGTCACAACAATCTCGGCGCTCATGCTCGCTCCTGGCTATCGGTGGTGTCAGGATGAATATACGGCAGGAATCGAGGGAGAGTCAAACCCGGAAAGCGGGCAGCCTAGGGGGCCTCCGCGCCGCCCTCCCCGGCCGCGCCCGGAACCCCCATGGGATCGCAGTACTAATTGTGCATAAAGCGTCCGCTCGCCGCCATAAGGCCGGGTGGTGGCCCTTCGATCAGGGCAAAGGACCAAATCGTTGACTTCAAACGACTTAAAGGGATACTATCAGGCCAAACAACAGGGAATGGGAGAGCATGAGTCAAGCTGGAAAGACCTGGACCTCAACGGACTCCATCCCTGGCGTCGACCAGGCGGCCCTGGAGCTGACGGACCGCAAACTTCCCCGGGTGAGGATCCTCTTTGCCCCCCGGGCCCGCTTCCTGGGCATGGGGGCTATCCATGGCTGAGCCGGGCCAGGGGCGGCGCTGGAATCCCGTCTTCGAGCGCATAGCCCCGGAGAAGAGGACTCGGGTCCTCGAGGCGGCCAAGGCTGCCTTCGCTTCCCAGGGCTTCGCCGGGGCCAACATCAACCGCATCGCCGAGGCCGCGGGGATCAGCATCGGTTCCATGTACAAGTATTTCCGGACCAAGGAAGACCTCTTCCTGGCCCTGATCGAGGAGAGCCACGAGCTCATAGCCCAGGCCATCGACGGGATCCTGGACTCGAGCCCCGACTTTAGGTCCCGGATCGAGGCCCTCCTCAGGGCGGCGGTGGAGACCTCCCGGGCCGATCCCGAGCGGGTCCGCCTCTACATCGCCTGCACAACCGAGGAGCTCTCTCCCCTGGCGGGCGCCCTCTCCATGCGCATCGAGGCTGTCTCGGCCGTCCGCTACCGGGCCATGGTCGCCCAGGCCAAGGCCCGGGGAGAGGTCGATCCCGGTCTCGACGAGGCCTGGGCCGCCTTCTTCATCGACAACATCCTCCTCCTCGCCCAATACTCCACGGCCTCGGTCTATTACGCCGAGAGGCTCCGGATCTACCTGGGACGGGAGGAAGGGGCCTCCATCGGCGAGGCCGAAGTCCAGGCGAGGCTCCTGGACTTTATCCTCCGGAGCCTCGGTCCCAGGGCCTAGGCCCTGGTCCTGCCGGTCGCCCTCTCGGCGGCCTCGATCTCCGCCCTCTCGGGAAGGCCAAAGCTGAGGAAGGCGCTGAGGCCCAGGAGGGCCACAAAGCAGAGGAGGGGGATCACATAGGATCCCGTGGCCCGCCTTAGGGGCTCCATGAGGTAGACGAGGACCACCGAGCACTGGCCAGCCAGGGAGATGAGGCCGTTGGACGAGCCCTCCGGGGTGGGCAGGGCTATCTCTGAGGCGTACTGGGTCCCCGTGGGGTTGACCGAGACGAGGAAAAAGCCCAGGACAAAGCTTGAGACGCAGAGGAGGGGGAGGCTGGTCGCCAGGGCCATGCCCAGGAGGCCCGGGATGGCCCCCAGGAGGCCGATGACGATAAAGGGCCTCCGCTTGCCGGCTCGGTCCGAGAGGGCCGGGAGGACCACCGCCCCCACGATGCCCGCCACCAGCATTATGGCCCCCAGGATGCCCGCCTCCTCGGAGCTGAGGCCCCGGGGCTCCACGAGGCCCTGGACCCAGGTGGTGATGCCGTTGAAGATCCCCAGGCCCACGAAGGTGATGAAGAGGTAGCGTCTAAAAGGCCCCATGGACAGGGCGTGCCGGAGGCCGTCCAGCATGAGGGCCCGCTCGGTCAGGGCCGAGGCGTCGGGCGGGGTCGCAGGCCTTTCCCGGGCCAGGAGGATAAAGGCAAGGCCGGCCCCTCCTGCCGCGAGGCCGTACCAGAGCTGGACTGTCGCGATGGAGGAGCCTTCCGTGAGGAGGGGGGTCAGGACGAGGCCTGCCGCCGTGCCCACGAGGTTGGCCAGGGTGACCAGGCCCACCGCGGTGGCCCGTTCGCCCGGGGCAAACCACGCGGCGGAGACCTTGGTCCAGGAGTTGAGGAAAAAGGGCTGGGCCGCGGCCATCCCGATCGTAGCCGCCAGGACAAGGCCAAAGTTGGGGCCGGCGAGTCCCCGGAGGACCCCGCAGACCGCCACGATCACCGAGCCAAAGGCCACGGTGGGATAGAAGCCAAAGCGGTCGATGAGCCAGGAGATAGGCACCGACAGGGGAAGGAAGGCGATCATGAAGACCATGGCCAGGAAGGCCACCTGGAGCTCGCTCACCCCATAGAAGAGGGCCGATTGCTTGGTGACCGGGGCATAGGCTATCCAGAGGAGCTGGACGGTCAGGTTGACCAGCATGTAGACGCCCAGGACCAGCCAGCGACGGCCATAGACCCTGTAGTTGACTTCTTCCATCCTCGCCGCCTCTTCCTGGCCTGGGGGGCCAGAGCCGTGGTCTCTTGAACCCCAGGGGAGCCAAGGTGGCGAACTATACCACGCCTAAGGGAGCTGTGGCTTCCCTCCTTCCTCAAGGCCCAGGGAGAGGATGAGGGCCAGGCCGAGGAGGCCGGCA
>JAKPBN010000344.1 GCA_029778945.1 Spirochaetota bacterium
CGAGGGCCGCCTTGGCCCGCTTGGCCTGGTCCCGGCGGGCGGCGCCCTTCTTGTAGAAAAGGGGCAGCTCGACGTTTTCCATCGCGCTCGTCCGGGAGAGGAGGTTAAAGCCCTGGAAGACAAAGCCGATCTTGGAATTCCTGATCTCGGCGAAGTCGTCGGCCCCGGCCGTGGAGGTCTCAAGGCCATCGAGGACATAGGATCCCTGGGTGGGCTTGTCCAGGCAGCCCAGGATGTTCATGAGGGTGGACTTGCCCGAGCCCGAGGGGCCCATGATGGCCAGGAATTCCCCCTCCTCGACCTGGAGGTCCAGGCCCCGGAGGGCCCGCACCACGATGTCGCCCACCGTGTAATGTCGCTGGATGCCGCGTAGCTCTATGATTGCCATGATACTGCGGCCTTTTCCTTGAGGATGATCTTGAGCTTCTCGAGGGCGGCGGCCGCCGAGCTGGGATCCTGGCCCGGGAAGGTGAGGGGGCTGACCTGGGTCTTGATGCCGTCGGTGACTCCCACCTCGACGAGGACAGGCTGGAGGCTGCCGTCGGTGTCGAGGTACCAGAGGGCCTTCCGGACCACGACAGGAGCCGCGCTCGCCGCGCCGGAGCCGCCTGCGGAAGCCGTGGCCGATTTTGCCCTGCTGGCTCCGGGAGGGGGCCCGCCCATGGGTCCGCCCATCAGCATGCCTGCCAGGCCCTTGTTGGCCGTCGAGCTGGAGCCTGAGGCCGAGGCCTTGGCCGCGGAGGCGGCGAGGGCCTCGTCATACCGCTTTTCCGCGGCCAGCTTCGCCTCCGCCGTCAGGGAGCCCTGGCCGGCCAGCCAGGTCCTCTTGGCGATCTCCGCCGAAGTGAGGCCCGTGGGGGCATAGCGGAGGGCGGCATTGGCCACCGTGAGGACCTCGGCCTTGCGCTCCACCACAAAGGCGATGGTCGCCGTCATGCCCGGGAGAAGGTTGCCGTCCTTGTTGGCCGCGGAGATGATCACGTAATAGTTGACCACATTGTTGGTGGTGGAGGGGATGAGGTGGATGGCCTTGACCCGGCCCTCATAGTTGACCCCGGGCTTGGAGTCGATGGTAAAGAGCACCGCCTGGCCCACCTTGACCGAGCCGATGTCGAGCTCGTCGACCTCGGCCTTGATCTCCATGTTCACCAGGTCCTCGGCGAGGGTAAAGAGGCTCGTCGCGTTGGACGAGGAGCCCTCGACCACGGACTGGCCCGGCTCGGCGGCCCGGTCCAGGACAATGCCGTCGATGGGGGACTTGATCAGGGCATACTGGTTGAGCTTGGTGTCGATGATCTCCAGGGCGGCCTTGGCCGAGTTGAGGCTCGCCTCGTAGACCGCGAGGCTGGACTTGCTCGAGGCCAGGTCATAGTCCGAGACCAGGCCCTTTTCGGCCAGCTTGGACTTGTTCTGGAAGTCCAGGAGCTGGAGGGCATGGTTGGCCTCGGCCTTGCTCAGGTCCGCCAGGGCCTGGAGGCGCTGGAGCCTGAGCATGTCCGTGTTGAGGGACACCAGGACCTGGCCCTTGCGGACGGGCTCGTTGTAGTCGGCGTAGACCTTTTCGATGCGGCCGCTCATCTCGGCCAGGACCGAGACCGTGGAGACGGGCTCGAGGGTCCCGCTGGTGGAGATGGACTTCTCGATGGTGCCGGTGGAGACGGCGGTAAAGTCATAGGCCTTGGCCGCCGTGCCCGTCTTGGCGGACTTGGTGGCGCTCACGCCCAGGAGGACGGCACCCAGGGCCAGCAAGGCGATGACGGCTAGGATAAGGCGGGATCTCTTCTTCATGGCATTCTGCTCCTCTGCTTTCACCTGTACTAAAGCAGGAAGCGTGCCAAGCTCAAAAATGGCTACCGGGAGGGCAAAAGAGGCAATAAAAGGCCCTCCCGGGGGTTTCGAAGGCCGGGAGGGCCGCTCTTCCAGGGGTAATTACTGCCCCTCAAGCTTGCGCACTGCGCAATTTTGCGCGGGCTTGCGCAGCGGGGGCGGGGCTTGCCTGCCTAGGGCCTCTCCTCGATAAAACTCGCAGCCCGGGAAAAAAGCCCCCGGCGCCCGTCGGCACCCAAGGCCCGTCCGGGCTGGGGCAGGTAGGCCAGGGTTTCCGGCGGCCCTCCCACGGGGCCAATCCTGCAGAGATGGGCGGCTTGGATGACCCGGAGCTGGTCGGCCGTCACAATCCCCTCGGCCACCAGGGCCGAGCCCAAGGGAGTCTCGGCCACATCGAGACGGCCCTCCGGGGAGGTGTAGACAAAGTTCGCCATGTCGAGCATGGCCATGATCCTGTTCGTGGAGATGTGGTAGGTCCGCCTGACCCGCTCCGACCAGGCCATGCCCTCCAGGGCCTGGCCATCCACGAGGGGTGTGTCCGGGCGGGAGCAGATCTCCGTGTAGATGGCCTTGTTGAGCTCGGCGTAGAGCCTGTCCGCGGCCCCTTCCGTCCTCACGAGGGCCACAAAGCAGTTGGCCTCAGGGGTGTAGCGGGTCAGGATGGCTGGAAGGTCATAGTTGACAATGTATTTTCCCCGGACGAGCTTGAAGGTCTGGCCATAGCTGGAGAGGAAGTCCGCGTCGTCCACGATGGTGGAGAAGAGCTCCTCGGCGGAGGAAAAGCCCCACTCCACCGCCCGCAGGGAGCCCATGATGTCCGCGTCCTCCACGGGAAGGCCAAAGTGGCGCTCAAAGGCCCGGGCCACCTCGGGGTAGTCGAGGAATGAGGCCCGGGGGTCCCGGGCAAAGCGGAACTGGGAGGCGTAGTGGGAGGAAAGGATCCCCCCTTCCGTGAAGAGCCGGCCGTTGAGGTTGGCCATGTACACGAGCTCGGCCCGGCCTCTCAGGGCCCGGACAATCTCCCCCTCGTAGGAGGAGCGGTTGGTCTCCGGCCGCACATAGACCAGGGCATAGACCCTTCCCGAGGGGGAGTCCGGGTCGACCCGGGAGCCGAGGTCGCGATAGGGCACGAGGATGTCGGGCTTGGGCAGGTCGCTCACGGAGCACCGCCAGGATAGAAGATAAGGCCCTTTCCCGTCAGGTCATCGATCCTGCCTATGCGACCTTTATTGTTGTCCGCGAAATAGATCCGGCCCGCGGTGTCAAGGCCGACCCCGAAGGGTTGCCAGGGCCTTCCGCCACTCCCGTCCCAGCCCCAGACCTCGCGGCCCGAGGCGGAGAGGTCCAGGAAGTGGCAAATCCTGGCCGTGGTGGCATCGGCCAGGTAGAGGCTTCCATCCGGGGCGATCGCGATGTGCCGAGGCTCGACCAAGGCCCCCTTGCCCTCGGCGTCGCTTCCGTCATAGCTCACCCAATTGGTTCCTGCCATATCATCGAAACGGATGATGCGCCCCTTGGTGGCGTCCGCGACAAGAATCCTGCCCTGGGCATCTATGGCCAAGGCATCGGGAGACCCGAACCGGCCTGGGCCTTCACCTGACTCACCGAAGCTCACCAGCCCATCCCCTGCCATCGAGTCAATCCGCGCGATCTTCCCCTTGTAGTCGTCGCCGATGTAGATGCGTCCCGAGGAGTCCAGGGCGATGGCATAAGGCACCGGCAGGCCAAGGGCCGCCAAATCAAGCTCGACCCAATTGCTTCCTTCCATATCGTCGATCCGCACAAGCATCGCGGCCTTGGAGTCCACGACATATATGCGCCCCTTCCGGTCGATTGCCATATCGCCTTCGAGCTGCTTGAAAG